>CAZHTI010000071.1:0-3115 GCA_964535755.1 uncultured Salinisphaerales bacterium | reverse complement strand
GGCCCCAGCGAGTACATATTGCTGCCGAAGGGGCGGTCCTTATTGAGGAAGAAATCCATCTCGCCGGGATCAGCCCGCACTGCTGCCACCATTTGCTCCACGCTCGGAGCGCGGCGGGCGTTGCGCGCAGCCGCTGGGCTGGGTGCGGCGCTGGTCGGCGGCGGTGCAGCTTGCGAGATGCCCTGCACAAACACTGATGAGCTCGCCAAGATGCTCAGGCGGTAAAAGCGCCGGTAGAGGTCATCGGTGCTTATCGGCAGCAGATATTCCGCATCGCGGCAGGCGGCGTGGCGGCCCGCGTGGCCTCCACTTTTTAGCTCGGCGATGTAGCGATTGATGCCGTCGACGGTGCCGGTGACGGCGGCTTGCGCGTCCGGCTCGGCGGCGTTTTTGATGCGGTCGCTGGCCTCTTGGGTGGCCATGAGCTTCCAGAAGAAGTCGCTATCGACGTTGTTCGCTGTCGCGCCATTGGCAAAGATGCTGTACGTGCCGGTGGCCCCAAAGTAGCGGCTGCGCTCGCCGCGAATGGTGATCAGGTCATCGAGCAGCAAGCAGAGGTTGTCCTCAGAAAACGCATAGCCATAGCCGTAGCCTAGGCTCGCGAAGTCCCGCGCTACGATGTGCGGGATGCCGAACTTGGTGCGGGTGACGGTGGCGTCGTACTTCAAGGGCGTGACCACGGCACCGCCACCGCTGCCCATGCCGCCGCTCGGGGTCTGCGGCAGGCTGGAGTTTCCGCAGCCCAAAAGCACCAAGGCGCTGGCGACCACAGCCGCATGGGCCCCACCGCGCAGAGCACGGAGCAGCTGGCTCATTGTCTTCATCGTCACGCTCTCCAATCGCAAACCTTCGTTCTAGGAATGAGTACCGCTTATGCCGTAAGTATCCTGAGTGGCGCGGCGGACGGTGTCAGATGTTTGTCACAGGTGCGGATTTACTATCTCGTAATAGCTGAGGCATGGCTCAGACTGTTGTCAGGTTATCGACGCGCTGATCGCTCCTTAACCACCCTATATCGCTCAAGGGGAGCGAGGACCCGGGGCCGAAAAGTGCTTAGTCGCTTTTCGGCCCCTTTTTTTTGCCTTGAATTTCGCGGCTTGGCGCAGGCTCCCGTAGGCTGGCGGCGCTGCGGCCATTGTTGCCGACACCCCGCCATTGCCACCCTAGGGCGCTGCTTGTGGCAGCACCGAACCGCATTCGCAAAATAGAAATCCAACGCCCCGCCATGACCGAACGCATCCGCTTGCTGGACTTAGTCCGCGCCACCGTTAAATCGCTGCCCGACACGCCGACCACCGTCAAGGGGCTGTGGAATCTGCTGCGCACCAAGCCCGAGCGGTGCATGTCGATCGGCTCGATCATCGAGCAGCATGCGGCTGATACCCCTGAGGCGATCGCCCTTCAATTTGAAGACCGCAGCTGGAACTACTACCAGTTCAATGCGCTGGCTAATCGCATGGCAGGCGTGCTGCAAAGCCTAGGCGTCAAGCCGGGCGATCGCGTCGCCCTGCTGCTCGAAAACCGGCCAGAAACCCTAGCCCTCGTCGCGGCCACCGTGAAGCTCGGTGCCACGGCCGGCATGCTCAACCACGCCCAGCGCGGCAAAGTGCTCGAGCACTCACTGCAATTGCTAGATGCCCGCGTCATCGTACTGGGCGAGGAATGCCGCGCAGCCTTCGAGAGCATCGAGAACCACGCGCATATCCCCAAGGCGCAACTCTGGGCGGGCTTAGGGGCAAGTGCTCCGGACGGCATGGCCGACCTCGACGCCCTGCTCAAGCTGCAAACCAGCCAAAACCCGCGCAGCACGGGGCAAGTTAAAGCCGCCGATGTCGCCTTCTACATCTTTACTAGTGGCACCACCGGCCTGCCCAAAGCCAGCAAGATGACCCACTACCGCTGGCTGCGCGGCATGGCGGGCTTGGGCCAAATGGCGCTCCGGCTGAAGCCCAACGACGTCATCTATTGCTGCTTGCCGCTGTACCACAACAATGCGCTGACGGTGAGCTGGGGCGCGGCACTCTCCGCAGGGGCGAGCTTGGCGCTCAGCCGCAAGTTCTCCGCCAGCCGGTTTTGGGATGAAGTCCGCCAGCACCACGCGACCTGCTTCACCTACATCGGCGAGCTGTGCCGCTACCTACTCAACCAGCCGCCCAAGCCCAGCGACCGTGAGCACTCTGTGCGCATCATCATGGGCAATGGCCTGCGCGCTGAGGTCTGGAGTGCGTTTGAAGAGCGCTTCGGCATCACCGATATCCGCGAGTTTTACGGCGCTAGCGAGGGCAACTCCGCCTTCGTCAACGCCTTTGGCGCACGCGGCACGGCAGGCTTTAGCCCCTTGGCCTACGCCATCGTCGCCTTCGATGCCGACACCGAAACCCCGGTGCGCGGGCGCAAGAACTTCTTGCAAAAGGTCGGCGCGGGTGGCGTCGGCCTTCTGCTGACGGAAGTCACCGAGCGCGCGCCCTTTGATGGCTACACCGACAGCAAGGCGAGCGAGAGCAAACTGCTGCGCGACGTCTTCAAGAAGGGCGATGTCTGGTTCAACACCGGCGATTTGGTGCGCGACCAAGGTTATCGCCACATACAGTTCGTCGACCGGGTCGGCGACACCTTCCGTTGGAAGGGCGAGAACGTCTCCACCACCGAAGTCGAAGGCGCACTGGCCACCTGCGGCGGCATCGCCCAAGCCGTGGTGTACGGCGTGGAAATCCCCGGCGCTGATGGCCGCGCCGGCATGGCCAGCTTGTGCTTGGCACCGGGCTGCAATCTCGATGGCAGTGCGCTGGCTGCCGAGCTAGCGCCACGCCTACCTGCCTATGCACTGCCACTGTTTTTGCGGCTGAAGACTGAGGTGGAAACCACCGGCACCTTCAAGTACCGCAAGGTCGATCTGAAGCGCGAGGGCTACGACCCCGCACAAGTCAGCGACCCGCTCTATGTCCTGCTTGACCGCAAGCGCGGCTATGAGGCGCTGACTGCGGAAATCCTCAGCGCTTTGAGTAGCGGGAGTCTGCGGTTGTAGCGATGTGTTACCGGTGACATACGCCGTTACTTGCTAATTCAAGTCGGATTTCGCGCGCACGCGCTTGGCTTGGTTTCGTGGCGCCTGGCT
>CAZHTI010000070.1:8584-14884 GCA_964535755.1 uncultured Salinisphaerales bacterium | reverse complement strand
TGGGTGCCGATGATCTGGCCGTCGTCGTCGGCCATCACATAGGTGCGGTTGCCGTGCAGTACGCCGGGCTGGCCAGCGGAGAGCGGAGCGGCGTGCTCGCCGGTGGCAACCCCTTTACCGCCCGCTTCGACGCCGTACATCGCGACCTCTGGGAACGGCAGCAAGGGGTGAAACATGCCGATGGCGTTACTGCCGCCGCCGACGCAGGCGACGAGGGCATCGGGCAGGCGGCCGAGTTGCTCGCGCGATTGCGTGATGATTTCGCGGCCGACCACAGAGTTGAAGTCGCGCACCAGCATGGGGTAAGGGTGCGGGCCTGCAACGGTGCCGATGATGTAGAAGGTGTCGTCGACGTTGGTGACCCAATCGCGCAGCGCTTCATTGAGCGCGTCTTTCAGCGTGCGGGTGCCGCTGGTGACGGGCACGACCTCGGCTCCCAACAGCTTCATGCGGTAGACGTTGGGCGATTGCCGCTGCACGTCATCGACGCCCATGTAGACGACACATTTGAGGCCCAAACGGGCGGCGATGGTGGCGGTGGCCACACCGTGCTGGCCAGCGCCGGTCTCGGCAATGATGCGGGTCTTGCCTAGGTGCTTGGCGAGCAAGGCCTGACCAATCGTGTTGTTGATCTTGTGCGCGCCGGTGTGGTTTAGGTCCTCGCGCTTGAGCCAAATCTGTGCGCCACCCCAGGCTTCGGTCAGGCGCTGGGCGTGGTAGAGCGGGCTGGGGCGGCCAACGTAGTGCTTGAGGTCGTGATCTAGTTCGGCCAAAAACGCAGGGTCGGCTTTGAGTTGCGCGTAGGCCGCCTCCAAAGCGCGCAGGGGCTCCATCAAGGTTTCTGCCACAAATCGGCCGCCGTAGGGGCCAAAGTGGCCACGGGCATCTGGGAACTGGCTGTAGTCGGTCATGTGTCGCTGGGCATTTATCAAGAGTAGTAGCCGGATGCTGCTCGGCCCTACCCCCTAGCCCTCTCGTCGCAACTGCGGGAGAGGGGACTTAAAGCACGGTATCAGCGGCCCTTACAGCCGCAACGAAGGCGCGCATTTTAAGGGGTTCTTTGATGCCCTTGGCCTGCTCGATACCACTGCTGACGTCGACACCGGCAGGGCAGACCGTGGCAATCCCCTGCCCTACCGTTTCTGCGGTCAAACCGCCCGCCAAAATCAATGGCAGACGGCGTTCGGATTGGGGCGGCAGTTGCGCCCAATCAAAGCGATGGCCGGTGCCGCCGATGCCACTGCCACCGTGGCTATCGGCCAGCAGCGCTAGTGCGTCAGGGAAGGCGGCTTCCCAATCGGCCCAGCGCTGCGGGCGGCCCATGGGCACGGCCTTCCAATACGGCAGGCCGAACTGGCGGCAAAAGGCAGCGTCTTCATCGCCATGAAACTGTAGGAGTGCGGGCTTGAACACCGCGAGTGCGGCATGCACGGCCTCGGCGCTGGAGTTCTGGAACAAGGCCACGGCCTGCGGTCCATTTTTTGGGATTGCAGCGCGCAGCGCCTCCGCCTGCTCGGGGCTGACGGCGCGGGGTGAGGCCGCCACCAGCACGAAGCCCAGGTGCGTTACCTGTGGGCTTGCGGCTGCCGCAGCAACGTCCTCTGCCCTAGTCAGGCCACAGTACTTGACGCGCAAGCTCATCCGCTGGCTAGGGCTCGGTGCCGGTGTGGGCTTGCACGCTGCCGCCATTGACCGTCAGCACGGGCAGCGCGACATCGGCGGTGAAGCTGTAGTAGTCCGGCGTGGCGGTCGCGGCACCGCAGGGCGGGGTGTAGGGGCCTAAGTTGCCGCCTTGGTTTACGCCGATGCAGCGGACGTCGTATTGGGGGTGTCGGGCGAAGAGGATTAGGCCCAGTTGGTCGCCGTCCTGCAGGGTTTCTGCGATGCCCGGCAGCGGGAATTTGCGGGTGGCCATGCCGTCCGCATCGGAGCCGCGAATCGGAAACACTTGGTCATCCACGGCAATGATCTGGGTGCCCCGGCGGATGCCGACGGCTACGAGGGCGACGGACTCGGTCGCAAATGCCGCGTTGTTATTGCAGCCCACTACTGGCGCACAGACCGTTACTGCCGAGAGCACCGGCACGCCGGCCAAGACCTTGTTGCTGCCAGAGATCGGATCGCCCACGGGTTTGAACACATAGGCGTTAGACCCCAGCGTGGCGGCGGTGACGTCCTGCATTTGCGCGCTGGCGGTGATGCCGGCATCGCCCGCGCCTTCGGTGACGCCGGTGAGCGACACCCCATGCTGGGTGAGGCCGTTGCTGCCGCTGTTCTCGGTGTACATGCAGACGTTAGGGGCATTCAAAGCGGCCCAATCGGCGGCGTCGTTCTTGAGGTATTTCTTCAGCCAAGCGCGGATCGAGGCGGCAAACTCAAAGCGGCCGCAGTTGCTGCCGTCCAGCGTTTGGCCAGTCCATTGGGCACTGCTGTGGCCGCTGCCGTTGGTGAAGAGTTTGACCTCCACATTCGGCGCCAAGCTGCGCAGGTATTGGTAGTTCCACATCGCTTCGTTGAAGTTGAACAAGACGTCGCGGCTGCCTTGCCACAAAAAGGTGGGGATGGCCCCGCGCTGGGCGAAGCCCGCACCGGGGGCGAGGCCGCTCTTGCTATCGGCAGCACTCACGGGGCTCATGCCCGGGTTGTTCTGGTACCAGCGCAGGCCGTGACTATCGCCGAAGTCGATCACGGTATTCGTCGGGTCCCACTCCTCCCGCGTGCGGCTGGTTTGCGGCGCGGAGCAGGCTTGCGCAAGGGCGTCATCACGCCTGCCGGTGGATGAGGTCAGCGGGCTGGCGTTGGAGAGCAGGCACAAACCAGTGACGAAGGTTTGCTTGAAGATACCGGGCGCAAAGTTGAGGTCTGGCGTGTAGCGGTGCGGCGTGAGGGCGTAGATCAAATCGTGCCAAGTGCCCAATGGCACCATCGTGTCGAGGCGAGGGTCTTCGGCTGCGAGCAAAAACTGAAAGCCGCCGCCGTAGCTGCCGCCAATGCTGCCGATGCGGGGGTCGGTTTGGGCGGCGTCGTCAAACTGCACCGGCAAGCGGCCAGCCTTGCCCTCGGCTACCAGCCAGTCGATGACTGCCTTGGCATCTTGGGTCTCACGCTCGGGGGCCATCACGGCGATCTCACCCTCGCTTTGGCCCCAGCCGCGCTCGTCAAAACTGACCACGATGTAGCCGCCATCGAGTGCCGACAGATTGGAAACCAACTGGTCGGCGATGGTGAACATGCTCTTGCTGCCGGGGGTGATCGGCGTGGTCGCGGTGACGTTGTGCACGCTCCAGCCGTGGCTGTGCAGGATGATGGGGAAGGTCTGCCCCGGCGTGAACGCGGGCACAAAGACATGTGCGCTGATTAGGGTTTTGCCGTCGGCATTGGCACCGGTGGGGGCTGCGGCATCGCGGAAGCTCACGGCGTCCGACAAAATCGCCGTGGACTTGTCACAGCCGGTACCGCTGGCTGTGCGGCTGGTGCTGGTGGAGAAATTGCGGGCGGCTTGAGGGCCTGAGTAGACGCATTCCGCAGCAGGGCTAGGGCCACCGCCACCGCTGGAGCCCGCACCGGAGCTGCTACCACCGCCGACCACGGTGGGGCTGCCGCCGGAGTCCCCGCAGGCGGCTAGTACCAAGGTCGATACGGCAAGGGCAATCGAGCGAGCGGTTTGCTTCACGGCGGACTCCAAATACGAAGACTGCATGCTGCACTGCGCAGCAGAACTGATCGGTGACGGTATCTGAGCCCTACCTCAGGAGCAATCCTGCCACCACGCGAAGGTCGCATCGCTGCGATGAGCGGTTGTGCGCGCAGCTACGGCTCAGGGCAGCGGTGGCCACTCGGTGCTGGGCAGCCCCCATTCCTCGGCATAGCGTGGGCCGATGAAGGTGAGGCCATCGGCGGGGGCCGTCATACCCGCGAGCTTGCGGTCGCGGCTGGCCATGACCTCTGCCACCCAAGACTCTGGTTGGCGGCCCATGCCGACTTCCAGCAGCGTGCCGGTGATGTTGCGCACCATGTGGTGCAAGAAGGCATTGGCGCTGACATCCAGCACCACGAACTCGCCACGCCGCTGGACGTCCACTTGGGTCACACAGCGCATGGCCGTGCGCGATTGGCACTCGGAGTCGCGCAGCGCGGAGAAATCTTGCTCGCCCAGAAGGCAGCGGGCGGCGCGGTGCATGGCGTCGGCGTCCAAGAGGCGTGGCCAGAATGCAGCGCGGTGCAGGCTCAGGGCCGAGCGCGAAGGGCTGTTGTGGATGACGTAGCGGTAACTGCGCCCCAGCGCGCTGTGCCGGGCATGGAAACGCTCGGCCACCGGCTGCACCCAGCGGATGGAAATATCCGGCGGCAGCTTGGCGTTGGCACCCAAAATCCAACCGCGCAGCGGGCGCTCGGCTTGGGTATCAAAGTGGATGATCTGCGCGAGCGCATGCACGCCAGCATCGGTGCGGCCTGCTGCCTGTACCAGCACGGGGTGATCGGCAATCGCACTGAGTGCGCGCTCCAACTGCTCCTGAATGCTGACGATATGGCTCAGCCGCTGCCAGCCCGCATAGGCGGTGCCGAGGTATTCAATGCGGGCGGCAAGACGAGGCACGAGGGTGAAAGCTCAAAACGATTGAGCCTCATTATCTCAGCAGATGCTTTGCTGAGATCCTGAGGCTCATTGGGTAGTGCGGCAGAGCGCTGCTACCGCCGAAAATCTTACTGACCGCCCAAGCGCTCAAGTAGGGCTTTGGCTTCCGACTGGTGCTGCTCAGAGCCGTGCTCGACGACTTCCTTGAGCAAGCCGCGGGCGGAGTCTTTGTCGTCCATCTCGACGTAGGCGCGCGCCAAATCGAGCTTGGTGTTCATCTCGTCCTCGCTCGCGGGGGCTTGCTCGCGCGGCGTCAGGCTGACCTGTAGCGATTGCAGCGAGATCTCCAAGCTGTTGATCTCCTCGGCCGGCAAAGTCAGTGGCCGGATCGGGCTATCGACATTCAGCGCGGTGCCGCCAAGGTTAAATTCCAGCGGCTTGTTCAAGTCCCGCGCTGGGGCCGCAGGCGAGCCTGCGAGCTGGTTCATGCCCAAGGGGACGATGCTCTGGCCCAACATGAAGTCGATGGCGTCGGCGTCGCTGGATGGGGTATCCAGCACCGAGGGCATGGAGATCATCGGCACCGCCGCCGCCTTGGCGACGTCGGCAAACACGTCGTCCGATAAATCGCGCGCCAAATTCGGCATGCCGGTGACGCTGTTCGGCGGGGGCACCGTCTCGGCGAAATCTGCGGAGAGCGCGCCCAAGGGCTTGCTTTGATCAGCCGGCAAGCGGTCGAGCGTGAGATCGAAATCGGTGGCTTCCGCCACGCCCGCACCGGACTGGTAGAGACTGCTGCCCGGCAGCAACTGCGAGCCCATGATGGCGATCTTGGACCACTCCGCGCCGCTGACGCGATCTTTTAGTCCCGCCGAGATTCTTTCGAAGGCGTCCGCCTTGCCGGAGGCGAAGAAGGCTTCCGCCAGCTTGAGCTTGAGGTCAGCACGCGCGGGCTCACGGGCGATGGCCTTAGTCAGCACTTCCTCGGCCTCGTCGAACAAACCGTAAGCGAGGTGGAAGTCAGCGTCGGCGAGCGGGTCGGCCTTGGTTTTGGCGACCGCTGGCGCTGCCGCTGCGACGTGCTCAAAGCCCTCGCCGCCGTCGTGGCTCACCGAGGCTGGGCGGGTGAGGTCGAAGTCCATCGGTGCGGCAACACTGGCCGCTGCTGCCGGTGCAGCACTGACGGGTGCGTGATCTGCTGCCAAGGCGCGTGCGGTGGTGATTTGGGTATCGCCCGCACGGTTGGCGGACGGGGGCGTCACCACGGCTGCGCGTGGCGGAGCGCTCGGGGCGGATGGCGCTGTGGGCCGCGCTGGCGATGCACCAGCGGCTTGCGGTGGGTAGCGGTCCGGCATCGGCGCGGGCTTCTTCCGCACCCGGCTGAATGCCAAGAGGCCGAACAGCAAAGCCAAACCACCACCAGCCGCCAAGGGCCAGTAGCTCAGCAAGTCGTTGCCGGGCGCGTCGTCCGTCGCGAAAGGATCCGCGACGACCGGTGGCGTCGCGGCCGGGGGTACAGCTGCCGGCGGCGTCAATGGAGCGGTGTTAGCCGTGCTGGCTTCAGGGCCGACAGCGGTGGTCGCCGCGGCGCTGTCTGATGGCGCGCCTGCGGGTGAAGTTCCGCCCGGTTCTGCGGTGGTGGGGGGCGTCGCAGCGCCACTCGGCGCTGCCGATGGCGTGATGACCGCAGGGGCCGTGCTGGGCGCAGCGGGCTGCACGGGCAC
>CAZHTI010000070.1:6372-8484 GCA_964535755.1 uncultured Salinisphaerales bacterium | reverse complement strand
TGGCGCGGCGGTTGCGTTGCTACCGGCACGCGTGCGGCCCGCTTGGATTGCCGCCAAGCGCGCTTTGGCCTCAGCGGGCGACAAGCGCAGCATGCTGTCCAAGGTCGGCACTTTCAGCATGCTGCCCTTGGCGAGCGTGATACCGCGCTGGATGGTGCTTGGGTTGGCATCGACCAAAGCCAACATCACCTGCTCCATCGACACCTTGCCGCTCGGGCGGATGTTAGTCGCCACGCGCCACAGCGTTTCTTGCGGTTTGATCGGCCCGTAGGCGTCGCCCGTGACTGCAACCGGCGCAATCGGTGTTGCCGCAGGACTGCGGCCTTTGCGCACGACGGGCTGGCTGGCCTCTGAGCTGGTCTCAAAGAATTCGGATTCCGCAGGCTTACGCTGCACCACCTCGGGCAGCGGCAAGGGCTTAGCTTGCGCCGCAGTCGGCAGCGGTGGTACTGCCATCGGCGGGGCGAGGATGGCTGCGGGGGCAACTGGCCGTGTCGGCGGCAAGGCCACGGGTGCCGGTAGAGCAGGCGCGGCCTGAATTACCGGAGCGGGCTTAGGCTTCGGCTTCGGCAGGTCGGGCGGGTCCAACAGGACCGCGTATTCGCGGATGATTTTGCCGCCCTTCCAGCGCGCCTGAACCAGCACGTTCACCATCGGCTCGCGGGCGATCTGCGTGCTGGAGACGACCACGCGCGGGTTGCCGCCATCGTTGCGGACGTCAAAGCGCAGGCTGTTGAGGAAGTCGCTACGGTCTAGCCCAGCACGGTCGTAGGCATCAGGCGGAGCCAGAGTGACAGTGACCGTTTCGAGGTCTTCGCTGTTGATCTCAGACAGCGGTATCACGCCGGTAAAGCGCTGGTTCAGGTTAGAGGCAACATTAAGCTCGCCTAAGCCCAGCGCATGCGCTGACAGACAGGCCGCAGCAAGTGCTGAGGCCATGGCTGTTTTGGTGAATAGCCGCTGTTTCATAACTCCCTAACCCCGCGCTTTTATACCGCTTAATCAATAGTTTCTGCCGACCAAAGCGTAAAGCACATGAGGTTGCGGCTGTTAGCCGCTTTATAACCTATAAATACTGTGCCACCAACACTTCGGCGATCTGAACCGCGTTCAACGCAGCACCTTTGCGCACGTTGTCTGCCACCACCCAGAGGTTGAGCCCCAAAGGGTGTGAAACATCCTCACGAATACGGCCTACGAAGACTGGGTCGTGCCCTGCCGCTTCGGTCGCCGCCGTCGGCCAACCGCCGGCCACTGCTTCGTCCATCACCTGCACACCTGGGGCTACTTCCAGCAAGGCGCGTGCCTGAGCGGCGGTGATTTTCTCGCGGGTCTCGATGTGCACCGCCTCGGAGTGGCCGTAGAACACCGGCACGCGGACGGCGGTGGGGTTCACGAGGATACGGTCGTCGCCAAAAATCTTCTGCGTCTCCCACACCATCTTCATTTCTTCTTTGGTGTAGCCGTTGTCCATGAAGACGTCGATCTGCGGCAAGCAGTTGAAGGCGATTTGCTTGGGGTAGACCTTGGTCTCCGCACCCTGCATGTTGAGCAAGCTCGCGGTTTGCTTGGCGAGCTCCTCAATCGCCTCTTTGCCGGTGCCGGACACGCTCTGATACGTCGCGACATTGATGCGGGTGATGCCGACCGCGTCGTAGATGGGCTTGAGCGCCACCAGCATCTGGATGGTCGAGCAGTTCGGGTTGGCAATGATGCCGCGGGTTTTGTACTGGGCGATGGCATCCGGATTGACCTCGGGCACCACCAGCGGGATGTCGGCGTCGTAGCGGAATTGGCTGGTGTTATCGATCACCACGCAGCCGGCTGCGGCGGCCTTGGGCGCGTAGATGGCACTCACGGAAGCGCCGGGCGAGAACAAGCCAATCTGCACCTTGGAGAAGTCGAAGTCCGCGAGGTTTTCGACGTCCAAATCCTCGCCGTTGAACTCCACGGTCGTGCCGACGCTGCGCTCAGAGGCCAGCGCATACACCTTGCCGACCGGGAAATTGCGCTGGGCGAGGATCTCCAACATCGACTGACCGACCGCGCCGGTGGCACCAACAACTGCAACGTCAAATTTACGGCTCATTTTTCTCTCGGGGAATTGGCAAA
>CAZHTI010000070.1:0-6272 GCA_964535755.1 uncultured Salinisphaerales bacterium | reverse complement strand
ATCTCAAACGCCCCGGCGAGCAGCAGATAGAGCCAAGCCATGGTCGACTAGCGCAATGCCGCCACGACGGCGTCACCCATGGCGGCCGTGCCCAAACGCGCTTCGCCGGGTGCAGCGATATCGCCAGTGCGCAGGCCCTGCTCCAGCACGGTCTGCACGGCAGCTTCGACCTGATCCGCCAAGTCCCCACGTGCGAGCGAGTAACGCAGCAGCATGGCGAGCGAGAGGATAGTCGCCAGCGGATTGGCGATGCCTTTGCCAGCGATGTCGGGTGCGGAGCCGTGGCTGGGTTCGTAGAGGCCTTGGGCCTTCTCGTTAAGGCTGGCCGACGGCAGCATGCCGATGCTGCCGGTGAGCTGAGCGGCGATGTCCGAGAGGATGTCGCCGAACATATTGCTGGTCACGACGACGTCGAACTGCTTGGGCCCACGCACCAACTGCATGGCGGCGTTATCGACATACATATGGCTCAAGCTGACGTCGGGGTAGTCCTTGGCGACGCGCTCCATGACCTCACGCCAGAGCTGGCTGGATTCCAGCACATTGGCTTTATCGACGCTGCAAAGCTTCTTGCCGCGCTTTTGCGCCGCGACGAACGCGGTGCGGGCGATGCGCTCAATCTCGAACTCCGAGTACGCCTCGGTGTCGGTGGCGACCCTCGTCTCCGGCACGGTGTGGCTGCCGACGACGTAATTCTTCTCCACCGTCGCACTGCGCTTGCCGAAGTAAATCCCGCCGGTGAGCTCGCGCACGATGAGCAAGTCCAGCCCCGCAACGAACTCCGGCTTCAGCGAGCTGGCATTGGCGAGTGCTGGATAGATGATGGCCGGGCGCAAGTTAGCGTAGAGGCCGAGTGTGGAGCGGATGGCCAAGAGGCCGCGCTCGGGCCGCACCGCTTTCGGCAGTGTGTCGTAGGCAGGGCCACCGACCGCACCCAGCAGGATGGCATCGGCCTTGAGCGCTGCCTCTTTGGTGACGTCCGGGAAGGGGTTGCCGTGCGCGTCATAGGCAGCACCACCCAAAAGGCCAAAGCTCCATTGCACGGCAAGGCCGTGCTTGGCCTTGAGGACATCCAGCACTTTGACAGCCTCCGCCATGATTTCAGGGCCGATGCCGTCGCCGGGGAGGATGAGCAGGTTTTTCATGTGTGCGCGAGAAGAAATACGAGGAAATAGAATGGTTACAACTAAGCCTGAGCGCGCTGGCGCTGGCTCAAAAACACCCAGAAGAAGAACAGCATGAACACTAGGTCGTTGAGCCCGTAGATGCTGTAGAACATGCCCGCCATCCGGTCTTGGGCGAAGAGCGCTGCGAGACTATTGCCTGAGATCCAGTGGCCCCAAGCGAGCACATACACCAGTTTTTCCAGCGCGAAGGCAGCCGCCAGCCACTTGAGATTGCTGGTGATGGCGGCCGCACCCAAGTAGGCCAGCCCCCAGACGATGATCATCAACAGGCCGAAGTTGGACATCACTACCGGGTCGGCCTGATTGATCGCGGCATTGCTAAAGCCGCGCGAGAACAGCAGCACGCCGCCGATGTTCATCAGCCCTGCGGCGATAAAGCCTTTTTGCAGCCAAGTTAAGTTCATAGCCTGTGCTCAGTAATGCCCTAGGGCATGGGGTAGGCAGTCAAGGTGCCGGCGTTCATATTGGGGATGAGCACCGCTTTATTGGGGATCGTGCCGATGTCCGCCGTGCCCGGTTCTAGCGGCAGCCAGAGCTGCACCTCGCCCTTATCGGACACCTTAAACACATTGCCGGTCATCCAATCACTGACGATGACGCCACCCTTGCCGTCGCCAATCACGCCATCCAAATGGCCGAGTGGGATGGGCGCGTGCAGCGGCAGCACTTGGCCGCCCTCCACGACTTGCAAGTAACCGGGGCTGGAGGTGGTGAAACCTTCGGTAATCACGCCCCAAGAGCCGACCACCAATTTGCCGTTGATGACGGCCAAGCCGTTCGGCCCTTGCAGCGCTGCGTCTTTGAGCAAAGGCCGGAAGTGCTGGCCGGTGAGCTGCCAGAGCGTATTCGTGAACATATCGCTGACATACACGGTGTCGCCGCGCACCACCACATCGTTCAAGAACTTGGCACCCTCCGCCTTGTAGCGGTGCAGCACGCGCAGGTTGCCGGTATCAATCTCCAGCAACTCGTCGAGATCGGTCACATATAAAAGCCCGGCCTTAACCGCCACACCCTTGGGCGCGTTGAGGCCAGTCTTCCACTTTTGCTTGATCAGCTTGCCGTCGGCTGACAGCAGGCTGATGTAGCCATTGCCGTCGCGGGCTGAGGGATCACCCACCACATTGCTGAGGTAGATGCGCCCACCATTGGCGGGCGAATACGCGGCCGACTCGGGCTGCTCAAAGCCGCTGGTCGTCCACAAGGGCGCAGTGGCGGCCTGCGCGGTGGTGGCGAGCAGCGCAGCAAGGCCAGCTAAAAACAGATTCCTCATGGCGAACCCCTCAGGCCTGGAACAACCACGGTGCGGCCTGTTGGCGCGCAGCTTCATAGGCTTTGATGGCCTCGGCGTGCTCCAGCGTCAGGCCAATGTCATCCAAGCCGCGCAGCAGGCAATCCTTGCGGAAGGGGTCAATGGCGAAGGCGGCACTGCCATCGGCCCAGAGCACGGTTTGGGCGGCCAGATCCACCGTCACTTCGGCTTGCGGGTTCGCTGCGACGAACTGGAACAAGGCTTCGACTTCCTCAGGCTTAAGCACCAAGGGCAGAAAGCCGTTCTTGAAGCTGTTGTTGAAGAAGATGTCGGCAAAGCTGGGTGCGATCACGCAGCGGAAGCCGTAGTTCTCCAGCGCCCAAACTGCGTGCTCGCGGCTGGAGCCACAGCCGAAGTTCTCACGCGCCAACAGAATCTTCGCGCCCTCGTGCACGGGGTTGTTCAGCACGAAGTCTGGGTTAGCACGGCGGCCAGCGACTGGGATGCTCAAATCGCCGGCGTCCAAATAGCGCCAGTCGTCAAACAAGTAGGGGCCAAAGCCGGACTTGTAGATGCTCTTCAAGTACTGCTTGGGGATGATGGCGTCGGTATCGACATTGGCGCGGTCCAGCGGCAGGACTTTGCTGGTGAGCGAGGTAAAGGGGTTCATATCAATGAGCACCAAATGGAGCGGGAGTTTCGTGGAGGACGCCCGCAGCGGGCGGCGGCAGCACGGCGGCCAGTGCCCCTTGCACTTGGGACCAATCCCAAGGGCTTAGGCGGCCGGCGGCGCGCAGTACCAAGCGGGCGTCCAAGGTAAAAAGCTTCATGCGCACGAGGCAGGCTTGCGTCAGCCCGGCCGCTGCTGGCTGGGTGATGGGCACATCCTGCGGCCAATCGCTTTGCTCGGCACTGGTCACCATCGCCGCGATGAAATGCCCTGCGGCGTCGTTGAAGCGGTGGGTAGAAACCACTACGGCTGGGCGGCGCTTGCTGGCGGTGGAATCGGTGAAGGGGAACGGCAGCACCACCACCGTGCCGGGCTCAAAGCTGGGCAAATGCACGGTCGTCCGCCTCCGAGTCCCACTCCGTCGCCAAGGTGGCAGAGAGTGCTTGCAGGTATTCGTGGTCCAGCGGCGTGACTTTGCGCAGACGCACCGTGCCGTCGGGCTGCGGCTCAAACCCCACGCGGTCGCCGGGCTTGAGGCCCAGCAACTTGCGGATCGCCGCCGGAATGGTGGCTTGCGATTTTTCGGTGAGGCGAGAGGTTTCCATAGCGGTCATCCGTAATGCGGTATTACCGTATTACCTTATTACAAATTGCGAATGTCGACAAACCGCCCAGCGATGCCCGCAGCAGCGGCCATGGCCGGGCTGACCAAGTGCGTGCGGCCCCCTGCCCCTTGGCGACCTTCGAAGTTGCGGTTGCTGGTGGACGCACAACGCTCGCCGGGGGCTAGGCGGTCGTCATTCATGCCCAAGCACATGCTGCAACCGGGCTCGCGCCACTCAAAGCCGGCGGCCTTGAAGATGACATCCAGCCCTTCGCTCTCGGCTTGTCGCTTCACCAAGCCAGAGCCGGGCACGACCATCGCCAAGCTGACATTACTGGCCTTGGTTTTACCGCGCACCACCGCCGCCGCTGCCCGCAAATCCTCAATGCGGGCATTGGTGCAGGAGCCGATGAAGACCTTATCAATCGCGATCTGCTCGACCGGCGTGTTGGCAGTGAGGCCCATATAGGCCAGCGCCCGCTCCATGCTGCCGCGCTTGACGGCGTCGGCCTCCTGAGCGGGGTCCGGCACGCGGCCAGTCACCGGCACCACCATCTCCGGGCTAGTGCCCCAAGTGACTTGAGGGCTGATGTCCTTGGCGTCGAGTTCGACGACGGTGTCGAAGGCTGCGCCCTCGTCGCTGACCAGCGTCGTCCACCAGGCAACGGCGGCGTCCCAGTGCTCGGGCTTCGGGGCTAAGGGGCGGCCCTTCACATAAGCGATGGTCTTTGCATCCACGCCGATGATGCCGGCGCGTGCGCCCGCCTCAATCGCCATATTGCAGACCGTCATCCGGCCTTCCATCGACAAATCGCTGATGGCTTGGCCCGCAAACTCAATCGTGTAGCCGGTACCGCCCGCCGTACCAATGCGGCCGATGATGGCGAGCACGATGTCCTTAGCGGTCACGCCGGCACCGACCGCGCCATTGACCCGCACCAACATCGCCTTGCTCTTGTTCTGGATCAGGCACTGGGTGGCGAGCACGTGCTCGACCTCCGAGGTGCCGATGCCGAAGGCCAGTGCGCCGAAGGCACCGTGCGTGGCGGTGTGGCTATCGCCGCAGACCACCGTCATCCCCGGCAGCGTCGCACCTTGCTCAGGGCCAACGACGTGGACGATGCCCTGCCGCAAATCCGACAGCGGAATGTAGGGCACGTTGAAGTGCTTGACGTTGCGGTCGAGCGCGTCGACCTGCTCGCGCGAGACTGGGTCGGCAATGCCGCCCGCGCGGTTGGTGGTCGGCACGTTGTGATCCGGCACCGCCAAGTTGCGGCTCAAGCGCCACGGCTGGCGGCCTGCCAAACGCAAGCCCTCAAAGGCCTGCGGGCTCGTTACCTCGTGCACCAAATGGCGGTCGATATAGAGCAGCGCGGTGCCGCCGGGTTCGGAGCGCACCACGTGGGCGTCCCAGAGTTTGTCGTAGAGCGTTTTGGCCATGAGGATCACTGCTTGGGGTGGGGATGGGGCGCGAGCACGCCTCCAACAATGGCGCGCATCGTAAGGGCGGCGCAGCCATTACTCCAATGAATTGTTTTCCTAATTACCATTCCATATGGAAATAGATACCTACGCCCTCCGCGCCTTTGTAGAAATTGCCGACTCCGGCAGCTTTAGCCGTGCGGCAGAGACCCTGCACCTGTCCCAGCCCGCCATCAGCAAGCGCATTGCGAGCCTGGAGGCACAGCTCAGGCAGCCGCTGTTTGACCGCCTCGCAAGGCAAGTCAGCCTCACCGACGCTGGCCGCACCCTACTGCCGCATGCCCGCCGCGCCCTGCAGGAATTGCAAGACGGTGCCCGCGCCCTAACTCGCTTGGATGGCCCCATCGCCGGCCGCCTGAGCATCGGTACCAGCCACCACATCGGCCTACATCGCCTGCCGCCACTGCTGCGCAGTTACGTCCAGCGCCACCCGCAAGTGGATTTGGACATCCAATTCATGGACTCCGAACTCGCCTGCCAAGCCGTGCTCGCCGGCAAGCTGGAACTCGGCATCGTCACCCTGCCCTTGAGCCCGCTGCCGCAACTGGAATCCCGCATCGTCTGGCCCGACCCGCTCGCCGTCGTCGTCAGCAGCGATCACCCACTGGCGCAGCCCGCCGCCCAGCACATCCAACAACTAGCCGGCTACCCCGCCGTACTCCCCGACGCCGCCACCTACACCCACCGTATCGTCACCGCCGCGCTGCAAAAGCACGGCCTGAGCCCACGCGTGCGCTTAGCAACCAATTATTTAGAAACCCTAAAAATGCTCGTCAGCATCGGCCTAGGCTGGAGCGTATTGCCGCGCTCCATGCTCGATGACCCAGCACTCACCGTGCTGGATATCCCCGAACTACGCCTCAGCCGCAATTTAGGCGCGGTTTGGCATACGCGGCGGACATTATCGGCGGCGGCTAGTGCGCTATTGCGGGAGTTGCCAGAGCCGTCCGAGTAACAGCCAAATATCTGCAAAAAAAGTAGGGTGGGCAAAGCGAAGCGTGCCCACCGTTTAAACCTTTACGGTGAAATGGTGGGCAGATGAAACTTGCCTACCCCACCCTTGCTGAAGAGTAGGAA
>CAZHTI010000069.1:0-14965 GCA_964535755.1 uncultured Salinisphaerales bacterium | reverse complement strand
GCACCACGACGATGCCGCCGGTCATGTACTCGCAGCCGTGGTCGCCGCAGCCTTCCACCACCGCCGTCGCCCCCGAGTTACGCACCGCGAAGCGCTCACCCGCAGAGCCCGCCGCGTAGAGCGTGCCGCCGGTCGCACCATACAGACAGGTGTTACCGATGATGGCGGTGTCCTGCGTCTTGAAGCGCACACCCTTGGGCGGCTTGACGATGATGCGCCCCCCCGCCATGCCCTTGCCGACGTAGTCATTGGCATCGCCGGTGAGCTCAATATTGAGCCCGCCTGCGTTCCACACGCCCAAGCTCTGGCCAGCAGTGCCGGTCAGTTGGATGGTGATGGGCGCGTCGCTCATGCCTAAGTTGCCGTGGCGGCGGGCGATCTCACCCGAGAGGCGCGCGCCAATCGAGCGCGAAGTGTTATTGACGCGGTAGCTCCACGCCCCACCGGACTTAGCCTCAATCGCGCCCAAAGCATCGCGCACCATTTGTTCGGCCAGTTCTGCTTTATCGAAAGGCTCGTTACCGGAGGTGCAGTAGTGCTTGCTGTCGAGCACCATGCCCGCAGCAGACAGGATGGGTTGCAGGTCAAGGTGGCTCTGCTTGCTGGTAGCGCCAGCGCTGGTGCTGAGCAGCTCGGTGCGGCCGATCAGCTCTTGCAGCGTGCGAATCCCGAGGCTGGCCATCAGCTCGCGGGTTTCTTCCGCCACAAAGCGGAAGTAATTCATCACCATCTCGGGCAGGCCGATGAAGTGCTTGAGACGCAGGGTTTTGTTCTGCGTTGCCACACCCGTCGCGCAGTTGTTGAGGTGGCAGATGCGCAAATACTTGCAGCCCAAAGCGACCATCGGTGCAGTACCAAAGCCGAAGCTCTCGGCACCCAAGATGGCGGCTTTGATGACATCCAAGCCGGTCTTGAGGCCGCCGTCGGTCTGCACCCGCACCTTCTCACGCAGCCCGTTCAGGCGCAGCGTCTGGTGGGTTTCGGCGAGGCCCAATTCCCAAGGCGTGCCGGCGTACTTGACGCTGGTGAGTGGGCTTGCACCCGTGCCACCGTCGTAACCGGAGATGGTGATCAAATCCGCGTAGCACTTGGCAACACCCGCAGCGATAGTGCCGACACCGGGGCCGGACACCAGCTTGACGCTGACCAGAGCCTGCGGGTTGACTTGCTTCAAGTCGAAGATCAGCTGTGCCAGATCTTCGATCGAGTAGATGTCGTGGTGCGGCGGCGGGCTGATCAGTGCCACGCCCGGCTTGGCAAAGCGCAATTGGGCGATTTGATCGTTGACCTTATCGCCCGGCAGCTGGCCACCCTCGCCGGGCTTAGCACCCTGCGCGACTTTGATCTGCAACACTTCTGCGCTCGTCAAATACGCAGGCGTAACGCCAAAGCGGCCAGAAGCGATCTGCTTGATCTTGCTGGACTTCTCGGTGTTGTAACGGGCTGGGTCTTCGCCGCCCTCACCCGAATTACTGCGACCACCGAGGCGGTTCATGGCAATCGCCAAAGCCTCATGCGCCTCGGGGCTCAAAGCACCCAAGCTCATGCCGGCGGAATCAAAGCGCTTGAAGATCGCCTCAATCGGCTCGACTTCGCTCAAGGGGATGGGCTTGGCGTCGGTGGAGAGCTTGAGCAGGTCACGCAGGGTGGCGACCGGGCGCTCGTTGACCAACTGCGCGTACGCCTTATAGAGGCCATAGTCGCCCTGCTGCACAGCCGCCTGCAAGGTGGCGATGACGTCGGGGTTGTAGGCGTGGTACTCGCCGCCTTGGACGAACTTATAGAGCCCGCCCTGCTCCACCGTCTTGCGCGGTACCCAAGCGATTTGCGCCTGTGCGGCTTGCTCGGTTTGCAGGTCGTCGAAGTTGGCACCGGCGATGCGGTTCACCGTGCCCTCAAAGCAAGTCTCCACCACCTCATGCGCGAGGCCTACGGCCTCAAACAACTGCGCGCCACGGTAGCTGGCGATGGTGCTGATGCCCATCTTGCTGATGATTTTGTAGAGCCCCTTGTTGATGCCCTTGCGGAAGGAGCTGGCCAAGGCCTCTGCGGCCTTACCTTTGATCTCACCGGCGCGCACCATCTCGTAGAGGCTGGCGTAGGCGAGGTAGGGGTACACGCAGGACGCGCCGTAGCCAATCAGGCAGGCGATTTGGTGCGGGTCACGCGCGGTCGCGGTCTCGACAATGATGTTGCAGTCGCAACGCAGTTCTTCGCGGATCAAGCGGTGCTGCACCGCACCGACGGCCAACAGCGCGTGGATGGGTAATTGCTCGCGGCCCAGCGCACGGTCAGACAGCACCAGCACCACGGTGCCAGAGCGCACGGCGGCGACGGCTGCATCGCAAACGGCCTCGATGGCGGCCTTAAGCCCAATCGCGGGGTCGTAGTTGAGGTTGATGACGCTGTGGCGGTAGCGCGGGCCTTCCATCGCCAAGAGCTTCT
The DNA here is from genome assembly GCA_964535755.1 of uncultured Salinisphaerales bacterium. Classification (GTDB taxonomy): domain Bacteria; phylum Pseudomonadota; class Gammaproteobacteria; order Nevskiales; family Nevskiaceae; genus Stagnimonas. The sequence goes on along the minus strand of CAZHTI010000069.1, from coordinate 12,520 downwards.
TGAACTTGCCTTCCGACAGCACCGGCGAGTCCACCGTCAGGCGATTCGCGCGCTCTGGGGTTTCGTCGAACATGCCGGACTCAGCACCCAAGCTGCACTCCAAGCTCATCACGATCTGCTCACGCAGCGGGTCGATGGGCGGGTTGGTGACCTGTGCAAACTGCTGGCGGAAGTAATCGTAGAGCGAGCGGGACTTCTCCGAGAGCACGGCGAACGGGGTGTCGTCGCCCATAGAGCCGACGGATTCCTGGCCAGACTCTGCCAGCACGCGCAGGATTTGATCCTTCTCCTCAAAGGTGAGGCCGAACATCTTTTGATAGATGGCGACACTCTCAGGGTGCATGCGGTCGAGCCCGGTCGGGTCGTCATGCAGGGTGGATTCCAAGCGCTGGCTACCGTCCTTCAGCCACTTCTTGTACGGCGCACGGCTCGCCAAGATGCGGTCGATGTCCTCAGGGCGCAGCAGGCTGCCGGTTTCGGTGTCGATCGCCAAAATTTGGCCGGGGCGCAAGCGGCCTTTCTCGACCACTTGGCTTTGTTCGAAGTCGGAGACCCCAATCTCAGAGGCCAGCACGATGACGCGATCGCGGGTGATGACGTAACGGGTCGGGCGCAGGCCGTTGCGGTCGGTGGCACAGATGGCGTAGCGGCCATCGGTCACCACCACACCGGCGGGGCCATCCCAAGGCTCCATTTGCAGGCTGTTGTATTCGTAGAAAGCGCGCAGGTCTGGGTCTAAGTCCTCGACGTTTTGCCACGCGGGAGGGATCAGCGCGCGCAGGGCCGCAAACATGTCCATGCCACCGGCGAGCAGCACCTCGAACATATTGTCGAGGCTCTCGGAGTCCGAACCCTTGAGGCCCACCAGCGGGGTGATCTCGTGGATGTCCGGCAGCGCCGCGCACTGGAACTTCGGTGCCCGCGCCTGCGCCCAATAGCGGTTGCCATTGATGGTGTTGATCTCGCCGTTGTGCGCCAAAAAGCGGAACGGGTGGCACAAGCGCCACTTAGGCAGCGTGTTGGTCGAGAAGCGCTCATGGAAGACGCAGATGCTGCTTTCCATGTCCGGTGCGGCGAGGTCTGGGTAGAACACCGCGAGGTATTCCGGCATCACCAGGCCTTTGTAGACGATGACGCGGCAGGACAAGGCGGTGACGTAAAACTCGGTGTCGCCTTCAGCAACGAGGATCTTCTCAGCGCGGCGGCGCGCCTTGAACAGGCGCAGTTCGAACTCGAACTTATGCATGCCCTCGGGCGAGGTGACAAACACTTGCTCAAAGCGCGGCAGGGCGGCGATCGCCTCCGCGCCGCAGGCGTCTGTTGGGTTGATCGGCAGTACGCGCCAGCCGGCCAGGCTCAGGCCGTTGTGGGCGCAGGCAGCGGCCAGCACGTCACGCTCGCGGGTGGCCTTGGCCGCGTCAGTCGACAAAAACACATTGCCGGCGGCGAAGGGTGCGTCGGTGAGGGCGATACCGGCCTCCTTCGCCACACGACGCAGGAAGCGGGAGGGTTTCTTCATGAGCAGACCGCAGCCGTCGCCGGTTTTACCGTCCGCGGCAATCGCACCACGGTGGGTCATGCGCTCAAGGCCAATAATGGCCCGTTTGACAATCTCGTGGCTGGCAACGTCGTCCATCTGGGCGATTAGCCCAAAGCCACAGCTGTCGCGCTCAAACTCGGGCCGGTACAGACCCGTGCCTGAGGCGTGCGCGAAACCTTCTGCCTGGTTCATGCTCACAAACCTCAATAAAAACTTTAGGGGGCGGCGAAGCCCTCGCCGCTGGGTTTGCGGCAGCATGGTCGTCTTGGAGAAGTCCTGATTAGGCGCCCAAAAAGGGCGCAAGGGCAGGCACACCTAGCGTTCGCTGCAATGCAACATTTGGATTATTCCCAAATGTGCACTGCTGCGCAATGCAGCACAGCGCCGACGGCGAGGCTTTGCGGCATCAACGGCGCGGTAATTCTGCCGAACACGCTGTCAGTTGCGGTCAACGGCGCGCATCGTGCGCGCATCTACCGACAACTGGCTAAAAAAGCAGCGCCAAGCCAGCGACCAGCAAGAGTAAGTCGATAATCAAACGAAACTGCCGCTCGCTCACCCGATGATGCGCCCACTCCCCTGCTGCAAGTGCCAGCAGCATCACCGGCAGCAAGGCAGCCGTGAGCCCAGCCATGGGTAGGGAGTAGCGACCAGTGCTGACAAATCCGATGGTGAGTAGCGAGTTGGTGAGGAACCAAACCACCGAGAGGCTGGCGCGCAGGCGGGCTTTGGGTAGGCCGGAATTCGCGAGTGCTACCGCCAGCAAGGGCCCGCCACTCGCCGCAAAACCCTGCGCCGCCCCCGCCAGCAGGGTGATGAGTCGTTGCAGCCAGACCGGCATCGGCAGGCTGCGCTCGGCAAGCACACGGTAGATGTCGATGAGGGAGCAAACCACCACCAAGATGCCGAGCGGGACTTCGACCGGCAGGTCTTCCACGCGCCAAGCCAGCAGTGCGCCAATGACGAGGCCGGTCAGCATCAGCGGCAGAATGCTGCGGCGCAGCAAGGGCCAGTCCACCGCGCTGTAATTACGCCAAACCAGCCAGGCACAGAAGGGCAAATTGAGCGCGACGGCCACCGGCAGAATGAGGTTGACCGGCAGAAACAGCGCGGAGATCGTGACGGTGATGACGGAACTGCCGAACCCGGTAATGGCCTGCGTGGTGTAGGCCAGAAACACGATGGCCGCGAGTGCGATGGCGGCGGCGACGGATAAGTCCATGTAGCGGGGGCGCAGCGTGAGGGGCCGCTATTGTCCCACGTCGACCATTGCCGGCGTGCGGCACACAGCTCCAGCCCGCTTTAGTGCTGTGCTTCGATGGGCGTGAACTGCCGGAAGAAGGCGATCAGCTCCAGCTTGCTGCCCTGAACGACGCTGAAATCCTTAGCGAGCGTCAAGGCTGGGTTACGCAGCTTGGCGAGCATCTCCTTGAATACTTGGGCGGAGACATTGACCTCCAGCTGGGCGGCTGGGGCAAAGCCAAGTTGATCCGGCCCCAGCACCTCGCTGCTGCCATTGCGCACGATGTAAACCCAGCGTTGCTGGATATCGGTGAAGTTGAAGGCGACGACTTGAGTCTCCGGCTTGGTCGCCGCTGGGTCGAGGTTGACGGCTAGGCCATCGAAGAAGCTGCTCAGGGGCATTGCCGCCAACATGCTTGGCGTGGGTGTGAGGATGGAATCCGGAAGGCGAATATCACCCTTGAGCTCGTGGTATTGCGTGAGGTAGAAGTGCCGTGCATTGGGGTTGGCCTCCGCCTCGCCCAAGGCTTTAAGCGCCTCAAGCCGTGCATTCTTTGCGATCAAATTAGCGGCATCTACCCGCAGGGCGTGGCTGCTTAGCTCCAATACCCAAGCAAAGTTTTTGGCGGACGCAGCCTGCTGGATTTTCTGGTTGAAGGCCTCCACACCACCGGCAAGTGCCTGCATCTCGCGCGAGCGCGCGAGCGGTGGCAGCGGCTGCAAGTTGGCGACATCGCCATCAAACCAGCCCAAGTTGCCGACGAATACACTGCGCGCGCTCCAACCTGGCTTGCCGTAGAACTCTTGCAGCCAAGGGGATTTGGCGAGAGCGCTAGGCAACATGACTAGGTGCTGCAATTCTTCGGGCGAATGGCCTCGGTTCATCAGCCGTATGGACTGGTCATAGACGTAGCGGACGGCGTCGCGGTAGTCGGTCAAGACTGTCTGGATTTGCTCAGCACCCAAGATGGGCCGCGTGTGGCTCGGCACTAAGGTTTCTGCGCCCAAGCGGCGCATGGCGTCTAAGCTGGCAGCCCAGAGTTTAGGGTCGCGATAACTGGTGCCGCGAATGGTGTAGAGATTAGGAAAGGCGCGATACAGGTTATCGCCCGGCAAAAGCAGCTTTTGCGCGGGTAGCCAAACAAAGATTTGGTCCTCCGTTTCACCGATGGCGTGTTGCAGCACTACATCAAGCCCTGCAATCCGCACTTCAAGGTGATCGTCAAAAGTAACGGTGGGCCGCAGGGTGACGATTTGGCTCGTGTCATCCAACTCCAAATGACTACCGATGCCGACGTTGATGTGCTCGCTGGCACTGAGACCGTGGCCGTACATCATCAGCGAGCGACGGGTGATGATCGGTTGCAGCTCGGAGCTGAGTTTGTCCATCGCAGAGCTGACCTCGGCCTGCGCATAGATCGGCACCTTAGGATTGCCGAGCACTTCCGCAAATGCCGCAGCGCCTTGGACGTGGTCGGGATGACTGTGGGTGTAGATGATGCCCTTGAGCCCCTTGCTGCAATGCGGCTTGAACAACTCCGCCACTGCACGCCCCGACTGCTGCGACTCCATCGCATCCACCACCACGCAGCCCTCTGGCCCAACCAGCAGGATGCTGTTGGCGATGCCATAGCCAATTGCCACAAACACGCCGGGGCGCACTTCCTCTAGGCCGCGTCGAAACTCCTCGCTGTGGGCGACTAGCGCAGCGGGGGTCGCCACCTTGGTGGTATTGGCGGCCGGCGTATCACCCTGTTTTTGGCAGGCGACGAGCACTAACGCAAAGGCCAGCGCACTCAAGCGAGTGCGCTGGCCCATGGCTAGCCAAAACCCTGCCCGCACAGTGCTGCCCTAGCGGGTAGCGACCTTGCTGACGTTGGAGGGCTCGAAGTGATCCAAGCTCCAGTCCTTGTCGCCGACGTAGGGTTCTTCATTCGAGAACTCCAGCATCAGGTAGCGGCCCGACTGTAGGTCATACACGGTGCCGCCTGCGGGGCCGGTGGACTTGCGATCCGGAATATTGACCGGGAAGGCCTCTTGGATGCGCCAGAGCTCGCCACGACGATCGTAGATGTCGGCATGCACGCCAGTCCAAGTGTCCTCTTCGATGTAGAAGGTGCGGCGGCTGTAGATGTGGCTGGTGCCGGCATTCAGAGTGCTCTCGACGACCCAGCTACGCACCAACTCGTAACGGGTATGGTCTTGATTCATATGGCCTTTCCTCGCCAAATCTTTGTACTTCAGCGCGCTCGACGCCAGCAACGCGTTGTTGTGCGGCAGGATCATTTCCTTCTTGCCGACGATCTTCCAGGTGTAGCGGTCGGTCGCACCATTGAACAAATCCAACTGATCGTTGGTACGCAGGCCGTCTGAGCCATTGCCGGGGTTGTCGTAGGCGACGTTGGGCGCGCGGCGAACACGGCGCTGGCCGGGGTTATAAAGCCAGGCGCGGCGCGCTTCGGCGATTTGATCAGCCGTCTCGTGCACCAACAACACACTGCCTGCTTGGCGCGGCGGGGCCATCGTCAGCTGCAAGAAGTAGATGATGACGTTGTTCATGTCCGCCGGCTTTTGGTTCGGCTGGCTGTAGTGGAAGCGCACGTCCTCCCGCAGTTTGAACGGCGTGAAATCGCCGCTGGTTTGCACGGCAAGCTGAGTGTTGTAGCGAGTCACGCCCAAGCCGCGGTAGCGCGTCTTGTGGTTCCACATGATCTCCTTACCAGACTTAGGAATCGGGAACGGCGTGCCGGTGATGGCGTTGAGCAAGCTCTCGCCACCGTTACCGGCCTCCGCATTGACGGCGTTGACCTTGGTGGCCTCGACGATGAAATCGGGGAAGGTCGCGGTGCGGCGGGTCTTGTAGACAGGGATCTTGTAGCTTTCTGGAAACTTCTTCAGCAGGGTTTGGTGGCCGAGCGTGAGCTTGTCCTTGTACTGGTCCATGTTGGCAGCAGTAATGGTGTAGAGCGGTTTATCGGTACCAAGCTCACCAAAGCTCTCGATCAGGCGCTCCTTGCCCGGTGCTGGTTTGGGTACGCTGAACTTGCCGTCCCAAGCCGGGATCGCGCCATCCTTATTGCCGGCTTTCTCAGCACCGACTGGCGTCAGGGTGGTGCCGAGTTTGGCGGCTTCATCAGGGCTTACCTTGGCGACCGTGGCGCTGGACATTAAGCCCAGAGCGATGGCTACCACAGGGATCATTCGATTACGCATAAGACTCCTCAGTCGCGTTTTCAGTGGTTGCGCCGCTTCCTAGCTTTGAGCGGCTTTCTTCGGGACAGCGTCGGGGCTAATAGGACAGCCCAGTGCTTCTACCTCATTTTTACTCTGATGGATGCCATAGGGGAAGTAGTTGCCCATCGTACTGACCTCATTCCGCCCAGCGGGGCCTTTGATGTACTGAATGGCACGCTGCGAAGGATTCTGAACGCGCCCCTGAACCGATTTTCAGCATTGGGTCAATTCCTCCCACGCTAGTGCGTGCCTCCAGAGCAGTTTCGTCCTAACTGCCAACTGCGTTCAGCCAGTACAACGACGCCGAGGAGCGGTGTGCCGAAACCGTCGCACTCAGTGCTATAGGTTGACGACGATTATCCCGCCACGAACACTGCCCGAGATGAGTCCCATCACCCAACTATTGGTCCGCGCGTCTGCCGGTGAGAGTGCCGCCGTGCAGCAACTGTTCGCCGCGCTCTACCCCGACATTCGCCGCATTGCGCGTGCAAGGCTGGCCGAGGCGGGCGGCGTGACGGGCCTGAACACCACCGCGTTGGTGCACGAAGGCTTTCTGAAGATGGCCGACACCGAGGGTCTGCGCGGGCAGGAGCGCGTGCAGTTCTTTGCCTACGTTGGCCGCGCCCTGCGCAGCGTGGTGCTTGATCACCTGCGTGCCGCGCAGGCCGAAAAGCGTGGCGGTGGGGTGCAGATGCTGACGCTCTCGCACGCCGACGAAACCGTGGCTGATGCGGGCTTGGGCCCCGATCTAATGCGCCTCGACGCCGCACTCACCCGCATGCGCACACTCGACGAAGCGCTCGGCCAGACGGTGGAGATGCACTTTTTTGCCGGGATGACCATTGTCGAGATCGCCGAACTGCGGGGTGTTTCCAGCCGCACCGTAGACCGCGAACTGAAGAAGGCGCGGCTGCTGCTGGCCGAACTGCTCGACGGCTGATGACGTGATTGCACGTGCATCACGTCCATCCCTGATGCCAACCGACATCAAACCACTATGCCCCTGACCGACAAAGACTGGCCGCGCCTGTCCGCCCTGCTCGACGAAGCGCTGGAACTGGATGAAGCCGCAAGGGCGCCTTGGCTGCACGATCTGCGTTTGCGTGATGCGGCTGCCGCCGCGCAGGTGGAGCGAATGCTGGATCGTAGCGTCACGCAGACGCCGGAGCTCGATAGCGGGCGCTACGAACAGGGTCTGCTGGCAGCGCTCGACGCCGGGCAGCCCGCAGCGGCTGCGGTGCCGGGGCAGGCCTTCGGCCCGTGGCAAATGCTGAGGCCACTGGGCAGCGGCGGCATGGGCGAGGTTTGGCTGGCCGAGCGTGCCGATGCGCTGTATCGAGGGCAGGCCGCCATCAAGCTGCTGCGCCAGCAGGCCGACGCCAGCCGCCTCGCCGGCCGCTTCGCGCGCGAGCGCCAGGCGCTGGCCCGGCTGATCCACCCCGGCATCGCAAGGTTGCTCGACGCCGGCGTGCAGGACGGCCAGACCTATCTGGTGCTCGACTACGTGCGCGGGCTGCCGCTGCTGGAGCATGCGCGCAAGCGGGCCGCCACGGTGGCGCAGCGCGTACAGCTGATTCTCGCCATTGGCCGTGCGCTGGAATACGCGCACGGGCGGCTGATCGTCCACCGCGACATCAAGCCCAGCAACGTCATGGTGACAGATGAGGGCGAGGTGAAGCTGCTGGATTTCGGCATTGCCGCCCTGCTCGATGACGAGCACGGCAGCGATACCTCGCTGACCGTCCTCTATGGCCGTGGCCTCACGCTCGACTACGCCGCCCCGGAGCAGATTACCGGCGAGCCGACGGGTGTGGCCTGCGACGTCTTCTCACTCGGGGTGCTGCTGTTCGAGCTGCTCAGCGGCACGCGGCCGTTCAAGGGCGAGCAGCCCGGCCGCGCCGCGCTCGAATACGCGGTGTTGCACCACGACGCACCGCGCCTGTCCAAAGCGGTTGCCGAGCCGCTGCCTGCCAATGCCGCCGATGGCGCAAGGCCGGTGGATGCCCGCGCGCTGCGGGGCGATCTCGAAGCCATTGTGGCGAAGGCGCTGCGCAAGGCGCCGCAGGATCGCTACCCGACCATGGCCGCGTTCATGGCGGATCTCGAACGCTGGCTGGAGCACTTGCCAGTCTCTGCTGGCCCAGATGATTGGCGCTACCGCAGCCGCCTGTGGCTGCGCCGTAACCGCATGGTGGCGGTGCTCTCAGGCCTGATCGTGGCCTCGCTGCTGGCGGGGTTGGGCGTATCCACCGCGCAGACGCGACGTGCGCTCAGGGCCGAGGCGCAAGCGCAGCAAGCCACGGCGGAGGCCAGAAAGCAGGCCGAGCAGGCCGAGCTGCGCCGCGTGTTCGCGTTTGATCTGCTGCAAGGCACCGATGCCGCCATCGTTGGCGCGGCAGCCATCGATGCCGCGAGCCTAAAGATGCTCGATCTTGCTGCCTACAGAGTGGATGACAACTTCAAGGACTCGCCGCTGCTCGCCGCCGAGATGAAGGGCGAGATCGCGGTGATCTACTACAACCGGGGCCTCTACGATCAGGCGCTGCTGATCTCGCAGCAGGCTTTGGCGCTGTATCAGAAAGCGGATGCCGCGCCGGTGCAGCTGGTGCGAGGCTGGTATGACCTCGGCGACAACCAGAAGGCGCTCGGTGCGCTGGCGGAGGCTGAAAAGGCCTATCTCGAAGCGATCCGCATCGGCCATCAAAACCCCATGCCGGCTTACCCCGACAACAAGCCCTTCTTCATGGCGCTGGCGAGCCTCGGCGATGTGCGCCGCCAGCTGGGGCGCTTCGACGAGGCGCTGCCGCCGCTGCAGGAGGCGGTGCAGCTGCTGGCGGTGAACCCCGGCGTGGAGGATTCGCGCTATCTCGAGTTGCAGATGACGCTCGGCCGCGTCTATCGCACGGCGGAACGCTTTGACGAAGCCCTGAAGATTCATCAGAGCAGCGTGCGCCTGCGTGAGCTCAAGCAGCTCGGCGAATCGCATCATCTGGCGAGCGATCTGCTCGAAGTGGGCCGCGTGCTGCTGGCGCTTGGTCGGTACCGCGAGGCGCTGGCCGCCTTCGAGCAGGCCTACAAGATCTACGCCGTGGCACTCGGCGAGGACCACCCCAACTGCCACTACCTGCTCACCTTCCAGGGCGAAGCCTTGATGGGCGATGGCCAGTATCTCGAAGCCGAGAAGCGCCTGCGCGAATCGCTGCGCCGGCGCTCCACCGAGCCGCAAGGCGGCGCACTCACCTTTAATACCCGCTGGCGGCTGGCGATGATTGCGCTGGCGCGTGGCGACCTCGCCGAAGCCGAAACGCAGGCGCGCAGCTATCTCACCGCCGAGCGCGCCAACACCGGCGAGCGCAGCACCTTCAGCGCGCAGGGCATGGAGGTGCTGGCCGTAGTGCTCAGCGCCAAGGGCGATCAGAAGCAAGCCGAGACACTGCTGCGGCAGGCCTTGGAGATCGCACAGGAGAAGATGCCCGCGCCCAGCGTGGTGGTAGGCCGCAGCCAGATGCGGCTGGCGCGTGTGCTCACCGCGCGCAGCGAGCACGCCGAGGCGCTGACGCTGGCCAAGCTCGCCATCAACAACCTGCAGCGCAAGCTGGGCGCTGGCCACGTGTTCAGCGCCGATGCCCTCGTCACTCTTGGCCGTGCGCAGCTCGCCGCAGGGTCGGCCGCCCCTGCCCTCGCCACCCTGCAAGCGGCGGTCGCCAGCACCCGCAAGGCTTATCGCGAGGGCCACCCGAGCATTGCCGACGCCCTCATCGCCGAGGCGCAGGCGCTGGCAGCACTGGGCCGCAACAGCGAGGCCTTGCCGCTGCGGCAGCAGGCCCGGCAGATTCTGGCGAACACGCCTGGGATGGATCCCGAGCGGCTGCGGGAGTTGCACTGAGCCTGTCGTGATTGCGCGGCAAGCGCGTCTATGGAAGGGAGGGCAGCCACGAGCTGCCGCCACTACCCCCACAGAAAGGACGCCCCATGCAAAAGCAAGCACCCCAGCTCTTCCGCCGCACGGTTTTGGCCGCAACCGTTGCCAGCCTGTTCTCCCTGACTGCCGCCGCCGGCGAACTGGATGGCGGTACGCCCACCGCCACCCGCGATGAAATCGCCATCGGCTTCAACGCGCTCACCACCGCGCCCAATGCCATCGCCATCGGTGCCGGCGAAATCGCCACGGTGGATAGGGATGGCGACGGCGTTCTCGACACCGCATCGGGCATGCCGGCATCGGCGCGGGCGCTGGGCCAACGCAGCATCGCCATTGGGCTCGACAGCCTGGCCACCGAGGAGGTGTCCACCGCGATCGGTGCGTTTACCGAGGCGCAGGGCTACGGCAGCACCGCAGTGGGCTTTGCCAACGAGGCGCTAAGCGAAAGCGCCAGCGCCATCGGCACCCAGAACCGGGCCTTTCTCATCCAGGATTCCGCGCTCGGCTTTGCCAATACGGCGATCGGCGGCAACAGCGTGGCCATCGGCTCCTTCGCCACGGTGAACCGCGACTCGCGCGGTTCCATCGCCATCGGCACCGGCGGCTTTGGCACCTCGGCCATCGTCGGCGATGTGAATTTTGGCCTCAATCCCCCAGCCACGGCCGTGAATGCGATTGCCATCGGCTCCAACGTGACGGTGCTGGGCGGGGCCAACCGCGGCATCGCCATTGGCAACGACGTCCGCACCAGCGCCGAAGACGCCGTCGCCATCGGCAGCGGCAGCCGGGCGGTCGAGGCCAACACCTTCTCGGTCGGCAACGACACCAACCAGCGGCGCATCGTCAACGTCGCAGCGGGCCTCAACCCTACCGATGCCGTCAATCGCAGCCAGCTCAACTCGCTGCTGGAGCTGGTGGTCGATAGCGCCAGCACGATCAACAGCCGGGTCGGCACCGTGGAGGGCCGCGTCACTACGCTGGAAGCCAACGCGGTCACCGTCAACAACCAAATTGGCACGCTCGATGGCCGCACCCAGACGTTGGAGAGCCGCGCCAACGCCAGCAACCTGCGCATTGGCACACTCGAAGGCAGCGTCGGCAACCTCAGCAGCAGTCTCGGTGGGCTAGACGGCCGCACCGACGCCTTGGAGGGCCGCGCCGCCGCCAGTGACCTGCGCATCGGCGCGGTAGAAGGCCGAGTGGACGGCATTGAAGCCACCCTCGCCACGGCCACCGGCGGTGTCGCCGCCGCCGCTGCGCGGCTCGATGCCGTCGAAGCGGTGACCACCGATCTCACTGCACGAGTGACCAGCACCGAGGGCACGGTGGGCGCGCTCACCACCCGGGTCGCCGCCGATGAAGCCGCGCTTGCCAGCACCACCGCCCGCGTGAGCACGGTAGAAGGTCGCGCCGAAGCTCTGGAAACCCGCGCCACCACCACCGAGGCCGGGCTCGCCAGCACCACCAGCCGCGTCGGCACGGTGGAAGGGCGCGCTGGCGCACTGGAAACCCGCATCGGCACCCCGGCCGCCAATGCCGGGCCCAACAGCATCACCTTGGGCAACGGCGCCGGCACCGGTGCCGACAACGCGGTGGCCATCGGCCGCAACGCCCAAGCCAGCAGCGCGCAGTCGGTGGCCATTGGCAACGGCGCCGTGGCGCGATCGTCTGTGGCTGTGGGCAGCAATGCGCAGGCCCTCGGCACCAACACCACGGCGGTAGGCGACAACGCGCTCGCGCAGGGTGATTTGAGCGCCGCCTACGGCAACGGCGCGCAGGCGCTGGCCGCCAACAGCGTGGCGCTCGGCAACGCCAGCGTGGCCAATGTTGCCAATACCGTCAGCGTTGGCGCCGCAGGTGCCGAACGCCGCGTGGTGAACGTAGCCAGCGGCAGCAGCGCCACCGATGCCGCCAACTTCGGCCAGGTGCAGGCGCTCGATAACCGCGTGACGGGTGGCTTCAACGCCTTCAGCACGCGGCTCGACAACACCGACGCCACCGTGCGCAGCCAAGGTCTGGCCATCGGCGCCCTGCAGGATCGCGCCGCCGACACCGAGCTGCGTCTGCGCCATCTCACCAAGGCCGCCTACGACGGCGTGGCGATTGCCGCCGCCCTCGTGAGCAACCCCGTCAATGCGCCCAATGGCGGCATCAGCTTTGGCGTGGCCAACTACCGCAGCTCGACGGCCTTCGGCATGAACTTCCAGCAGAAATTCATGCAGGGCATGACTGCCGTGGGCGTCGGCGTGGGTAGCGCGGGCAGCACCGACAACACCGTGGTGCGGGGTTCGCTGACCTTCGGTTGGTAGTGCGATTGGCCACCCTCGCCGAACCGCATCGGCGCGCTTGGCAGCAATCGACGGTTCCGTGCGCTTGGCTCAGGCGCACGGAATAGTTTCGACAACCCGCTCTGGGCTAAGGAGTCAGTACGGCAGCGTGCGCAGGCGCAGTGCTCGCACGTGCTGGACGCAGTGCGCCGCTCGTGGCCATTGCCAACTCATCGATGTACTGCAGCAAGCTGCGGATGGCCTCGGCGCGGCCATCGCCGGCGTGCTCACGCATGCGGTGGCGGTACTGGGTTT
>CAZHTI010000068.1:6546-15765 GCA_964535755.1 uncultured Salinisphaerales bacterium | reverse complement strand
AACTCACCAGCTACTTCGCGGGCTATTCGGCGATTTACGACTTCCGTGAGCGGCTGAAGGCAGAGCAGGGGGATCAATTCTCGCTCAAAGGCTTCCACGAGCAATTCTTGAGCTATGGCTCTGCTCCGGTCGCTGTCATTCAGAGCCTAATGGCACCCAAGGCCGCGTCGGCACCTGCTAACTACTAGCCCAACACCTATTCAGTCCAATACCCATGAACTTCACCAACTACGGCATCACTGGCCTCATCGTCCTCGCCCTGGACATCTACGCCATTCTCAACATCAGCGGCTCGAGCATCAGCATCGGTAAAAAGGTCGCTTGGATTGTGTTCGTGCTGTTCTTCCCGGTGCTGGGCTTTATCGTTTGGTGGCTGGCGGGGCCGCGCAGCAATTCGACGAGCTAGAAGACCTAAGCCTAGGGTTCTCAGGCCGGTGCTCCTGTGCCGTGCGGCGAGAGCCTGGTTCATCAGCGCGTAAGCGGTGCTTCCCTTAGACTTTAGCGACCTAACTGCCACTGACTAGTCTGCGCCGCAATGGCGATCTCCCTCGACCGCCGTCCTGTTCTCCGCGTAGTGCTCATTGCGACGCTTGTAGCGCTGAGTTTGGCGCTCATCGTCTTTGCCTTGGGGGTTGTGAAACTCGATCGGGAGATTCGCTCGCGCTTCGCTGGGGTGCGCTGGACGCTGCCCGCGCAGGTGTACGCAGCGCCGCAAGACCTCTACCCCGGCGTCAACCTCAGCATGAACTCGCTGCTGCGGGAGTTGCGTCGCTTGGGCTACCGCGAACTTCCCACAGCAGAAGGCCCGGGAACCTTTGCCCGCGATGAAGGCAGCATCACGCTCCACACCCGTGCATTTAAGTTTTATGAGGGCGCTCAGCCCAGCCAACGCCTCACCGTCCGTGGTGGCGGCCGCATCACCTCGGTGGTGGATGCGGATACTGGTACCCCAGTCGAACTGACCCGCCTCGACCCCTTGCTGATCGGCAGCATTTACCCAGCACGCGGTGGTGAAGATCGCGTGCTGATCAAGCTCGACAACACCCCGGAGTTACTGGTGCAGGGCCTGCTCGCGGTGGAAGACCGCAGCTTCTACAGCCACTTCGGCGTGAGCATCCGAGGCATCGTCCGCGCTTTTGTTGCCAACCTGACTAAGGGCAAGCTGACGCAAGGGGCGAGCACCATCACCCAGCAGTTGGTGAAGAACTTCTTTTTGACTAGCGAGCGTACTTACACGCGCAAAATCAAAGAAATTTTGATGTCCTTCTTGCTGGAAGTGCATTACAGCAAAGACGAAATTCTCGAGGCCTATCTCAATGAAATTTTCATGGGGCAGGACGGCGCGCGTGCGGTGCACGGCTTTGGGCTCGCCAGCCAGTTTTACTTCAACAAGCCCTTGATGGAACTAGCGCCTGAGGAGCTGGCGATGCTGGTCGCCATCGTCAAGGGCCCCAGCCAGTACGATCCGCGCCGCAGGCCGGAGCAAGTCCGCGAGCGGCGGGATTTGGTGCTGTCGATCTGGGCCGAGCGCGGGCTGATCAAACCGGCGCAGATGAAATCCGCCAAGGCGAAGCCCTTGGGCTTAAGCGGCGGCGGCAAGGGTGGGGTCGAGCGCTACCCCGCGTTTGTGGAATTGGTGAAGCGCCAGCTGAAGGCGCAATACCCTGAGGACGCCATCACCGACGAAGGCTTGCTGATCTACACCAGCTTAAGCCCGCGCGTGCAGGAGGCCTTGGAGACCCGTATCTCTGAGGACCTAGCCCTTTTAGAGCGCGCCCGCAAAATCAAGCGCGGCACCCTAGAGGGCGCAGGCGTAGTGACGAGTGTCGAGGGTGGCGAAGTGCTGGGCCTTGTGGCGGGGCGTGAGGTGCGCTTTGCCGGCTTTAACCGCGCGCTGGACTCCGAGCGCTCCATTGGCTCGCTGTCCAAGCCATTCGTCTATTTGGCCGCGCTGCAGAAGCCGGAACGCTACAACCTCGGCAGCAGCTTGGACGATGAGCCCATCACCGTGCGCTTAGGGCAAGGCCGTACTTGGCGGCCGCAGAACTACGATCGCCAGAACCATGGCTTTGTGCCGCTGTATCGCTCGCTGGCGCAGAGCTACAACGTCACCACCGTGCGGCTTGGGCTCGATGTCGGTGTGGGCGCGGTGCAGAAAGTATTTGCCGATGCCGGCTTTGCGGACGCGCCGTCCAACCCGAGCATGTTCTTGGGCGCGATTGATATGTCGCCGCTGGAGGTCGCACAGGTCTACAACACCCTTGCGGCGGGCGGGTATCGCAGCCCCTTGGCGGCGATCCGCGAGGTGCTGGACAAAGACGGCACGCCACTCAAACGCTACCCGGTCAAGGTGCGGCAAACCCTGCCGGAAGGCCCGGTGTGGCTGACCAATTGGGCGATGCAGAAGGTGCTGACAGAGGGCACGGCGCGCGCGGGGCTCTCGATACTCCCAAGTGGTACGCGCTTGGCGGGCAAGACCGGCACGACCGATGACCTGCGCGACAGCTGGTTCGCCGGCTTTGGCTCGGACTATGTCGGCGTGGTTTGGGTGGGGCGCGATGACTACAAGCCATCCGGCCTCACCGGTGGCTCTGGGGCATTGCCGATTTGGGCGCGCCTGATGCGTGACCTCGACGCTAAGTCGCTCGATGACACGCCGCCGACCGAGGTCGAGCTGGCGGCGATCGATTGCAGCGGCCAAGTGCTGCCGCAGATGGCGGGCTTTGGCGCGCGCGTCGAGGACTGCGTGCCGGAGGACGACCTCTTTGCCAGTGACCCCGAGTCTGCTGCCGCTGCCGAGGCTGCTGCGGTGGAGGCCATCCTCAACGGCGAAGCAGCGCCCATGCCTAATCGGCAGCAAGACCCTAAGAAGACCGACGAGCCGTCGAATTGGCTGAAGGAATTGTTTCAATGATCACCGCCAATTGGCCTTCACGCGCCGTCTTGCTGCTCTGTGTCGCTGGGCTTGGTGCTTGTGCGAGCACTGGCGGTAGTCCCAATCCGGACGGCCAGTGGCCTTATCCGGTGCCGCCGAGCAGCGCGCCGCAAGAATCTGCGCCGCCGCCTGTTGCCCCCACGCCGCTGCCGCCTGTGGTGCCGACCCCGCCGCCGACACGCCCATCGCTTCCGCCACCTAGCCCGACGGATTTGCCACCGCCGCTGCTACAGCAATTCCCGCGTAGCATTGAGGCCTCCGGCAGCGCAGCACCCGTACTTGCGCTGGTGCGCCAATCGCGCGAGGCAAAAAAACATAAAAAGTGGGAGCAGGGCGAGGCAGCACTTGAGCGCGCCTTGCGCATCGAGCCCCGTAACCCTTGGATTTGGCAGCATCTGGCCAGTTTGCATTTGGCGATGGGCGAGCACGAGCAAGCGCAAGCAGAGGCGCGCAAAAGCAATTCGCTGGCTAAGCGCAACCCTTGGCTGGAGGTCGAGAACTACCGCGTGCTGGCCGCCAGTGCTGCGGCACTCGGCAATGCGGCTGCCGCGTCAGCCGCCCAGCAGCGCTACAACGACCGCCAGCGCTGGATCACCACGCCGCCCTACGCTAACCCCAAGGCACCGTGACGCCGGAAGAAGTTACCGAGCTGTTCGCGCCGGCGGGCCGGTTAGCGCAAGTCCTACCCGGCTTCACGCCGCGGCTCGCGCAGCAGACGATGGCCGAGGGCGTCGCACAAGCGCTAGAGAGCCGCGAGAACTACATCGTCGAGGCCGGCACCGGCACCGGCAAAACCTACGCGTATTTGGTGCCCGCGCTGCTCTCCGGCAAGCGCGTGGTGATCTCCACCGGCACCAAAAACTTGCAGGATCAGCTCTTCCTGCGCGACTTGCCGCGCATGCGCGAGGCACTTGGGGTGGGGCGTCGCATCGCCCTGCTGAAGGGCCGTGCGAACTACCTCTGCCACCACCGCATCGATAAAGCCCGCCAAGATGGCCGCATGCGCCCCTATTGGCCGCGCCTGACGGAAATCGCCCAGTTTGCCCAGCACAGCGAATCGGGCGAGGTGAGTGAGCTGACCGGCGAGACCCCCGATGACGCATTGCTAGGGCGCATCACCAGCACCGCCGACAACTGTTTAGGGTCGAAATGCCCAGCGTTTGCGGAGTGCTTCGTGGTCAAGGCCAGACGTGCTGCTGCCGCCGCCGATGTGGTGGTGGTCAACCATGCACTGCTGTTTGCCGACCACCTCATCCGGCAGGAAGGCTTTGCCGTGCTGCCGGGCGCCGATGCGGTGGTGATCGACGAAGCGCATCAGTTGCCAGAGCTGGCCCTGCGGCACTTCGGCACCCGAGTTTCCACCCAGCAACTCAGCGCCTTGGTGCGGGATGCACAAGCGGAAGTCGAGCGCTGGAACGACACCCCGGCCTTGACCACTGCGCTCATCAATCTCGCCGAGGCCATTGTCCGGCTAGAAGGCAGCTTTGCCGGTGGCTTGGTGCGCCAACGCACCGCAGAGTTCGCGCAGGGCTTTGGCGTACAGGCGAATTTGGACAGCCTAGGCTTGGCACTGATTGAGCTGATCGAAGCGCTCAAGCCCTTGGAAGAGCGCAGTGCTGAGTTCGGCGCGGCACTAGAGCGCGCCATGAAGCTGCAAGAAAAATGGGCGGTCGCGACTGAGCTCGCCAGCCGCGACAGCCAAGTGCGCTGGGTCGAGGTCGTCGGCCGTGGTGGCGCACTGAATGCCACGCCCTTGGACGTCTCTGTGCCGTTTGCCGCGATGCGTGCGGCGCATCCTGGGGCCTGGGTATTCACCTCGGCAACACTCGCCGCTGGCGGGGACTTTAGCCACTTCACCCATCCCTTGGGCTTGGACGAAACCCGCACCGAGCGCCTCGATAGCCCCTTCGACTACCCCAGCCAGACTCGACTTTGGCTGCCTCCGAACCTGCCCGAGCCCAACGACTACGGCTATAACGCCGCGCTTACGGCTGCGATGGTGCCGGTGCTGCGTGCGAGCCAAGGCGGGGCCTTCGTGCTCTGTACCAGTCACCGTGCCCTGCAAGTGCTCACCCAGCAACTGCGCAGCGCATTGCCGGATTTAGCCGTGCTCGCCCAAGGCGAAGCGCCCAAGCCGGAGTTGCTGCGCCAGTTCGTCGCCAGCGGCAATGCGGTGTTGGTAGCTACCGCGAGCTTTTGGGAGGGGGTGGACGTCAAAGGCCAGGCACTGCGGGTGGTCATCATCGACCGCATGCCGTTTGCGGCCCCCGGCGACCCGGTGCTCGACGCCAAGCTCGATGCCATCAAACAAGCGGGCGGCAATCCTTTTGCCGATGACCAATTGCCCAAAGCCATCGTCACCCTGCGCCAAGGCGTTGGCCGCTTGATCCGCGACGAAACCGACCGTGGCCTGTTGATGCTCTGCGACCCACGTCTGCGCAGCAAAAACTATGGCCGAAAAGTGCTGGCCGCACTGCCGGTGATGCCGCTATTGCCTGACCTCGACGCCACGTTGGACTGGTGCCGCAGCCTGCATCCGGCGGGCGCTGCTACCGCAAAATCGCCATGAATCTGCTCGCCATCGACACCGCTACCGAAGCCTGCTCCGCCGCTGTTTGGAAGGACGGCGCGCTACACAGCCGCTTTGAGTTGGTCGGCCGCGACCACACCCAGCGGCTGTTGCAGGTGGTCGCTGCGGTGATGGCCGACGCAGGGCTGCGCTACGGCGATTTGCACGGCATTGCTTGCGGCGTAGGGCCCGGCTCCTTTGCCGGTGTGCGGATTGCCGTGGCCTTCTGCAAGGGGCTGGCGCTGGCGCATGAGACGCCCGTCCTTGGGTTGTCCTCACTCGCGCTGTTGGCGCAAGGCGCGCTGCGCCGCAAGCCATCGGCCCAGCACATCGCCGCAGCAATTGATGCACGCATGGGCGAGGTCTATTGCGGCCTATTCGCCAATCAGAATGGCTTGGCGGTGGCCGTGGGGCCAGAGCAAGTCGCGGCACCGATGAGCGTTAAGGCTTGGGTTGAGGCGGTGCCAAGTTTTGATGCGGTGGGCAGCGGTTGGCCAGCCTACGGGGAGGCACTGAGCCAAGCCCTCGGGCAGCCGCAAAATGTGCTCACTAACAGTTACCCAGACGCCCTCGATGCGCTCGCACTCGCGCGGCCAATTTTTGAATCTGGAGGTGGGTATGCGGCAGACGCACTCGCACCTACTTATTTGCGGAACAACGTGGCCCTGACACTGGTCCAGCAGCAGGCCGCAAAAGCGGGCGTCTGAAGCGCTAAAAACGCAGTGAAACTAGGGGTTTAGCTGCGCTTTTCTGCTATGCTCAGCGCTTGCCTTGCCGCAGCCGTAAAAAACCAAGAAATCAGGCCACGGCAAGCCTAAAAAACCAGAACAAGTCGTCTAAAAACCATGAGCGAATCCGGCATCCCACAGGGCTCTTCCTTTGCCAAGGAAATCATCCCCATCAAGTTGGAGGATGAGATGCGGCGCAGCTACCTCGATTACGCGATGAGCGTGATCGTAGGCCGCGCCCTGCCAGACGCTAGAGACGGCTTGAAGCCGGTGCACCGGCGCATCCTTTGGGGCATGAAGGAGCAGAACAACGACTACAACAAGCCCTTCAAAAAATCGGCGCGTATCGTCGGCGACGTCATGGGTAAATACCACCCGCACGGCGACTCGGCGATTTACGACTCGATTGTGCGCATGGCGCAGCCCTTCTCACTGCGCTACCCACTGGTAGACGGGCAGGGCAACTTCGGCTCGATCGACGGCGATAACCCCGCCGCCATGCGCTACACCGAAATTCGCATGAGCAAAATTGCCCATGAGATGGTGGCGAACATCGATGAGGACACGGTCGACTTCCTGCCCAACTACGACGGCTCCGAGCACGAGCCCGCCGTATTGCCCACCCGCATCCCCAACCTGCTGGTCAACGGCAGCGCCGGTATCGCGGTCGGCATGGCCACCAACATCCCGCCGCACAACTTGGGTGAGGTCATTGCTGGGTGCTTAGCGCTGATAGACAACCCCGCCACCACGCTCGCGGAGTTGATGCAGCTGATCCCAGCGCCAGACTTCCCCACCGCCGGCCTGCTGCTGGACGCGCACGACCTCGTCAACGCCTATGCGACTGGCCGTGGCCGCATCGTGCTGCGCAGCCGCACGCAGTTTGAAAAGTTCGGCCAAGACCGCGACGCGATCATCGTCACCGAGCTGCCCTATCAGGTGAACAAGGCCCGTCTGCAAGAGACGATTGCCGAGCTGGTGAAGGATAAAAAGCTAGAAGGCATTAGCGGCATTCGCGATGAGTCCGACCGTGACGGCATGCGCTTGGTGATTGAGCTCAAGCGCGGCGAGAACGCCGAGGTGGTGCTCAACAATCTGTTCCAACAAACCCAGATGCAGGTGTCCTTCGGCATCAATATGGTGGCCTTGGACAACGGCCAGCCGAAGCGCTTGGGCCTACGCGAGTTGCTGCAAATCTTCCTGCGCCATCGCCGTGAGGTCGTCACCCGCCGCAGCCGCTACCGCCTGCGCGAGGCGCGCAAAAAGGCGCATGTCAGCGAGGGCTTGGCGGTCGCACTCGCCAATATCGACGAGATGATCGAGCTGATCCGTCGCAGTGCGAATGGCGCTGAGGCCAAGGCCGGTTTGCTCGGCCGTGTCTGGCGCGCTGGCCCGGTGGCGGCCATGCTGGAGCGGGCAGGGGCGGACGTCGCGAAGCCGATGGACCTCGACGCCAGCTTAGGCCTGCGTACCGACGCGCCTGCCGGAGTGGGCTCCGCTGCTGACCCCGGCTACCGCCTGAGCGAGACGCAAGCGCAAGCGATTTTGGACATGCGCCTGCAAAAGCTCACGGGCCTAGAGCAGGACAAAATCCACGACGAGTACAAGGGTTACATCGACCAAATCCTTGACCTCTTGGACATCCTCGGCAGCGAAGTGCGCTTGCTCAGCGTGGTGCGCCAAGAGCTGGTTGAAGTGCGTGATAACTACGCCGACAACCGCCGCACGGAGATCACCGGCGCTGCGCTCAACATGGCGCACGAGGACCTCGTTACGCCGCAGGACATGGTGGTCACGCTCAGCCACGCGGGCTACGTCAAGACCGTGGCACTGGCCGAGTACCAAGCCCAGAAGCGCGGCGGGCGCGGCAAGATTGCGGCGACCACCAAGGACGAGGACTTCATCGAGAAGCTCTGGGTGACGCATACCCACGACACCTTGCTGTGTTTCTCCAGCTTCGGCAAAGCGTACAAGCTGCGCGTGTTCGAGCTGCCCGAAGGCTCGCGCGGTGGCCGTGGCAGGCCGTTCAACAACCTGCTGCCGCTGGAAGACGGCGAGAAAATTAACGCCGTGCTGCCGATCAAATCCTTCGGCGACGAGCAGAGCGAGGCCAGCCAGAGTGGGCCGTTTATCTTCATGGCCACGCGGCGCGGCACCATTAAGAAGACCGCGCTGGCGCTCTACGCCAACATCCGCGCCAATGGCTTGATTGCCGTGGACTTGCGCGCCGATGACGAGCTGATCGGGGTGGCGCTCACCACCGGCGGCAATGACGTGCTGTTGTTCAGCGACGCGGGCCGGGTGATTCGCTTTAGCGAGACCGCCGTGCGGCCGATGGGCCGTGGTGCCACCGGCGTGCGCGGCATGCGCTTGGTGCGCGTGCAGGAAGGCGTGGACGAAGATGCAGGTGCCGAGGCCGTGGAGTCTGAGGAGCCCAACGACGACACCGCGCTGCCCCAAGCCACAGCAGCGCGTGTGATCAGCCTGTTGGTGGTTGAGGCGGGCAAGGACATTTGCACGGTGTCCGAATTTGGCTATGGCAAGCGCACGCATATTGACCAGTTCCCACGCCGTGGCCGTGGTGGCATGGGCGTGATTGCGCAGGCGACTACCGACAAGACCGGTGATCTCGTCGCTGCCATCCCCGTGCACGACCGCCACGAGCTGATGCTGATTACCGAAGGCGGCAACCTGATCCGCACCCGCGCGCATGAAGTGCGTGTGGCCGGCCGCAACACCCAGGGCGTGCGCATCATGCGGCCGGAAGAAGGTGATCGCATCGTCGGCGTCGACCGCTTTGAGCCTGAAGAAGAACTGGCGGTGGCTGTGGCTGAGCCTGCCGCCGACGCGCCCGACGCTCCCGCTGCCCCTGAGGCTGACCCCAGCGCTTAGGCGCTAGGCTCCCGTCTGCCGCGCCCTAGCCATCTTCGCTAGGGCGGCAGATGGGCCCAGCGTGCATGGGCAAGCCCAACTCTGCGCGCAAACGA
>CAZHTI010000068.1:0-6446 GCA_964535755.1 uncultured Salinisphaerales bacterium | reverse complement strand
AGGGCGGCAGATGGGCCCAGCGTGCATGGGCAAGCCCAACTCTGCGCGCAAACGACGCTCCGCAAGCTGAGCACGCGCCCGCACGTCACTCAGACGGTGCTGCCTGAGCGCTGCCAAGCTTTGCATCAAATCAGCGACTGGGTAGTGCGCGCAGACTGCTGCCAGGCTGCTGCCCCAGCGCGCGGCCGCGTCGCGGTCGTCATCGAGACACCAATCCTCTAAATCCTGCCGCCATGCGTGCAGCGCTAGGGCGCGGGGCGGAGGTGTTGGCGTCGTCACGGCGGGGTCGATGCAGTCGCGCGCGGGTACAGCCTTTTAGTTCGCCGTGGCGACGCTCGCCGCAATGGCGACGGGGTGCGCGTGTCGATAGGCGAGGTAGCCAGCGACGACGAACAATGCCGCTGCAAGGTAGAACGGCGCGCCCACCATCGGCAGTAGCCCAGTGCCGGCGATGCCCAGCGCCAAGGCTTGGCTAAAAAACGCCGGTGCCAGAATGCCGGAGATGCCCATGATGCTGGCGTTAGCTCCCTGCAAGCGGCCTTGCTCCTCGGGCCGCACGCGGGTGGTCATAAAGGCCTGCAAATTGGGGCCGACTAAACCCATCAGCGAGCACAAGGGGATTGCGGCGATGAACAACCAGCCGGTATCTGCCCAGCCGTAGGCGATCAGCCCTGCCGTACCCGCGACGATGCCGAACATCAGCGCCCGACGCTCACCGAACCAGCGCACGATGTGCCTCACCAGCACCGCCTGCACCAGCACGCCGCAGATGCCCACGGCCATCATGACCCAGCCGATGTCGGTGCTGCTCCAACCGTAGCGGTAGCCCGCGTACAGCACGAACACACTGGGGAAGACGTAGTGCGTGAGCTGGAACAGGAAGTACACCCCTGAGAGGCCCAGCAAACGGGGCTCGCGCCGCAGCAGTTGCAGCGCACCGATGGGGTTTGCTTTGGCAAGGCGCAAAGGGCTGCGGCGCTCTGGCGGCAGTGATTCCGGCAACACAAAGTAGCCGTAGAGCGCGTTGGCGAGCGAGAAGCCCGCCGCCGCCCAGAACGGCCAGCGAGGGTCGATGCTGGCGAGCAAGCCACCGGCGACTGGGCCGATGATGAAGCCCAAGCCCCAAGCCGCACCGATCAGCCCAAAGGATTTGGCGCGGTTCTCCGGCGTGGTGACGTCGGCAATGTAAGCGCTCGCCACGCTAAAGCTTGCGGCAGTCGCGCCCGAGATGATGCGGCCCAAGAACAGCCAAGTGAGACTGGGGGCAAGCGCCATGAAGATGTAGTCCAGCCCCATGCCAAAGCAGCTCAGCAAGATGACCGGGCGGCGGCCAAAGCGATCGGACAACATGCCGAGCACGGGTGCCATCAGGAATTGCATCAGCGCCCAGGCCACACCGAAGTAGCCGTAGATGGTCGCGGCTGAGGCGGTGTCACCTGCCATGAACTGCTCGACCAGCTTCGGCAGTACCGGGATGATTAAGCCAAAGCCCAGCACATCCAGCAGGACGGTGCCGAAGATGAAGACGGTGGCAGCGCGACGAGGTGGCATGGACTCTTGGGCGCTAGCGGGCTGCGGTGCTGGTCCCGCAGCCGGTCGGACGCCTTAGCGACGGGCGAGCCGCGCCTTAGGGTCTTTGAACAGGTAGCTTTCTAGGTCTTCGTCGACCAAAGTCTTGAGCTCGCGCGCTTCGCGGTACTTTTCAACATCGCGCCAGTCGCGGCGGTCGATGCCGATTTCTTCGATATCTGGTACGTCTTCGGCATAGCCTTCGTCGCCGCCGAACTCGTCAAATGACTTCGCAGCGGCTTCGGCTTGTGCCTTGGCTTCTTTGGCTTTCTTGCTGGGGCGTCCGGCCATGAGTATTCAAAGGTGTCGGTGAAACGGGGCGGCGTTTTAACAGAAGTTGGCAGAAAAGGAAAGCCACTGAATGCCACACGCTGCGCAAAGCGCTATGCAGAGGTGTTCGGGTCAGCCGGTTTGGGGCTACAGCGCGCGGTTTTTACTACCGTACCCCGCACATCGATGATCTCAAAGGTGTAGCCGTCGATGTCCATCACCTTGCCGGGTTTGGGGATTTCCCCCAAGTGCTCAACGATCAAGCCATTGATCGTCTTTGGGCCATCGGCGGG
The DNA here is from genome assembly GCA_964535755.1 of uncultured Salinisphaerales bacterium. Classification (GTDB taxonomy): domain Bacteria; phylum Pseudomonadota; class Gammaproteobacteria; order Nevskiales; family Nevskiaceae; genus Stagnimonas. The sequence goes on along the minus strand of CAZHTI010000068.1, from coordinate 4,314 downwards.
TAGCTTCCAGGACAGCGCGCGGTTGACGTTGCGGATGGTGACGTTGCCCGCCACCAGCGCTGAGCCGTCGTGATCCAAGGTGATGTGCTTGAGGCGGGTGGAGGGGTCGCTGGTGAATTCACCGACCACCTCTTCCAAAATATCCTCCAGAGTCACCAAACCTTGGATGTCGCCGTACTCATCGACGACAAAGCCAATGCGCCGCTTCTGGTCTTGGAAGTTCAGCAGCTGCTGGTTGAGCGGCGTGCCTTCGGGGATGAAATAGGGCTCGCGGACGAAGCCGAGCAGGGTTTCCAGGTTCAGTTGGCCCATGGTCGCCGCGCGCACCAGCTTGCGCATGTGGACGACCCCTTTGAGGCCGTCCATGGTGCCGTCGTACACCGGGAGCCGGGTGTGGCTGCTGTTGAGGATGGCTTCTTGGATCACCGGCCAGGGCTCGGAGATATCGATCCCAAAAATCTCGTTGCGCGGAATCATGATGTCCTCCACGGTCTCGCGTTCGAGGTCCAGAATCGACAGCAACATCCGTTGGTGGCGTTGCGGGATCATCGCCCCAGCTTCTGCAACCACCGTGCGCAATTCCTCAGCAGATAACGAGTGGCTGGCGGCTTCCTCGGGCGATACCCCCATCATCCGCAAAATGCCGCGCGCGACCACGTTAATCACCCAAACCACTGGGTAAAAGAGTTTCATCAACGGGTACAGCACATACGCAGCAGGTAGTCCTATGCGCTCGGGGTGCAAAGCGGCGAGCGTTTTTGGCGTGACCTCGCCGAACACCAACAACAGCAGGGTGACCGCGCCGGTGCCGATGGCGATTGCTGTCTCGCCGGGGAAGATGCGTAAGGCGATGACCGTCGAGACCGACGCTGCCAAGCTGTTGACGAAGTTATTGCCGAGCAAGATCGCGCCAATGAGGCGATCCGGGCGCTGTAGCAGGCTCTCAGCGAGTTTGGCCGCACGCTCGCCGTTCTTTGCACGGGTCTTGAGCCGGTAGCGATTGAGCGTCATCAGGCCGGTTTCTGAGCCTGAGAAAAATGCGGACATGACGAGCAGTAACGCCAGCAGCGAAATCAATACAAATGTGGGGACGCCGTCCAAGCACTTTTACTCTGTCGAATACCGACCGCCATAAAGCCCTAGGCTGCCCGCAGTGTCAAGCGCGACGGGGCGGTAAAAGCCCTACCAGTGCCGATTCAGCACTTGCTCCAACACCAATTTGCTGCCGAAGTAGGAAATCAGCAGTAGCGCATAGCCGCTCAGTGCCCAGCGCATCGCCCGCTTGCCGCGCCAATTCCAAACTTTTTTGCCGATTAACAGGGCGGCAAACACCGCCCAAGCGATGACGGAAAACACGGTCTTGTGCGCCAAGTGTTGGCCCAAGAGGTCGTCGACAAAAATTAGCCCAGACAGCAGCGCCAAACTGAGCGTGAAGAAGCCCGCTGCGATGAGCTGGAAGAACCACTCCTCCGAGGCCTGCAAGGACGGCAGCTTTAAAGCCTCCGCCAGCCGCTGCGGTTGGTGTAGCAAGCGGCTGATGACTGCGACCGCAACCGCCTGCGCGGCAGCCAAAGTCAGTAGGCCGGCGGCGAAGATGGAAAACGCCACGTGCAGCAAGATTTTCCAATTCTCGGGTGCAGCGGCGGCGGTCTGTGTCGGAATGGCACCGAGCAGCAGGCCAAAGGCACTGATCCCATAAATCGACACCCGCAGCGGTTGCAGGGTTTTGGCACGCCAGAGCGCGGTGAGGATGAGCGCGGTTTGCCAAGTGAGTAGAGACAAAGCCAAGGTCAGGCCGATGCGCCCAGTGTCGGCTTCCACGCCCATCGCCAGTGCCAAGCCGTGAATCAGCAGGGCGGCACAGACCATCGCCAAGGCACGGGCTTCCATACCGCGCAACACGCACAGCAGCGCGCCGACATAAGTGAGCGAGCCAAGCGCGGCAGCGATGAGCAAAGGGAGGTTCATAGGCAAGTGGGCAGAATATCACCGCAGCAACTGCGCACTGGCGCACAATGTGTGTCGATGGTGCAGTGAATTGGCGCGCTACACTGAGACTAGGAGCGCAAATCCAATTTTATAAAGCCGAATTCCATGCGAATAAAAGTGCTTGGCTGCAGCGGTGGCGTCGGGCCCAACTTGCGGACGACCAGCCTGCTGATTGACGATGATCTCCTCATCGATGCCGGCACAGGCACCGGCGACCTCAACTTGGCGCAAATGCGGCGGATCGAGAACGTGGTGCTCAGCCACAGCCATCTGGACCACATCTGCGGGCTGGCCTTCATGGCCGACAACCTCTTCGACCTCATCGAGCAGCCGATACAAGTCCACGCCACCGCCGCCACGCTGGATGCCATCCAAAAGCATTTGTTTAACTGGGTAATCTGGCCGGATTTCTCCGTGCTGCCCTCACCGGAAGCACCCTTGCTGCGCTGGTGCCCGCGCCAATGCCTGCAAGCGTTGCAGTTGTCGCACGATCGGCAAGTGCATCTGTTTGAGGTCGAGCACACCGTGCCGGCAGTGGGTGTCGCTGTGCAAAGCCCGCACGGCTGCTTTGTGTTCTCGGGTGACACCAACAACAGCCCCAAGCTGTGGGCCGCGCTCAACGCCCTGCCGCGCTTGGATTTGCTGATGGTGGAGATTGCCTTCCCCAACGAGGCAGACGATATCGCCACCGCCTCAAAACACATGACTCCGGCAACCCTTGCAGCCGGTTTGCAAGCACTCAAACACCGGCCCCAGTTGCTACTGACGCACCATAAGCCGGGTACGGAAGCCCTCATCATTCGCCAATGTGAGTCCCTGCTCAGCGGTTGGGACTATCACCATCTGGAATCGGGCGAAATTTTTACCATCTAGATCAACTTTGCAGCTGCCCAATTGCAAGCGGTAGCGCGCCTACAATAGCGGCCCAGTTTTGATCTGCGCGAGTGAGCGGCCGCCATGTTTGAATCCTTAAGTCAGCGACTTTCCTCGGTCCTAGACAACCTGCGTGGTGCTGGGCGGCTCACGGAGGAGCAAGTCACCAGTGCCTCGCGCGAGTTGCGCATGGCGCTGCTGGAGGCAGACGTAGCGCTCCCCGTCATCAAGACCTTCGTCGAGGCAGTCAAGCTGCGTGCCACCGGCAGCGAGATCACCCAGAGCCTGACGCCCGGGCAGGCCTTCCTGCGCATCGTCCAGCAAGCGCTGACGGAAACCTTGGGCGGCGAGACGGTAGCCCTCAATCTGCGCGCACAGCCACCGGTCATTCTGCTGATGGCCGGCTTGCAGGGCTCCGGCAAAACCACCTCCACCGGCAAGCTCGCGCGTTACCTGCGCGAGCGCGAGAAGAAGAAGGTGATCGTCGTCAGTTGCGACGTCTACCGCCCAGCCGCTATCGAGCAGCTGCGCATCGTCGCCGAGCAGGTGGGCGTGGAGTGGTTCCCGTCCAGCGTCGGTGAGTCGCCGTTGGCGATCGCGCAAGCCGCCATTGCCCACGCCAAGCTGCAATTTGCAGATGTACTCATCGTCGATACCGCTGGCCGTACGACGGTCGACGAGGAAATGATGACCGAGCTTGCAGGCTTGCACGCCGCACTCGGGCCGACGGAAACCCTGTTCGTCGTCGATGCGATGACCGGCCAAGATGCCGCCAAGACGGCGCGCGCCTTCGCCGACCGGGTTCCACTCACCGGCGTGATTCTCACCAAGGCTGACGGCGACTCGCGCGGTGGTGCCGCTTTGTCGGTGCGGCAAGTCACCGGTGCGCCCATCAAGTTCATCGGCGTCGGTGAAAAGAGCGACAAGCTTGAGGTCTTCCACCCCGACCGTATCGCCGCCCGCATCTTGGGCCAAGGCGACATGCTGGGCCTGATCGAAGAAACCGTTCAGCGCGTCGACGCGGAGAAGGCCGCCAAGCTCGCGAACAAGTTCAAGAAGGGCAAGCTGTTTGATTTGGAAGACTTCAAAGAGCAGATGGAGCAGATGCAAAACATGGGCGGCATCGGTGCCATGTTGGACAAACTGCCGGGCGGCGAAAAAATGCAAGCCCAACTCAAGAACATCAACCCCGAGAAGGAAACCAAGCGCGTCATTGCCATCATCAACTCCATGACCAAGCAAGAGCGCAAGTTCCCAGACCTGATCAAAGCCAGCCGCAAGCGGCGCATCGCCGCTGGCTCCGGCGTCGAGGTTCAGGAGGTCAACAAGCTATTGCGACAGTTCGACCAAAGCCGCGAAATGATGAAGAAGATGGCCGGCGGCGGCATGATGAAAATGATGCGCAGCCTCGCCGGCAAACTGCCACCGGGGATGATGCCGCGCCGCTAAAAC
>CAZHTI010000067.1:0-15812 GCA_964535755.1 uncultured Salinisphaerales bacterium | reverse complement strand
TGCAGGTGCCGGGCGTGACCGAGGTGAACTCCATCGGCGGCTACGCCAAGCAGTTCCATGTGCAGCCCGACCCCGCGAAGCTCTTGGCCTATGGCCTGACGTTTGCGGAGGTCAGCGAGGCCATCGAGCGCAATAACGCCAACCAGGGCGCGGGCTATCTGGAACGCAACAAGGAGCAACTGCTCGTCCGCATCCCCGGCCAGGTCAGCGGCATTGAAGACCTGCGCAAGCTGGTCATCACCACCCGTGACGGCCTGCCCATTACCGTGGCCGATGTCGCCGAAGTGGGCTTGGGCAAGGAGCTGCGCACCGGTGCCGCGACCCGCGACGGCCACGAAACCGTGCTCGGCACCGCCGTGATGCTGGTGGGCGAAAACAGCCGCACGGTGGCCAAGGCCGTCGCCGCGCAACTGGTGAAGGTGAACGACTCGCTGCCCGAAGGCGTCACCGCCGTCACTGCCTACGACCGCACCGTGCTAGTGGACAAGGCCATCGGCACCGTGCAGAAGAACCTCGTCGAAGGTGCGCTGCTGGTGGTGGTGATCTTGTTCCTGCTGCTGGGCAATCTGCGTGCGGCGCTACTCACGGCAATGGTGATTCCACTTGCCATGCTGATGACCATCACCGGCATGGTCGAGACCAAAGTCTCCGCCAACCTGATGAGCCTGGGCGCGCTGGACTTCGGCCTCATCGTCGATGGCGCGGTCATCATCGTCGAGAACTGTCTGCGCCGACTCTCGGAGCAGAGTCAGGAGCGCGCCACGCTGACACTCGCCGAGCGCATGGATACGGTTTACGACGCCACCGCCGAAGTGATCCGCCCCAGCCTGTTCGGGGTGTTCATCATTACCGCCGTGTATCTGCCGATCTTCGCGCTCGAAGGGGTAGAGGGAAAAATGTTCCACCCGATGGCGCAGACGGTGGTGATGGCGCTCATCGCCGCACTGTTCCTGTCCGTTACCTTCGTGCCGGCGGGCGTTGCCTTGCTGTTCCGTGGGCCGGTGAAGGAGAAGCACAACATCATTCTCTCCGCCGCGCGTTCGGGCTATGAGCCGCTGCTGCGCTTCGCACTCAAGGCGCGGGTGGCCTTCCTGGCCGCTGCGGTGGTGCTGGTGCTGGCCTGCGGCTGGCTGGCGACCAGGCTGGGCAGCGAGTTTGTGCCGAGCTTGAACGAGGGCGACATCGCGGTGCAGGCGCTGCGCATTCCGGCCACGGGCCTCACGCAATCGGTCGAGTTCCAGAAGCAGATTGAGACGCGGCTGCTGCAGTTCCCGGAGGTGCTCACCGCCTTCGCCCGCACCGGCACAGCGGAGGTCGCCACCGACCCGATGCCGCAGAACATCTCCGACGGCTACGTGATGCTCAAGCCGCAAGACCAGTGGCCCGATCCGAGCAAACTCAAATCCGACCTCGCGGTGGAGATGCAGGAGGCGCTCGAACAACTCCCCGGCAATGCCTACGAGATGAGCCAGCCAATCCAGTTGCGCTTCAACGAGCTGATCTCCGGCGTCCGCTCCGACTTCGCGGTGAAGCTCTACGGCGATGACCTGGACGTGATGCTGACCACCGCCAACAAGCTGGCTGCGGCTGTGCGCGGCGTGACGGGTGCCGCCGACGTGAAGGTGGAGCAGGTCACCGGCTTGCCAGTGCTGTCGGTGATGCCCAAGCGCGAGGCGCTGGCGCGCTTCGGTGTGACGCTGGCGACGGTGCAGTCGGTGGTCTCGACCGCGCTTGGCGGCACCGAGGTGGGTCAGGTCTTCGAGGGCGATGCCCGTTACGACATCGTGGTGCGGCTGCCAGAGACGCGGCGCGACGATCTGGCCGCGCTCGAACGCCTGCCGATCCCAATGCCCGGTGGCGGACAAGTGCCGCTGGCCGAGGTCGCCGAACTGCGCATCGCCCCCGGCCCCAACCAGGTGAGCCGCGAAGACGGCAAGCGCCGCGTCGTCGTCACCGCCAACGTGCGGGGTCGTGACTTGGGCGGCTTCGTTGGCGATGCGCAGGCGGCGATCCAGAACGTTGCCGTGCCGCCCGGCTACTGGCTGGACTACGGCGGCACCTTCGAGCAGTTGCAGTCGGCATCGAAGCGCCTGTCCATCGTGGTGCCGGTGACGCTGGCGCTGATCCTGGGCCTGCTGGTGCTGGCCTTCGGCTCCGTGCGCGATGCACTGGTGATCTTCAGTGGCGTGCCGCTCGCGCTCACCGGCGGCGTGCTGGCGCTGTGGCTGCGCGACATTCCGCTGTCGATCTCGGCGGGCGTCGGTTTCATCGCGCTGTCCGGCGTGGCGGTGCTCAACGGTCTGGTGATGGTGAGCTTCATCCGCAGCCTGATGGAAGAAGGCAAGACACTCGATGACGCCATCATCGAAGGGGCTTTGACTCGCCTGCGCCCGGTGCTGATGACCGCGCTGGTGGCGAGCCTGGGCTTCATCCCGATGGCGATCAATGTTGGCACGGGTGCCGAGGTGCAGCGCCCGCTGGCGACCGTCGTGATCGGCGGCATCATCTCTTCCACGCTGCTGACTTTGCTGGTGCTGCCGGGGCTGTTCCGCATGGCGCATGGCCGCGACAAGGCCAAGCAACACAAGGACGTCGAACCGATGCAGCCCATCGAGAGCGTCCCATGAGCGCCGGACACGACCACGGCAAAGGTGCCAACGAGCGGGCGATGTGGATTGCACTCGCCCTGACCGGTGGCTTCATGGTGGCCGAAGTGATCGGGGGGCTGCTCACGGGCAGCCTCGCGCTCATCTCTGACGCCGCCCACATGCTCACCGACACGATGGCGCTGGCCATCGCCCTGTTCGCCATCCGCATGGCGAAGCGCGCCGCCGACGCCCGTCGCACGTTTGGTTATGCCCGCACCGAGATTCTCGCCGCCGCCTTCAACGCCGCCATGCTGTTCGTGGTGGCGTTCTATATCTTCTACGAGGCGGTGCAGCGGTTTCGCCAACCGGCTGAAGTGCAGTCGCTCGCCATGCTGGGCATCGCCTCGCTGGGGCTCGTGGTGAATCTGATCTCCATGCGCCTGCTGACGGGCGGCAAGGACGACAGCCTCAATGTGAAAGGTGCGTATCTGGAAGTGTGGAGCGACATGCTCGGCTCGCTCGGCGTGATTGCCGGTGCGCTGCTGATCCGCTTCACCGGCTGGACCTGGGTGGACCCGCTGATCGCGGTCGCCATCGCCGTCTGGGTGCTGCCCCGCACCTGGACGCTGCTGCGCGCGAGCGTCAATGTGCTGCTCGAAGGCGTGCCCGATGGCTTCAAGCTGGCGGAAATCGAGCTGAGCCTGCGCAGCACGCCCGGCGTGCAGGAAGTGCATGACCTGCACGTCTGGGCCATCAGCAGTGGCAAGCCTTCGTTGACCGCGCATCTGCTGCTGAATGCTGGGGTGGATGCCGAGGCTTTGCGCATTGCTGTCAGCGCCAGGCTGCGCGAGCAGTTCGGGCTGCGGCACAGCACGCTGCAATGTGAGTTCACGCCCTGCGACAACACAGACGAGTGTGCCTTTGCAAAGGCCGACGCTGCCGACTCCCATGCCGGGCATCGACACTGAGTTTCATTGAAATGACCCTGGCGCGTGGAATGCTCGCCAGCAGCACTCAAACCCAATCAGGAGCAAACCCATGCTCAAGCCCATCCTGAAAATCCTATTGCCGCTGACCGCTCTGTTGATTGCTGGATGTGGCGACAGCGCGACGCCACTGTCCACCAGCAATCCACCCGGCGGTGGCGGCACCCCGCCGGTGACGCCGCCGGTGCTGGGGGCCAAGAAGCTCACCGTCGTCGTCGCCGTGGTGGATAGCCTCATGCCACAGGAGATCACCGCCAGCACGCCGAATCTCAATGCGCTGAAGGCGGAAGGCACCTTCTACAACGAGAGTCGCGCCGTGTTTTCGGCAGAGACCACGCCCAACCACGCAGCAATGATGACCGGCGTCTATCCGCAGCGGAATGGCATCGCCACCAACAACTATCTGGACTTCTTTGACCCCGCGAATCCCATCGAGCGCGACTTGTCGCTGCCGGAGGAATACACGGCGAACACCGCCTTCACCTGGATCGACCGGCAGTGCCGGGTCAGCGGCATCAACCCCGCCATTCGCACCGGGGCCACGCTGTCGAAGAAGTATCTCTACGAGCTGTTCCAGGGCGATGCCTTCAACCCCGATCGCGCCAACCGCAACCCGCGCGTCTTCAACCTGCCGCCGGATACGCTCTGGGATCCCACCAGCAGCCCTGCCTATATCGGCCCCGGCTTTGAATACACCCCGGACGCGCCGACGATGCAGCAGGCGCTGACGCAGTTGCCGGACGCGGACTTTCTGTTCCTGAGTCTTGGCGACGTGGATCGCTTCGCCCATGCGCTCGGCACTCCGGCCCGCACCACGGCACTGGCGGCGACCGATGCCCAGATCGGGCGCCTGCGCACCGCGCTGGAAGACGCAGGGCGCTGGGACAACACCGTGCTCATCATCACCAGTGACCACGGCACCGACATCGCGCTCAATCCCTTCACCAACGGCATCTCCACCCAGCCGACGCTGGATGCGCTGGCCAGCTGCTTCACGCCCATGCTGGCCGTGCAGAACGGTGGCAGCGACAGCCTCTATGTGCTGAATCGCAGCCTGCCGCTGGCGCAGCGGCAAGCCGCCCTGCGCGCCGCACGCGCCTGCCTGATCGGCAGCCAGGACTGCGCGAGCCTGTGTCCAGGCGCGACGCGGCCCACCAATGCCGCGCAGATCGCTGGGGCCTGGTATACGACCGACGACCCCGCCGATATGGACGGCACGATGCCCGCTAGCCTTGCCTCCAAGCATCCCAATCTCGGCGATCTGGTGCTGGTGGCCGCTCAGGGCTTCAAGTTCTCGGAGCCGGACCAGACCGGAAACCCGATCCCCGGCAACCACGGTCATCCCGTCACCTTCCGCAACACCATGCTCATCAGCGGCGGCTCTCGCTGGGTGAAGCGGGGGCAAGTCATCGCCTCCTCCACGCCCACCGTAAGCGACTTCGACCGCCTGCCGGAACAGGCCGAAAACATCGACATCACACCGACGGTCGCGTGGCTGCTTGGCCTCAACATCCAGCCTGCTGACTTCCCGGAGGGTAGTGGCTTTGATGGCCGCATTCTGGATCAGGCATTCACGCAGTTCGACGGAAATCCCAACGCGGCCTCGCCGACTCTGTGCGGACGCTTCGACCAACCATAGGCGCTTTCACCGCTGCTGAAACGGCCAGCGCAGCTGCGCCCAATAGTTGGTCGGCACGGTTTCACCGCGCAGGCCCACCTCTCCCTTGGCGGGACTTCGCGGTGCATCGTGAAAGGTGCCGAAGAGGCGATCCCAGATCAGCAACACCTCCCCGAAGTTGACCTGTGCGTCCTCGAACTCCCGCTTGTGGTGAAAGCGGTGCATTTCGGCCACTCCCAGCAGATGGCGCAACGGCCCTAGCCGGTAGTCTAGGTTGGCGTGCTGGAAGGCCAGATGCACGCTCATGAAACTGAGCCAGGCTCCGACCGCGATGGGTGTTGCCCCCAGCAGAAACAGCACCGTCAGTCCTGGCCCGGCCAGCACCAGTGCCGAGAGGGGATGACGACGCCCTCCATTGAGCCAGTAGATGCGCTCAGGACTGTGGTGGATGGCATGCAGCCGCCAGAGAAAGCCGCTGGCATGGCTGGCGCGGTGCATGGTGTAAAGCCCCAGATCAAGGATCAGCCCTGCCAGCAGCACCTGCGCCCACATCGGGGCCTGCTGGGGCCAGAGCACCCAGTCAGCAGGTAGCAGATCGCGCAGACCGAAAGCGATGGCCACGCTGGACTGGATCAACAGATAGCTCACGAACAGATGCAGCGCATCGGCTCGCGTGTCGCCATCGTGGTCGCGGTTCCAGTCGGGCTCATAGGGCGCGACGCGCTCCAGCAGGGCCACCAGCGTGATCCCCACGGCGACTACCAGTGGAAAAAGCGGCCAGTAAGCAGCACCAACGCTGGCCAGATAGAGCAGCAGCAGCGCCGCGCCCCCAGCAATCAAGGGATAGGACGTGGTGCGGATGAGGGATTGGAGCTGTGGGCGCATCGGGATTCTCCGAAAGTGCGGAGAGGATGCAGACAAGCCCTAGTTCCTGGCTTGAACGATCTGGCTACTTTGCCGACACCATCCCGGTGAGTGCGCTGGGCGCGAGGCCGAAGTGACGCCGGAACGTGCGGGTGAAATGTGCGGCATCCGAGAAGCCTGCGGCGTGGGCGGCTTGGGTCAGGCTGGCTCCCTGCATGGCTTCGCGCAGCGCGATCAGCAGTCGCCGCCAACGCAGATAGGGACGCAGTGGAAGGCCCGTGTGGGCGCGGAAGCGATGCAGGAAGCGGCTGCTCGACAAGCCCATCTGCCCGGCGCACGCGGCTGCCGTCAGGCGCTCCGGTAGCGCCACCGGCAATGCGGCGATCCAGGTCTCGATATCCTCGTCTCCCTTGCTGTGACATGGCGCTGCCGAGGAAGGTGACAGGGCCTCGGCGAGGGCGGCATCTGGCGCATCGCCTGCGCTCGCTGCGCGCTGCGCCGCCTCTAGCTCCACCGGCGTCAGAAGGCGCAGGCCATCGGCCAAGCCAGCCATCAAGCGACGCCCCGCATCGGAGTGCGGTTCAACGTAAAGCAGGCGCACCGGCTGCCCGTTGGAGCCGAGCTGATGAGGCAGCTCAGGGCCAATGACGGCACCGCGCTCGTTCTTCCAGCCCGATGCGACAGTCCACAAAGGTTGGGGTTGGTCAGATAAAAGCACCTGCACGGCATGGTGGCTGTGCGGCGCATTGTCGCCCGTCACGCCAATGAACTCGCCCCAGCCCAGACCCATGCGGGCCTGACCCTTCCAAGCAGGGCTGCTAGGGCGAGCCGTCATATCAGTGGCAGGGCTGCTTGATGCTGCGCTTGAGCAGCCACCAGTTCACCGGCCAGGCGGCGGCGAATCCTGCGGGGATGGCGGCGGCGAAGCCCAGCCAGAAAGCCGGCGCGAGGATCGACGAGGCCGTGACGCCGCCGACGTGGTAGTCGGTGAAGTTCATGGCGAACTCCATGACGGCGATGGAAATGGTCTCGCCCAGCCAGAGCGTCTTGAACGCTGCGCCCCAGCTCATGCCGCGCTTCACCAGCGGCCACAGGCCGAGCGCGTAGCCGCTAGCGAAGCCCAGCAGCGTCGCCAGCGCCATCGTCGCCCAGGGGTTCAGGCCCAGGCTCACCCCGATGGCGAGGCCAATGAATTCGCCGATGACACACCCTGAAAGGCAGTGGATTGTTGCCGAGGTTGTTAGGCCCGCCATCGAGCCGCTGCCACCGGGGTGGCCGTGATGCGCGTGAGCGACGCTTGATGGAGTTTGCGTCGCATCGTGATGGCAACTGGGTTTGTCGGCCTGCGCCTTCTCTGGTGCAGGTGTGTGGGTAGCGCAGCAGTCCGCTTTGCCGTTGTGTGGATGGGTTGTGGTGCTCATGTCAGGACTCCAATGGATCAGCCAGGGAAACCGCCTGCACGCCCTCGATGATGGGGCAGCCGGCGACCGTGCCGTGACCGTGGCACTGCGCTTCCAGCGCGACGAGGGCGTCGCGGATGGCGGTCAGTGCCGCGATCTTGCGGCTGAGGTCTTCGATCCTGTTTCTGGCCCGCTGACGCACCTCGGTGCGCGGCCCACCACCGTCCTGCAAGCGCAGCAGGTCGGTGATGTCCGCCAGCGTGAAGCCGAGCGCCTTGGCCTTGCGGATGAAGCGCAGGCGCTCGACATCGGCGGCAGCGAAGACGCGGTAGCCGCTGGCCGTGCGTGCGGCACTGGCGAGCAGACCTTCGCGCTCGTAGTAGCGCACCGTGTCTATTGCCACACCAGCGGCTTTCGCCGCTGCGCCAATCTTCATCAGGGTCATGGGCATGATCGTTAACCTCTGGCCTATCGTGGAGTCTGGACTGCACTCCAGAGTCAAGAGGGTGGCGGCGAAGTCATGACCGTGGCCTCGTCAGGCACAGCGGTGACGCTCCCATGCTGGCGGAACACACTGGTCAGCCCCTGTGAGTCGAAGAGCAGGGTCTGATAAGCATCGACGCGATCACCCGCTTCCATGCCCGGCGAGCCGATGGGCATACCCGGCACGGCGATACCGATGGCCTGGGGGCGCTGGGCCAGCAGTTGCCGGATGTCTTCGGCGGGCACATGCCCTTCGATGACGTAGCCGTTGACGGTGGCGGTATGGCATGAGGCCAGTGCTTCCGGCACGCCGAGCCTGGTCTTGACCAAGCTCATCGCTGCTTCGTCGTGGCTCTCTACGGTGAAGCCTGCCTGCTTGAGGTGGTCGATCCACTTCGAGCAACAGCCGCAGGTCGGGCTTTTGTAGACCACGACAGTGTCGGGAGACGTGGCGACGACCGGCTGTGGTGGGCGCAGGTAATCCGCAGCCAGCACTGCGCCGATTGCCGCGAGCACGGCACCAATCCATAACCAGTTGGGGATCAGGGTTTTCTTCATGGCTTTCGATCCTTCATGGCAGCCCCAACAGGAGGATTTGCCGCGCTCATGGCGCGGCCTTGTAGTCCTGCGACGACCAGTGCAGGTGGACGATTTGCCAGCCCGTGCTGCCCTTGCGCAGCAGTGCCGTCTCGGTGCTGGCCACATCGAGCGGCTTGCCCGTCGACGACTTTCCACGAATCCGCGACTCGGTTGTGAGCCAAGCCAATCGTTCGTCACCACCGCTGGCCTGCTTCAAGATGTCCACGCGGGAAGTCTTCAGGAAAGCCATGTCAGCACCGAGGTGGTGGCCCGCATACTCCTCGCGCGAACGCTCGGCAGCACCGCCTTCATAGATGAGCACATCAGGGGCCAGCAGCCGTTTCACAGCCGCCGCATCTGCTGCCTGCATGGCGGCCTGGAACGCCTGCATCACTCCGCTCGGCGTGGATACGTCGAAAGCCGCGACCGGCTGATCCCCCTTCATGCCGGGCATGTCCATGCCCGCATGCGCGTCCTTCGCAGCCTCGCCCCCATCGGTCTGGGGCGAAGCATGGCCGTGATCGCCGCCGTCGTGATTCATGTCGTCCATGCCCTCGGTGTCGTCCTCGGCTCGTGCCGTGAGGATTTGATACTGCGTGGCGTCCAGCGTCGGCAGCTTTTGCAGAAAGGCCACCATCGCCCAGATGCGCGCGTCGTCGTGCGTCGGCCCGAACGCCGCCATGCCGCTGGCCTTGATGCCGTGCTTGATGATCCAGAACTGCCGCGCGGCGCTGGTATTCACGTCGCCATGTCCGCCCTCGTGCCCGGCGTGGCCTTCGATGCCCAGCGACAGATTGGGCGGCTGGGGATAGAGCCCGGCACTCAGCTCCGACGACTTCTTGCCGGGTTTCAGATGGCAGCCTGCGCACATGTCGTTGTAGTCGGCACCGCCGATGAGCAGCATCTGCGGGTCTTCGAGCGGCGGCACTTCGATGTTGCTGGTGCGGGCGGCAATGGATCGCTCGCGCAGGGTTTCCAGCGCCCAATACACGGGCTGGGTATGCGGAGCGTCCGCGCCCATCGGATAGATGCCGGAGTAGATGAATCCCAGCCCTCCGATGGCGACCACGGCGAGGAGGGCCAGCACTGTTTTGAGTCGTTTCATTCGAGGCTCCTTCACGCGCTACTTGCCGTGCTTCGAGTGATCCATCCCTTCCATCGGCGGCACCACCAGCGTCGCTGCCGGTGAAGACGAGGGGCCATAGGGCTGTCTGCGATGAGGCTTGCCAAATGCCGGATCGCTGCTGACCTTTTTGGCGATCTTGTCCTTGGGATGGCGATACCAGCCGGGGTCGGTGAAGTCACCCGACTTCTGTTGGTCGCGCACCTTCAGCACCGTGAACATGCCGCCCATCTCGATCGGGCCATACAGCCCTTCGCCGGTCATCATCGGCAGGGTGTTGTCCGGCCCGGCGAGACCCATCGCCACATGGCTGCCGTGCTCGCTCATGCCGTGCTTGCCCATCGCCGCATAGCCCGGCAGCAGCTTGCGAATGTCCGCTTCCACTCCGGACTGATCAACGCCCACCGGATTGGGAATCCCATGCCCCATCGGCCCCATCGTGTGGTGCGCCATGTGGCAGTGGAAGGCCCAGTCGCCCGGTTCGGTGGCGACGAACTCAAGGTCACGCATCTGGCCGACGCCGATGATCTCGGTGACCTCGCGCCGCCATTGCTGGCGCGGCCAGCGTCCGCCGTCGCTGCCGGTGACCCAGAAAGGATTGCTGTGCAGGTGGATGGGGTGATTCCACATCGACAGATTGCCGATGCGGATGCGGCAACGCTCGCCGGTGGCCATCACCAGATGCTCGATGGCGGGGAAGGTTTTGCTGTTGAAGGTCCAGAGGTCGAAGTCTTGCAGGATGCTGGGGTCGGGCCGGTAGGTGCCGGGGTGCATCGCCCAGTTGTGCAGCAAAAAGCAGTAGTCGCGGTCGATCTTCACCTCTTCGCCCGCCTTCGGGTGGATGATGAACAGACCCATCATGCCGAAGGCCATCTGTGTCATCTCGTCGGCGTGCGGGTGATACATATGGCTGCCGTGCTGCTTCAACGTGAACTCGTAGGCGAAGGTTTCACCCGGCTGGATGCCGGCTTGGTTCATGCCGCTGACGCCGTCGTAGCCATTCGGCAGGTCGATGCCGTGCCAGTGCACGCTGGTGGGCTCGCCCAAGCGATTGGTGACGAGGATGCGCACGCGGTCGCCTTCCATCACCTCAATCGTCGGGCCCGGCGTGGTGCCGTTGTAGCCCCAGCACTTGCCGCGCGAACCGGGCGCAAATTCGTGCTCAATTTCCTCGGCCACCAGATGAAACTCCTTGACGCCGCCTTTCATTGCATAGGGCAGGGTCCAGCCGTTCAGCGTGCGGACGGGCAAGTAGCCTTGCGGATGACGCTTGTGGCTGGTGGGCGCTGCGAGGCCGGGCGCAGGCTCGTTCGGTGCGTCCTTTGCTTCCGGCATCTTCATGCCGGGCATCGACGACATATCGTGGCCCTCGTGCTGCGCCAGCGCCGGACGCGAGACCCCAGCGAGCAGGCCCGCCGTTCCGGCGAGTTGCAGCAGGTGCCGCCGCGTGAACAGGGTTTCAGCGGCTGCAACAGCTTCCAAAGAATCAGGCTTGGTATCCATCAGTGGCCCCCGTGCGAATCAGCTTTCTTGGGGGCCGTGGCGGGCATCGGCATCTTGGAGTGATCCATGCCCTCCATGCCTTTCTGCTCGGCAGTTTTCGGGCGGCCCGCACACTTGGCCATCATGGCTTTCATCACGGGATCGTTCGGGTCCATGTTCGAGTGATCCATGCTCTTCAGGGCCTCGCAGTTGGGGCCTGCCTTGGCGGCTGCGGCTTCTTTGGCGTGCTCTGCTGGGTCGTGTGCAAAAGCGCCCTGCGCGAAGGTGAGAAAGGCGGCTGCGAGGATGGTGGTGAGCGTGTGTTTCATGGGGTGACTCCGAGATTTGGAAATGGCGCGATGCGCCGGGAAAGTTGCTGAAGAGGTGGTCATGGATCAGTGGCTCTGATGGTCGGTTGCTGCTGCCTTCGGCTTGGGCACGGGAGTGGCTGCGGGCGCTTCCTTAGCCGCCTCCTGCTTCACCGGCATTTCGGTTTGTTGTTTGGCGCGAGGGGCGCTGTCCGCTTTGGGCGCGGCGGGTTTCTCCATGCCGGGCATGGCAGACATGTCGTGGCCGGAGTGGTCCATCCCCTTCATCTCCGGCATCGTGGATGCGACATCGGACGACTTGTCTTCAGCCTTTTGATCCAAGTCCTGCATGTTCGACATGTCGTGACCTGAGTGATCCATGCCCTCCATGTCCTTGCCGGACATGCCAGACATGTCATGGCCCATCGCACCGTGGTTCATGCCACCGCCCTTGGGCTTGGCGAGCACCTCGGCATCCAGCGTGTCGGATGGCGGCTGATCGCTGCTGGGCAGCTTGCGTCCCACGGCGCGTGTCAGCTCGGTGCGGGCCAGCCAGTAGTCCCGCACGGCATCGAGATAGCCCGAATAGGCGTCGTATTGCTGCTGCTTGGCCGCCAGCAGCTCGAACACGCCGATCAGCATGAAGTTCACCTCCAGCTGCATCTGATCGACCACCGCCTCCCGCTGCGGAATCAATCCGTCTCGATAGCGTTCGACCAGTGCCTTGGCAGATCGCACGGCGGTATGGGCGGCTTTCACCTCATTGCTCGCGTCCAACTGCTTGGCGGCGAGATCGGCTTCGGCAAGGTCGAGCTGCGCCTTCGCGCGCGTGACCCGTCCCGTGCCCCAGTTGAAGAGCGGGATTTCGACGGAGAGGCCAGGGCCAATCAGTCGGCTGCCATCGGTCTCGCGCTCGCGTTCGTAGCTCAGCTCGATAGGGCCGAGCAGTCGGGTGTTGCGTTCCAAGCCGTAGGCACTGGCGATGGCATCGGCATTTTTTCGCGCGGCGGCGATATCGAGGCGGCTTTCGCTGGCGAGCTTTTGCAAAGCATCGAGTTCGTCTTCATTCGCCAGCGGTGCGGGCAAGCCGCCGGCCAGTTGCCATTGATCTTGAGACGCCGACAACCCCATCTGACGATTCAAGGCACTCCGGGCGCGCTCGACCTGCGCCTGTGCGGCCAGCGCAGAGAGCTGCGCCTGTGCGGCGGCGGCGTGCTCCAGCGCGAGTTCCCGCTTGTTGATGTTGCCCGCCGCAAAGTAGCGCTGGGCGAGATCGGCTGAAGCCTGTGCAGCCTTGGCGACGCGCGCCTTCAAAGTCGCGTCCTGCTCGGCACCGGCCAGCTCATACCAGCCGGATTGCACCTCAGCGGCCAGCGTCAGTGTGGCGCTGCCCACTTCCAACTTAGCAGCTTCAAACTGTGCCTTGGCATAGCGGCTGCGGGCGGGCAGCAGGATGAGGTCGGTGAAGCTCAGCGCAATGCCCAGGCCAATCTGCGCCGACACCGCCGAGGGCTCATTGGACGTGAGGCGATTGGCACTGAACACCGGGTTGGCGATGCGCGCCGCGTCGTAGACATCCGCTGCGGCCAGTCCGAGCTGGGCGGTCGTCTGCCGCACGGCGGGGCTGTGAATCAGTGCCAGCGTGATGGCGTTGTCGGGCGTCAGCAGCTGGGCCAACAGCTGGGCGGATAGTTGAGTGGTATCGCCAGTCGGCAAGGGCTGCCCGCGCGCGACGACCGCTGCTGAGACATCCGAACGGCCAAGGTCGGGGGGCAGGCTGGCACAGGCACTGAGGCTGAGTGCCGCGACCGCAATCAGCGAGCGCACAAAAGGAAGAGTTTTGGAAACCACGGGTGACTCCATGAAGAGGGAAGCGAAATCCGTGCAGCACGGATCGCCCCGGTCATCGAAGTCACCTGCACAACCTTCCTGTCAGGAACGGCGGCGCGGCTGGGTTTAAAGCGGTTGGTCTTCGAGAGCCGCGGCGATCAAAGCGCCACGGCGGATGGAGGTCGTAAGGGCTCGTAGCGGTAGGCGGCATGCGCCTGACCCTGCGGCATGGCCACTGCAACCGAGTCGCCGATGCCCGCGAAAGACAGACCAGATTGCGCGAAAGAAAGCATCGTCCCCGCACAGCTCACGGCGCAGTTGCCGCTGCACTGGCAGCCGCACTCGCAGCCGGGCTTTGCGGTGCTATCGCCCTTGCCAGATTCATCTTCACTGGATGGCATGGCGTGGTGCATGTGCTCCACAGAATCAGAGCCCTCCATGTCGGCCATCGCCATCATCGCGGCGTGGTCGTGGCCCGCTGGCATCAAGGCCGGTGACTCGGCGGACGCTGAGGGCATGTCCTTGCAATGCGCCATCGCCATCGCAGCCGCCCCTTCGATGGGAAGGGACAGCGCCATGATCCAGATGACGAAGGCGCGCAGGAAGCTCATGGGTCGAGTATAGGCCGGCTTAGAGAGGGGGACAAGCGCAGCAGGTTTTGGTGTCCGCCTCGGTGCCCGACAGCGCATTGAGGATCGGACATTCAGCAAGAGAACCCGCACCAGGACAGCTGTCGATCAGCTGTCGCAGGCCGGTCCGAATCTGTTCGAGATCGCGGATGCGGTGCTCGATTTCGCTCATTTTGATGATCGCAGCCTGCTGTAGCCGAACCATGTCGGTGGCGGTGTCGTCGGTCTGCCGCCGGTCGCTCAGGTCGAGCAGCGTGGCGATCTCCGGCAACCCGAATCCCAGATTCTTGGCGCGCCGGATGAAGGCCATCCTGGAGAGCGCCGCAGGCGGAAACACCCGGTAGCCGTTGCCGCCCCGCAGGGCTTTCGGCAACAGACCAGTCTCCTCGTAATGCCGCACCGTCTCGCTGCCGACACCGGCAGCGCGGGCGAGCTGGCTCACCGTCAATCCGCTCATGGCGTGCTCCTGAGACCGCGACGGCGCATCAGCAGATACGCCGCCGGGATCACAAACATAGAGAGCAGCGGCGCAGTGATCATGCCACCCACCATCGGTGCCGCAATCCGCTGCATCACCTCGCTGCCCGCGCCTGCGCCCCAGAACAGGGGCAAGAGGCCCGCGATGATGACCGCGACGGTCATCGCCTTGGGACGCACCCGCAGCACGGCACCTTCGACGATGGCGTCCTCCAGATCAGCGACGGTCTTCATGCGGCCTTGTTGCTCACGCTGGGCGATGGCCTGTTGCAGGTAGATCAGCATGATGACCCCGAACTCCGCTGCCACGCCCGCGAGTGCGATGAAGCCCACGCCGCTCGCCACCGAAAGGTTGTGGCCCAGGCCGAAGATCAGCCATAGCCCGCCGACCAGCGCGAACGGCAGCGTCGCCATGATGAGCAGCGCCTCGCCGAAGTTGCGGAAGGTGAGATAGAGCAGCAGCAGGATGATGGCGAGCGTGAACGGCACCACCAGCTTGAGCCGCTGGCTGGCGCGCTCCAGATACTCGAACTGCCCCGACCAGTTGATGGAATAGCCAGCGGGCAGTTGCACCTGTTCGGCCACCACGCGCTTGGCCTCCGCCACATAGCCGCCCAGATCACGCCCGCGAATGTCCACATACACCCAGCCATTGGGCCGTGAGTTTTCGGATTTGATCATCGGTGGGCCATCCGCAATCTTCACCTCGGCGATCTGGCCCAGGGTGACGGTCGCGCCCTGCATGGTGACGATGGGCAGCTCGCGCAGGTCGGTGAGCGAATCGCGCAATTCACGCGGGTAGCGCAGGTTGATGGGGAAGCGTTGCAGGCCCTCCACGGTCTCGCCGATGTTCTCGCCACCGATGGCGAGTGCGACGATGCGCTGCACATCCGCGATGGAGAGGCCCAGTCGCGCGGCGGCGATGCGATCCGGTTCGATCTCGATGTAGCGACCGCCGGAAACGCGCTCGGAGAACGCCGACGAAGTGCCCGGGATGTCCTTCACCACGCGCTCCACTTCGGCGCCGATGCGCTCGATCACCGCCAGATCAGGCCCGCCGATCTTGATGCCCACCGGCGATTTGATACCGGTGGCGAGCATGTCGATGCGGTTGCGGATGGGGTTGACCCAGACGTTGCCCATACCGGGAATCTTCAGGGCCGCGTCCATTTCTTCAATCAGCTTTTCGGTGGTCAGCCCCGCGCGCCATTCGGACTTGGGCTTGAGCTGCACCGTAGTCTCTATCATTTCCAGCGGTGCGGGGTCGGTCGCGGTTTCCGCACGGCCGATCTTGCCGAACACGCGATGCACCTCCGGAAAGGTTTTCAGGATGCGGTCGGTCTGCTGAAGGATTTCGGCACCCTTGCCGACGGCCAGGCCCGGCAGCGCCGTGGGCATGTAGAGCAGATCGCCTTCGTCCAGCGGCGGCATGAACTCGCTGCCGA
>CAZHTI010000066.1:7000-15940 GCA_964535755.1 uncultured Salinisphaerales bacterium | reverse complement strand
CGGGCGCTGGTGCATTCGGATGCGGGTCATCGCAAAGCGGCATTCAAGGACGTTGCGCGGGCGGAGGAAGTCGGTGGAAAAACCGCCGAGACCTACACCACACTGGGCGTGCTGAATTACCGCATCGGCAAACGCCAAGCCGCACTCCAAGCGCTCGACCAAGCCCTGCTTCTGGTGCCAGAGCATGTGCGTGCTTTGTCCTACCGCGCCCGGCTGCTGCGCGATTTAGGCAAAGCGCCGGAGGCCTTGGCGGATTACCGCCAGCTGATCCGCCTCAACCCGAACACCGATGTCGGGCACTACCTGAGTGCTGCCGAGTTGATGCGCAAGCTGCCCCAGCACGGCCCAGATGCCGCGCTGGCACTACTAGACCAGCGCATCGCCCAGCTTGGAGCCATCCCCCAATTGCAACGCTTGGCCATCCGCATCGACACCGAGCGCGGCAACACTGCGGAGGTCATCCGCCGTTTGCAGACACTCGACGCGACGAGCAAGGCCTCGCCGCACTGGCATTTGGAAATGGCCGACGCCTTGCAGCGACACTGCGAGCTAGCGCGCGCGACCCCACATTTAGTGTCAGCCGAGAGTGGCTTAGCCGGTCGCCGCAATACGGGTGCAAACGCGCGCTTGCGCCAGCAACTCGCTGCTCTGAAACAAGCCACTGAGCCAGCGCGCTGCCAAAAGCAGCCGTAACCAGGCGGCAGCGCCAAAGCGCCGATACGCCTCAGGGCCGATGCGGTTGCTGCAAATATTCCACCGTGCGCATCTCAATCAGGCGCGACTTCGTCCGCTCGAACTCGAAGCGCAGGCGATCCCCTTGGTAGAGCGTATCGACGGGCGCTTCGGCGGCGACGATGAGCTTGACGTTGCGGTCGTAAAACTCGTCGATCAGTGTGATGAAGCGGCGCGCGGCGTCTTCGGAAAATTGCGTAAAGACCGGGATCTCGCTCAGCAACACGGTGCGGTGGGTGCGGGCGAGTTCGATGTAATCGGCAGCACCGCGAGGGCCTTGGCAGAGGTCGGCAAACTTAAACCAGGCGACACCGGGGGTGTGGCGGAATGCGCTGATTTCGCGGCCATTGACGTCTAGGCGCACGGAATCGGCATCGCTATTGCCACCGAAGCGCTGGAAGTAATCCTCCAATGTCTGCTGGGTCTTGGCGTTGTTGGGGCTCAAATAGAGGGCAGCGTCCGTGAGGCTGCGCAGGCGGTAGTCGATGCCGCCATCCACGTTCAGCACCCGCACATGGGCTTTCAGCACTTCAATCGCGGGCAAAAAATTCACCCGTTGCAGGCCGTCTTTGTAGAGGCCATCGGGGGCGATATTGCTGGTGGCAATTAGGGTCACCCCGCGCGCGAACAGGGCGTTGAGCAGGCCGCCCAAAATCATCGCATCGGCAATGTCGGAGACGAAAAACTCATCAAAGCAGAGCACCCGAGTCTCATCCGCCAAGGCGTTGGCGACGGCACTCAAGGGGTCTTTGGTATTGGTGAATTGCCGCCGGCGCTCGTGGACTTCCAGCATGAAGCGGTGGAAGTGGGTGCGGCGCTTGCGGCTGAACGGTAGGGCGTCGAAAAACGCGTCCATCAGATAGGTTTTGCCGCGCCCGACACCGCCCCAAAAATACAGGCCGCGCACCGGCGGGTAGCGCAGTTGCTTGCTGCCAAAGCGGCGGCTGGGGGGCTTCTCGATCAGTTCCTCATAAACACTCTGCAAGGCGTTGATGGCCTCAGCCTGCGAGGCATCCGCAGAGAATCCTTGCCGTTGCAGATCCGCTTGGTAGCGCGCTTGTGGGGCGGCACTCACACTCAGGGCACCTGCACGTTGAACAGCTTGGCCAAGTAACTGTTGAGGAAGACGCCGCGCGGGTCTAGCTCCATGCGCAGCTTTTGGAAACGCTGCCAGTTTGGGTAGAGCTTGGCGAGTGCGGCGGCTTCTTTGCCGTGTGCACTGCCCCAAGCGGGGCGGGCGTTGAATTGGTTGAGCACTTCGTGGAAGGCCTGCGCCTGCTGGCGAATGTCCACGCCCTTGAACTCCTTGAGCCGGATGAAGGCGGTCTCACGGCCAAAGGCGGGCGAGAGCCACACCTCATCGGCGGCGATAAAGCCGATCTCCAAGGCCGCGTAAGCCCGCAAATTGAGCGCGGTGAAGCGGCGCTCCAGTTCTAATAGCGCCTTCGGCAGGCGGTCAACGTCGATCTGTACCTCCCAGAGCCGGACGTGCCGCACCAAGGGCCGTGGCATAGGGCCGGGGTGGGCGTCGACGCGCTCAGATTCCGGCAGCACGGTGAGCCCAAGGCTCTGGGCGCTGGCGGCGAGTGGGGGTAGCCACTGGCCCATCCGCGCCAAGGCCCAGTGGCCGGCATTGCGCATCAGCCACTCGCGGGCGTGGGAGTCTGCACGCGGTCGGCGCGCGGGCACATCGGTCGCAGCCGATTTGCTGATCCGCGTGGCCTGTAGGCCGGGGAACCACTCGAACGAGAGCTGGCTACAACTCTCACGCAGTTCCGGTAGACGGCTGAGGGTGTCCTCTAGGGCGCTCTTGAATTGGCGGATGCGCTGCGGTTGCGCGGCCTCGCAGTGCAACTCGACATGGCTGACCACGCCTAGTGCCCCGAGTGAGAGCTGGGCAGCGGGAAAAATCTCGGGGTCATCCTCAGGGGTAATGCGCCGGAACACGCCATTGGCAGTGATCAGGCCGACGGCAGTGACATGCGCGGAAAGATTGCGCGTGCGCGGGCCGGAGCCATGCGCGCCAACGCTCACCGCACCACCGATGGTCGCCCCGGATGGCCAGCCATCGACGGGCAGGCTTAAGCCGCGCGCCGCGAGCCAACTGCTGAGGTAGCCGAGTGTAGTGCCCGCACGCACCCAAACGCGGGAACGCTCCAAATCGCTGCTTTCAACGCCGCGAAAGTGGTCGAGTGTCAGCAGGTTCTCGTCCGTGCCCCAGAGCGCATTGGCGGCGGTACCACCGCCGGCGACGCGCAGGCGCTCGCCGTCTTCGACACAGCGCCGCACTTCAGATTGGATGTCCTCAATGGTGACGGGGTGGGCGATGTGCGCGGGGTTAGCGAGTGCCGCACCACGGACAAACCGAGGTTTGAACTTAGGAGCGCGGGATGCAGAGAGCAGCATGGGGGAATCTCACTATCTTTGGTGTTCGTTGGCAGCAGCCGGGGGCGCTTCTGCATGGGCGGCGTCTGGCTCGCCGCAATGGGCGAGGATGGCCGTGCGGGCGGCATCGCGCAGGCGCGCAGCGGCATCGCGGGCTTGGCCTTGGGTCATCAGTGCCGGCAGCACGCGCACCTGCACGGTCGCACGGGTGAACAAACGCGCGTCCTCCGGCAGAATTTTGCGGGTGCCACAGATCACCGTCGGCACAATCGGCAGGCCAGATTTTGCGGCGATTAAAAACGCCCCGCTTTGGAAGGCCAACAAGCCCGGCGGGCGCTTAAAGGTACCTTCCGCAAAAATGGTGAAGCTCTCGCCTTTTTGCGCGCGGTCGATCAAATCCTTCATCGCCGCCGCCGCCTCACGCGGTGAGCCACGGTTGACGAAGCGCACGCCCATGCGGCGGATGGTGATGCCGACCAAAGGCCAGCCGGCGGCACCACTCTGGACGAGAAAAGTGAAGCGGGCGGGCAGGGCAGCGGTCATCACCAAGCCGTCGAGGTAGCTGGCATGGTTGGAGACCACAATGGCGGGCTGTGCCGGCAAAAACTCCAAGCCTTGGACGCGAATCGGGCAGCCGATGCTGGCAAATGCACAGCGAATGCCCGCACGGCCAATGGCACGGCGGATGGCGAGGGTGGGGCCTGAGATGATCAAGCCGCAGACAATCACCATGACCGTGAGAAACACGGCAAAGGCGATAGCGCCATAGACGCTGCGGGCGGTGCGGGCAAACATAGCGCCCATTATGACGCCTGACGCCCCAAACCGAGCCCCCGCCCAACCGGCTGCGCCACTTTCGCCGGAGACCCTCGCGGTGCTCGAAGCCTTTGAGGAGATGCTGCTGCTCGAGCATGGCCTCGCCGATTTGAGCCGCGCGGCGTATCGCTCGGACTTGAGCCTCTTGGCGCGCTGGCTCGCGGCCCACGGAGCCAGCCTTGAGACAGCCTCTGCCGAGCAATTGCGCGGCTATCTGGCCAGCCGGATAAAGGCGGGTGCGCCAGCAGCCTTCAAGCCGCGCAGCCAAGCGCGGCACCTTGCCGCCATGCGGCGCTTTTACCGCTGGCTGGTGCGCGAGCGGCAACGCCAAGACGACCCGACGCTCTTGATCAGCGCGCCGCGCCAAGGCTTAGCCCTGCCCAAATCATTGACGGTGGCGCAGGTGGAGGCTTTGATCGCCGCGCCCGATGAAACCCCGCACGGCCTGCGCGACCGCGCCATGTTGGAGCTGCTCTATGGCTCGGGCTTGCGGGTGAGCGAACTGGTGGGCTTGAGCCTGCCGCGCGTCAACTTGC
The DNA here is from genome assembly GCA_964535755.1 of uncultured Salinisphaerales bacterium. Lineage (GTDB taxonomy): Bacteria > Pseudomonadota > Gammaproteobacteria > Nevskiales > Nevskiaceae > Stagnimonas. The sequence goes on along the minus strand of CAZHTI010000066.1, from coordinate 11,471 downwards.
AGCGTGGCTTGATTTTGGTGCTGGGCAAGGGCGGCAAGGAGCGCTTGGTGCCGATGGGCGACTACGCGCTTGCCGCCCTACAGCGCTATTTGCAGCAGGTGCGGCCGCAGTGGGCTTTGGCGGACTCAGCCAGTGACGCAGTGTTTTTGAGCCAGCGCGGGCAGGCCATGGGGCGGCACAACTTCTGGCACCGCATCAAGGCGCATGCGTTCACGGCCGGCATACCAAGCTCAGCACTCTCACCGCACACGCTGCGCCACGCCTTTGCCACCCACCTGCTCAACCACGGCGCGGACCTGCGCTCGGTACAAAGCTTGCTAGGCCATGCCGACCTCTCCACCACCCAGATTTACACCCACATCGCCAAGGCGCGTTTGGCCGCGATTTACGCCAAGCATCCGCGCGCCTAAGTGCGACCTGCCGTCAGCAAAGTTGAATCAACCGTGAACGCCGAGTCGCCAAGCTTTGTCATACTCCACGACCAAGCTTGTCAGCCGCCCTATTTGGACCCCCATCGATGATCGCCCCGAACTCCAGCGCCCGCCGCGCACTCGCCGCCTTGGCCTCTGTAATCGTTGTCGCCGCTTGCGCGCCGCCGATGCCCGCCGAGGCGTCCGCCAAGGACGCCAAGAAGCGCGCGGCCCCTGCTGCTGCGGCCGCAGCTGCCGCTGCCGCCAGCGTCCAAACCCCCGCGCCTGCCGCCGGAGTGGCGGCCAAGACGGTCGAGGAGATGCGTGCGCGTTTGGAGCAGACCATGCCGGACATTCAGTTCGATGAGGTGCGCACTTCCGTGCTGCCTGGCTTCTTTGAAGTGCAGCGCGGTGCCAACTTTGGCTACATCTCCGCCGACGGCCAGTACCTGTTGACGGGTGATCTGATCAACGTCGCCACCGGCGAGCAGATCACCGAGAACGCGCGTAAAGCGGGGCGCTTGGCGGCACTCGATAAGCTTTCTGATAGCTACATCGAGTTCGCCCCCAAGGCCGGTGCCAAGCAGGTCGTCACCGTGTTCACCGACATCGACTGCGGCTATTGCCGCAAGCTGCACGCCGAGATGGACAGCTACAACGCGCTCGGCATCAGCATCCGTTATGCCTTCTTCCCACGCTCCGGCCCCGGCTCACCGTCGTTTGAGCAGGCCAAGGCAGTTGCCTGTTCCACCGACCGCAAGGGCGCAATGACGCTCGCCAAGCAAGGCAGCAAGCTGCCGCCCGCCCCCGCCGGCTGCAAGGACACCGTGCAGGCCGAGTACGACCTAGGGCTAGAGCTGGGTTTGCGCGGCACGCCGATGATGGTGCTGCCCGACGGCGAGATCGTGAACGGCTACATGCCAGCGGCGAGCCTTGCGGGCCGTCTCGCCAGCTCTGGCTTCCCGGCCGCTGCGGGTAAGTCAGCGCCGTAATCGCGTTTCATAGTTGCAATGACGCGCCCGCATACTGCGGGCGTTTTTTATGCGCGGGAACGACCTAGTTTGGTCATTCGTGTAAGTCCTAACCCTATGCCTGAACCGGCTTTTGGGCGCGGAGCTGGCCGATGGGTTGTTGCAGTTGCTGGAGGGCCGCTTCCAGCGGCATCGCCTCCGAGAAGAAGAAGCCCTGGAGCTGATGGCAGCCAGCATCGACCAGCGCTTCCAGCTCTGCCAAGCTGCTGACCCCCTCGGCGACGACATCCAGCTCCAAGTTAATGGCGAGGTCGATGATGTTGTGGACGACCACGCGCCCGCCTTTGCCGGCGGACATGCCGCGCACAAAGGTGTGGTCGATCTTGAGTGCGGTCACCGGCAGTTCGTGCAGGCGGCTGAGCGAGGACGAACCCGTGCCAAAGTCATCGACATACAACCCTACGCCCAAGCGCCGCAGGCCGATCAGTACCTCGCGGATGCTGGAGTCCAGCGTCAGGCGCTCCAGCACCTCAATGCGCAGACTGCTCGGGCGGATGCCGCTGGTGCGCAGCGCCGACTCGACAGCAGCGACGACTTGCGCTTGCATCAGCACTTGGCCGTCTAGGTTCAGGCTCATGCTGAGATCGGGGTTGTTCACCGCAAGCTGCAATTTGCGGAGATCGCGGCAGGCGGTCGCCAGCATCATGCGGTCCATCAGGCTGACTAGGCCGGTCTGCTCGGCCATGCCGATGAACTCACCCGGCAGCACCATGCCGCGCGTCGGGTGATGCCAGCGCACCAGCGCTTCAAAGCCGACGATGCAACCGCGCTGGACATCCACCACCGGTTGGTAATAGGGCACGAACTCGCCCTGCGCTAAGGCTTGGCGCAGCTCGGATTCCAAGCGGGTGCGGCTGCCGGTGACGGGTTCGCCTTTTACCCATTCCAAACGCAGGCCGCCCATCTTCGCCTTCTGTAAACCAAGCTCGGCTTTACGCAGTAAACCTTCGGCACGCTCCATGGTGAAACACTCAACCACGCCGATGCTGACGGTCAGATACAGCGCGTGGTCTGGCCTCTCGATGGGGGCCTGCACGGCGCGTTGCAGTGCCTGCACCAGATTGCGTGCGGAAATCGGGTCTAGGGGTTGCGAAAGCAGCACGCCGAATTCATCGCCGCCCAAGCGGGCGACGGAATCCTGGGGCCGGATTGCCTCGCGGATGCGCCGTGCGGTCTCGACCAGCACACGGTCGCCGATGGCATAGCCCAAGTCCTCGTTGATGACGCGCATGCGGGCAATGCCCAAAAAGCAGAGCGCCAAATAGGGCTGACTCTGGTTGTGTATCTGCCCGAGCGCGGCTTCGACCGTCGCCAAGAACGGCCCGCGCTGCGGCAAGCCGGTGAGCGGGTCGCGCAGGCCTTGCTGCTCGCGCCGCCGCTGGGTGATGTCGGTGGCGAGGCAAACCAAGGCGCCTCGGCGCTGGCGCTCGTCGCTGATGACTCGGGCGCTTAAGTCCAACTGGTGCGTGGCACTGGTGCGCGGGTTCTGCCAGCTCATCTCGTAGTGGGCAGAGCGCCCAGACGCGCGTGACAGCTCTAAGAGATGGTCTAAGCCAAAAGACTGGCCAAGGGCATCGCGGCTGCGCTGGCCGATCAAGCGCTCCGGCGGCATGCCGAGGATGTCCGAACACTGCGCATTGGCGTAGCGGATGGTGCCGGCGTCATCGAGCACCAGCACCACGCCCTCGAACAAGTCCGCCATATCCTTGGCAGCGGCGCGGGCATCGACCTCCGACAACCAATAATTGCGGATGATGTGCACCCCCGTCGCCAGGAAGAGCGGGATAGCCACTAAGCTCGCCGGTAGCGCAATGACGCGCGCCGCCGCGCTCAATGGCGGCACATGCTGGAATACATAGAACAGCAGCAAATACACGGCAAAGCAGCTAGTGCCGTTCAAAACCAACCGCTTGCGATTCTCCGAACTGATCTGAGGCCTCGCCCAAGCGCTGAGGTGATCGCGCACGTTGTGGTTGATCATCCAAACCAGCCAGAGCGTTTGCAGCAGGGCGAGCGGGCCTAAGTTCGCCCCCAATCCCCATGGACGTGGACTGACGCTGACCACGACCCAAGGGGTGCCGGCGCTGAGCATCGCCCAAGTAACCCCCACCATGAGGTGGATGCGGATGGTGATCAGCCGTTGCGTCTCACACTGCAAAATAATGCAAGAGAGCCAATAAACCACCGGTATGCCAATGGAGGCCAAGCCGAAGCTAAAGCGGGTAATGCTCAAAATGCTTGCGGCATCGGTCTGGAACAACAGCGCCGCTTGCAGCCCGTTCCAAGTCAGGAAGTAGAGGCCAAGTGCCACCACCAAAGCCGCCGGGCGAGTTTTGCCGTCAATCCTCAGCAGCGTGGCGACCGCCCAGCACAGGGCCAAAGCGCCTACGGCGTGGAGTGAGGCAAAAAGGGTGGTGCTGCTGATGGGCACTCAAGAAAGCTCAAGACGCAATGAACGATGATTTAATCAGTACGCGCCAGGCATCCGTTGGATTCTCGATAAATGGCCTGATTTATCAGCTAAAAACCGCGATGACGGATTTTTTGTCCGAAAGGCTCACTGCTTTACTGCTTAATGCGTCAATCCAATGACGCAAAAAAGCCCGCTGGCGCGGGCTTATGTAAGGCAAACGGGCAGCTCATGTGAGCGTTAGCGTTGCAGCAAATCCAACTTATTCGGCTTGCCGTCCCATTCCTTGGCGTCGGCGGGCATGCCTTTGCGCTCAGTGATCACCGGCCAGAGCTTGGAGAGCTCGGCGTTCAGGGGCTTGAAGTGCAACTCGTGCTCTTTGAGGTCGTCCTCGGCCTTGATGGCATTCGCCGGGCACTCGGGCTCGCAAAGGGTGCAGTCGATGCACTCCTCAGGGTCGATGACCAAAAAGTTAGCGCCTTCATGGAAGCAGTCCACGGGGCAGACTTCTACACAGTCGGTGTATTTGCACTTGATGCAGTTTTCGACGACGACGAAAGTCATGCGGACAGACCTGAGAGGCGGGCTAAAAGGGAGCGCGATTCTAGCCGCTCAGTCCC
>CAZHTI010000066.1:3631-6900 GCA_964535755.1 uncultured Salinisphaerales bacterium | reverse complement strand
TACCAAGCCTGCCACCCGGTGAGTAGGCTGGCGAGTAGGGCAACCGGCGCGGTCTCCGTGCGCAGAATCCGCTCGCCCAAGGCTAGCGGCTGCCAGCCGTAGCGCGTCGCCAGATGCACTTCCAACTCGCTAAAGCCGCCCTCGGGGCCGATCAGTGCAGTGGCGGCTTCAGGCATAGGCTGGGTGAACAGCGTGCTGGTCGTCAGCACCCCACCCGGCGCCAAAATCAGCTTGAGCCCTGAGCGCTCCTTGGCCACCGCGAACATATCGAAGCGCTCGGGCTCAGAAATCTCCGGCACCGTGGTGCGCCCGCATTGCTCGGCCGCTGAGACCGCTACCGCGCGCCAGTGCTCGGTTTTTTTCTCCCAGCGTTCTTCCGCGAGCTTGACCACGCCGCGCTCAGAGATCAGCGGCACGATGCGCGCCACGCCCAGCTCGGTGGCCTTCTGCACGGCGTAATCCATGCGATCACCCTTGCTGATGCACTGGCCTAGCGTCACCGCCAAGCGCGGCTCTGCTGCCCCGCTGCGGTGATCTTCAACGAGCAGCGAGGCGCTGCGGCGGGCGACGTTCTGCAAGCGCGCGCGGTACTCGCCACCTTGGCCGTTAAAGACGCTGAGCTGCTCGCCATTACCCATGCGCAGCACCTGCACGACGTGGCGGACGGCGGCTTCGGGGAGGTCGATGGTCTCGCCGGTCGCCAAGGGCAGCGGCAAATAGAGGCGGGTCATGGGCTGTGCGCGTCGAGTTCCGCCGCGTCGCTGGTACTGCGCAGCACTTGGAATAACTCGCGATAGGCGCGGCCCTTGGGCGGGGCAACGCCGCTGTGGGCGAGCTCCTCCGCCCAAGCAGCTTCCTCCTTGCGGGCGGCGCGAATCAAGCTGCGTAGCTGGCGGGTGTCGCCCAAGGGGTAGCGATTGAGCCAATCGGTGAGGGCGGCGTCCTCGGCCAACAGACGGTCGCGCCACTTGGCGATCTCTGGGAAGCCCTGTGCGGCAGCCGCCTTGCCGCGCCGGTAGTTCTCCAACACCTGCTTGAAGCCCTCGGCATCGGCATCGCGCAGCAATTTGCCGATGTACTGGGCTTGGCGCTTGCGTGCGCCGTGGCTGCTGATGCGTTGCAGTTCCGCAAAAGCTTCGCGCAGACGCTCGTCCATCGGGATGCGGGAGAAACGCTCCTGCGGGATCTCTAGCAGTTCTAGGCCCAAGTCCCGCAGCTCGTGCAGGTCATCTTTGACCTGCGTCTTGCTCGGCCCGAAGGTTTCTACCTCTTTGCCTTCAGTGGCGATGTCGTATCCGAAACGGGTCATGGCAGGTTTAGGCGGCGAGTTGCCGCCGATCAATAAGGACTCTAGCCGCGCATGATACTTGGCGAAGCTCATGGCAGCCGCAGATGCCCAGCGTTTAGCGGCAAACGCAGCGCCGCGACCCGGCAATCTTTTAAGCTGCTGAACGCTACATCCATCTCAAGTCTGTTGCTCCGGAGGAGGCTTTTTTGTCCGCGCACTATGGCCAGCCCGACCCACCCTAGCGCCACGCTGCCAGCCGGCCACCCGAGCTTCTTCAAGCTGCTGACGCCGGAGCAGCAGGCGCATTTGCGGCAGGCGGGCAAGCTCAAGCGCTATGCCGATGGCGCAATCTTGCACCGCTGTGGTGACGTCGAGCAGTCGATGGGCGTGGTGGAGTCGGGGGCGATTGTGCTCGCCAACCTCGCTGGCGATGGCCGCAAAATCGTGACCGCGCAGTTGTTGCCGGGCGATAGCTACGGCGAGTTCACCCTGTTTGCGAACGCTCCCCGTTACCACGACGCCGAAGCGAAAGGGGCGACAACCGTGCTCCACCTAGGGCCGCAGGCCTTCCGCCGCTGCATGGACGAATCCCCCGCGCTGCGCGATGCCGTGCTGACCATGCTTGCGCACCGCTTGCAGTGGGCGCTGGACCGTATCCACGACCGCTTTGAGCTGCCGCTCGGCAAACGGCTGGTCAAACAACTGCTGCAACTCGCGCGCGTGGATGACTCCGGCCTGCGCTACCAAGGCAGCCAAACCGAATTGGCGGAGGCCTTGGGGGTTAGCCGCGTTGCCCTAGGGCTTGCGCTGCGGCCGCTCGTCCAGCAGCGCTGGCTCGCCACCGAGTACCGCGCCATCGTCCTGCTTCAGCCGCAGGCGCTACAGCGCTGGCTGGCCGATTAGTTGCGCGTCAGCTCGGCCCGCCCTGCGGGGGGTTCGCGCACTAAGGCGGGTGAGCCATTTACCAAGGGCCAGAGCAGTTGCTCACCGGCGCTCACCTCCGGCAGGTTTTCGACTCCGTAAGCTTTGGGGTAATGGCTGGGGATTTTCGCGCTGCCGAAGAGGATGTCCCAAATAAACAGCAAGTTGCCGAAGTTGCCTTTGTAGTGGGTCGCACCGTCGCTCAAGTTTTTGCCGTGGTGGGCGAAGTGCGTCAGCGGGGTGGAGAAGATGCGCGTTACGAGCCACATCAAGGGGCGCAGGGCAGGGATCTGCCGCAGCTTGGCGTCCCAGCAGACGTCGGAGTGGGCACCGGCGATCACCGCCAACTTCACCGCCAAATACACCGCATAGACACTGCCCAAGCCGAGGTAAATCAACAGGCCAGATAACCAAAGGCTAGGCATCATCGCGTAGTAAAAGAGGTTATTGCGATACATGATGCGTACGCTCATGTAGGGGGCATCGTGGTGCGCGCGGTGCAGCTTGTAGAGCCAAGGCAAGCGGTGCGAGAGCCGGTGCCACCAGTACTGCATCATGTCGTCGCAGACGAGCAGCAAGAGCACCTTGAGGCCAATCGCAATCCCAGCCAAGGCCCCGTTGGCCTCCGGCCAAAACCACTGCGCCAAGCTGGCACTGGCGAGCAACACCATCGGCTGAGTGATGAGCAGCAAGATGATCCCGCCGATAAGCTCCACCTGCACATCTTTGCTGCGTTGACCCAACTTGCGCAGCAAGCCGCCACGCCATGCCTCGGCGGCAGCAAAACCAGCAAAGATCATCAAAGCGGCGATATTTTCGGTCGGCATGGGTAAGCCTTAGCGGGGTTGATGGCGGCAATTGTGGGTCGCTGCAATACGCAACTCTGCAAAGGACTTTGCAATCTCATTGGTGTCGATTTGCGCGCCCTTGGTCGCACAGCACCCGCCACCGGAGCCGCTGACCGATAATCGCGCATCACCTTTTTGAGGCTGCTCCATGCGCGTGCTTTTCCATCTGCTGGCTTGGCTGCCCTTAGCGGCTCTGCAAGCCTTGGGCGGCT
>CAZHTI010000066.1:0-3531 GCA_964535755.1 uncultured Salinisphaerales bacterium | reverse complement strand
CTTTTCCATCTGCTGGCTTGGCTGCCCTTAGCGGCTCTGCAAGCCTTGGGCGGCTGCATTGGCTGGCTGCTCTGGGTCACGCATTCGGCGCGCCGCCGCGTCGCACTGCGCAACATCGCTGCTTGCATGCCGGAGCTCTCGATAGCGGAGCAGACGCGCATCGCCAAGGCATCCTTGGGGCATGAGTTCAAGACCTATGTCGAGACCGCACGCGTCTGGCTAGGCCCCGGCAAATCCGTGCGCAACAGTGTGCGGGAGTGGCGCGGCATCGCCTGTCTCGATGCGGCCTTCGCCCAAGGTAAGGGGGTGATTCTGCTGACGCTGCACCAAGGTGCATTTGAGGCAGTGGCGATCCCGATGTCCGCCAACTACCCGTTTTATGGTCTCTACAAGCCGCAAAAAGGCGCGCTGAATGATCTCTCGCTCAAAGGCCGTCGGCGTTTCGGCGGCAAGATGATTGAGGCGCAGGCAGGGGTACGGCGCGCGGCTCTGCCACTGCTGGCGCAGAGCTTCGGCGTCTACTACATGCCCGACCATGACCCCCCAGAGGGTCGCGGCATCTTCGTGCCCTTTATGGGTGTTGCCGCGCATACGCCCACACTCATCGCCCGCTTGGTGCAAGAGAGCGGCGCGCCGGTGGTCTTCATGTTCGGCGAGCGCCTACCGCGCGCGCAGGGCTACATCGGCCATTACTCGCCCGCACCCTCAGGTATCTATGACCCCGACCCAGTGGTGGCCACGGCAGCGATGAATGAAGGGCTAGCCGCCTGCGTGCGTGCTTGCCCGGAGCAGTATTGGTGGGGCTACAAGCGCTTCCGTCGCCAGCCGCCGGGGGTGCCCCACTTCTACGCAGGCTAGGCACAAAGTAGGGGCGAGGCGCATGCCTCGCCCCTACGCTTGCTGGGCCTTAGCCCCCACAACCCGCCCTAATCGATCCGGCTTCGGCAAGCGCTCCGCGATCCAAGCGGGCAGGGCGCTTAGCCCCAAAATATTGACCTCTCTGGGCGTATCCGGCATGAACTCCCGCGTGCCCATCGCATAGTCGAACCAAGGCTTCGTCACACACCAATTGGCATCGGCATTGCGGCCCATGTGGTGGTGGTAGTGCCACGGCAGATGCGCCTTGCCCCAAGCTGGGTCTTGGTGGGCGCGCTTGTGTACCGCGTAGTAATTGCCCGCGCAGTACCACAGCGTGCCGACAAAGAAGGGTGCGACGGGGAACATGGGGGCCAAGGCCGCACTCGCTGCAATCAAAGACCAAGCCTCTTTGCCCTGCGCGTGCAGGCCGAGCGGGAACTTCTCGTAGTTGGGGTCGTAGAAGTCGTGCTTGCGGACTTCCCGATGGTGCTCGTGGAAGTGGAAGGCCCAAAAGCTCGCGCGATTGCGGCCACGCTCGTGCAGCACATATTTGTGCATCGTCCATTCGACGGCGTTTGCGGTGAGCAATCCGAGTGGGATGCCGATCATGTGGAAAGTCGCTCCTTGCAGCTTAGGCGTGGCGGATGGGTGGTGAGCAGTGTAGCCAGCCCAATCAACGCGCAATCCCGCATTTGGGGGATTGCCTCAGTGCCGGAGTTCAGAGGGGCTTCACCCGTGCTTCGGATAGTGGCTCTGCACCACTTCGCCCCCATTGTTTCCTACTACCTGTTGGAGCAGCCATGAATATTCAAACCACCGTCGATACCGCTAAGTCGCAAGTCGCTTACGCCCAGCGTCGCGCCTCCGCGATTGCCGAGCACGCGCTCGCCGTTGTCAGCACCGGTGCGGAAGCCACCACCCACGTTGCGACCGTTGTTGTCGAGCAAGTGCAGTCGGCAGTCGCCGCACAGCGCAGCGTTTTGCTGGATTCCGCCACGCCCATCCGCCTGCGCTTGGTCAATGCCAAAGCTGCGGCGCTTGATTCCGCCAGCGAGGGCAAGGAGGAGATTCTTGCCGCTGTGCAAGAGGGCTACGCCTCGGTGCGCGAGCGCCTTGCGCGTGTGACTGCCGTCAGCAATAAGGAGCAGGCCGTGGAGAACAAGCTGGCCCGCAAAGCTAAGAAGGCACAGCGTGCTGCCTACCGCGCCAAACCTGCTGTTGCCGCCTAAACGCTTGGTTGATTCGCCCAAAGCATCGGCTGAGCAATGGCTTGGCCGATGTTTTTTTGTGTGCGCAGCTTTTAGCCTAGCGGCTAGGCGATGTGCAGCGTGGCGGTGATGGTGTCGCCATCACGGATGTTCTCGCTCTTGCGCACCTCGGCCTTAATGGCGAATACATAGGAATTAGCCTCCTTGTGCGGGAATAGCGAAGTGGGCCATTCCGTATCGCCAATCGTCACCCGCACTTTAATTGAGCCCCAGCCCTTGGCGCTTTTGCCAAAGCGCTGGCGGATGGCTTGGCCTTGCGCCTCCGGCACGGTGGCAAAATGAAATCCGCTATCGCCCTTCCAGCGCCAGACCTTAGCGCTGATGACATATTCGCGAGTCGGAGCCTCGTCCTCATCGGCAGGCAATAGCGGTGACCAGCGATCGTCCACGTGCATGGGTTCTTAAAGGATTGGTGCAAGACAAGTTTGACCAAATTCATGGCGAGGCAGTACGTATCCGCGCATTAAACCACCTGCTTCACCTCTGCTGCCTGTATAGACTTAAGCACTCGACCCGCTTGGTCTTTCCATTCGATACGCCCGTTGGCGCTTCTGCCAAGAACAACCGCCGCTGCGGTAGAAGGAGAGCTGAATACATAATCTTGAGTAAAGCGGTAAAACGCCTGCTCCGCGACAAGGACGCCGATTGAAATTAATTTTTCGCGCAAATCGAACATTGATCTCACGTGCTGCTGCATCGACGGTGCGGTCTCTAGCGCCGCTTGAGAGTTGGCTTTAACGACAAAGCCCTGCATAGATTCATGCCCTTCCGCAATCACCCCTTTACCTGAGCAAAACAATGTCGGATTGGTTTTTGCGATAGGAGCAGCATCTTTGGCGCTCTCAAACGCATGAATACCCAAAACAGGGAGCATTTCCAGCATATGGTCTAGAAAAACCAGCATGTCTGCTCGATCAGATTCAGACAGTGTCGGCTCTGTAGGCTGATTGGAGTTGTCAAGCGGCATTCGTTTGGCTTGTTTCGCACGCTGAATGAGCTGTGCCTCCAAGTATTGAACGTGGGCTTTGTTGAGCTGCCCAGTTGGTGCTACAAAAAATAGTGCCTTTGTCCAGAAGTCCTTGTCAGCATGGTGCCGCTCAAGTCGTGGACGAACCGGATCTCCCTCACCCACATAGAGTTTTTCGCCCTCGCCGTCATCACGAGGGCCCAGAAGTAGGTAAACCCCCGTTTGGTTGAATTCGTCACGACTGCGTACGTTAGTGAAAAGCGCTCTGGGAAAGATTAATGCTTTACCAATCCAGTTCGAACGTTCGGCAATTCGTAATCCGTCCGGATCCCCATCAGCCACAAAGATACGTAATGAAAACGGCCTCGCGCTGCTACCACTCATCACATATTCCTCCGATACTGCCCACCCACCTCAAACAAAGCGTGGGTGATTTGC
>CAZHTI010000065.1:6996-15980 GCA_964535755.1 uncultured Salinisphaerales bacterium | reverse complement strand
CTGGTGGCTGAGGTTGCCGCTGAGGATGTGGAAGAGTTTGCCGCCGCCGATGTTGGCGCTGCCCAGCAGTTGCCGCACATACCAGCGCGCGCGGGTTTCGCCTGCTACTTCTTCCTTGGTGAAGTGATGCACCCCGGTGGGGAAGTGGCCGCAAAAGATGATGACGTTCGACCAGACATTGCGCATCAAATTGGCCAAAGCGTTGCCCAGCACCACGCTCAGATACCCCACGCCGGCAATCGGCAGCAGGGGCAGGCCGAGCGCGAGTGCGGTAGGCACCGTGAGCAATGCACCGAGTGCGGGCCAGAGCAGGTAGTCCTTCGCGAGCTGGCGTGAGGCCTTCCAGCCAATGCGGCGCAGCATGGGCATGGTCTGCGCCAGCGTCTGCTTGCCGCTCATGATGCGGCCAATGTGTACGTCGTGAACTGCAACACCCCATTGGAAGAGGATGTTGAGAAAGACGTTGATGATGGGGTTGAACAGGTTCACGGGCTTCCAGCGCTGCTTGGCGGTCACCCGCAGTACGCCATAACCAATGTCGGGGTCTTTGCCGAAGACATTGGTCCAGGTGTGGTGCACCACGTTGTGGCTGTGCTTCCACTGGTCCGACGGGCAGACGCTGTCCCACTCCCAAGTGTTGCTCTGGATGTTGGGGTCGCGCATCCAGTCCCACTGGGCATGCATGACGTTATGGCCGATCTCCATGTTCTCCATGATTTTGGCAATGCCGAGCATCACGCCACCCAGCGCCAGGCCCACGATGAACTGCGGCCAGCCGGAATACGGCAGCGCGGTAGCCGGCATCAAGAGCAGACTCAAAAACATCACGATGCGGCCGCCGAGTGCGAGGCTGCGCTGCACGCGGATGATCTTGAGGATGTAGGCGCGGTCGGCAGCGCCGCGCGAGTCCATAACTTCATTGCGGATGGCGTCCATCTCGCGGCCAAATTCTTCAATTTCATTGGCGCTCAGGTGTTTGGGCATGCCCATGGCAATCTCCTTGGGTGTGGTTCAGTAAACGGGTTAAACGTCGAGAACGGCATCGCCAGCGGCGGCACAAACACAGATCTGGATGATTTGGCCGACCTCATTGAGCAGCGTATTGGTGCGCAGGTCACGGACACAGCCGCTTTTCAGCACCGCATCGCAGCCGTGGCAAATGCCCATGCGGCAGCCATGCGGCGGGTTCAGGCCGTTGTCTTCGGCAAGGCGCAATAGGTTGATATGGCCATCGGACTCAGCCTGCACGGCACTCTTGGCAAAACTCACGGTGCCCGCCGTCACCTCACTGGGCGCTTTCGCAATCTGGGCCAGGAAGCGCTCGGTGTGTAGCTGCCGCTTGAGGCCTGACTGTTGCCAATGGCCCTCCACCGCATCGAGCAGGCCCTGCGGGCCGCATGCGTAGACATCGCGCGTCTGCCAGTCGGGGCACAAAGCCCTGAGCTGCTTGACGCTGAAGTGGCGGTCGGGCCGCGAGCCCGGCACCGGCACTTCGCCCGGTTCGCGGGTGAAGATCAGCTTCAGCTTGTAGCGCGGATTTTGTGCCGCCAGCGCCTTCAGCTCGTTGCCAAAAATCACGTCGTAGGCGTGTGGCGCGTAGTGAATGTGGGTGATGTCCGGCATCCGCTCTTGCAACACCAGGCTGCGCAGCATGCTCATGATGGGTGTGATGCCGCTGCCCGCACTGATGAACAGCGGCTGCACCGGATTGGCGTCGGGCAGGTAGAAGTCGCCCTGCGGCACGCCAATCGGCAGGAAGTCGCCCACCTTCAACTTGCGCACGAGGTGATGCGACATACGGCCACCGGCGATGGCCTTCACGGTGATGGTGATGAACTCATCACTCGCCTCTGGCGCCGAGCTGATCGAATAGGTGCGGGTGTAGTGCATCCCGGCTATGGGCACACCGATGCGCAAATGCTGGCCGGGGCGATGGCTGCGCCAGTTGCGGCCGGGCTTGAGCGTAATGGTGCGGGCGTCGGCGGTCTCGTCCCAGACCTTTTCCACCCGCGCTTGCAGGGCGTGGGTGGTCCAGAGCGGATTCACCAGCTCCAGATAATGCGAGGTGCGCAGCGGCCAGGCGAAGGCGTCGGTGACGGCGGTGATGCGGTCCAACAGGGTGGGCTTGGCCAAGGCCAGTTTCTCGCTCATCGCAGTTCTCCTCTGCAAAAGTGCTGTTTGTCTGGCAGTCGTGGTGCCGCCATGGCCCGAATGTGCGCCGCGCCGAAGACCGGATGCAAGGGCTTTTCTGGACAACCGTCGGCGGCACTTGGGGCTGGCGGCCAAAAAATGCTGCGCTATGTTGCTGCGCTGCGGCGATAGGCACGCGGAGACTTGCCCGTCCAGGCACGGAAGGCTCTTCTAAAGCTGGAGCCATCACTCAGGCCCAGGCGCGAGGCGATTTGCTCGTGCGTCAGGTGTTCTGCGCACAGCAGCTGGATGGCCCGCTCGGCCCTGACCGCATTGCGCAACTGCAGGTAGCTCAGCCCTTCGGCTTGCAGCCGCCGCCGCAGGCTGCGTGGATGCGCCCCCAAGCGCGCGGCGAGCACTTCAAACGTGGGCAGCTCCCGGTCGCTGGCGCGCAGGAGGATGAGCAGTGCTGTGGCCAGCGGGCCGGGCAGCAGCGGTGGTTCGGACATAAAAAAGCGACGCCCTTGCGGACGCCGCCCTCACTGGTGCGTTTAGGCGAAGGCGGGCAGGCGCGCCTTGAGCTCATCGGCAGTGGGCACCGCCAGGCTGAAGATGCGCTTCAGCGTGGTGCCGAACTGCCTAGGCAAAGAGCCGCTGTTGTAAGGCAGCCCAAACTCCTTGCAGACGGCCTGCACCTGCGGCGCTATCTCGGGGTAGCGATAGCTCGGCAAGTCGGGGAACAAGTGGTGCTCGATCTGGAAGGTCAGGTGCCCGCTCATGATGTGCATGAGCTTGCCGCCCTTGATGTTGGCGGAGCCGAGCAGCTGGCGCAGATACCAGCGGCCCTTGGTTTCGCCGGCCACGCTCTCCTTGCTGAACTGATGCACGCCCTCGGGGAAGTGCCCGCAGAAGATGATCATGTACGTCCAGTAATTGCGAATCAGGTTGGCAGTGACGTTGGCACCGAGCACCGGCAAAAAGCCGGGGCCGGCGAGTGCGGGGAACAATACATAGTCCTTGAGCACCTGCTTTTTTGCCTTCTGCCACATGCCCTTGAGCTTGCCCTTGGTGTAGTCGCTCACCTTGCCGGTCTTGCTGATCGAGTCCATCTCAGCATCGTGCAGGGCCACGCCCCATTGGAAGAAGGTGGCGAGCAGGAAATTGTTGATGGGGTTGAGCAGATGCGCGGGGTGCCAGCGCTCTTGGTCGCTCATCCGCAAGATCCCGTAGCCAACGTCACGGTCCATGCCGAGCACGTTGGTCCAAGTGTGGTGCTCGACGTTGTGGGTTTTCTTCCACTGGTCGGCCGGGCAGGCGGTGTCCCATTCCCACTTGGAGCTGTGGATCTTGGGGTCACGCATCCAGTCGTACTGGCCGTGCATGATGTTGTGGCCGACTTCCATGTTGTCGAGAATCTTCGCCGCACCGAGCACGCCAGCACCGGCCACCAACGCGGGCGGGAACACCACGCCGGCGTAGATGAGGGCACGGCCACCGACTTCCATCTGCCGCTGTAGCTTGACCATTTTGCGGATGTGGGCCGCGTCTTCGGCACCGCGTTTGTCGAGGATGGACTGGCGGATCGCCTCCATCTTTTTGCCGAAGGCTTCGGCCTGCGCGTTGGTCAGGTAGGGCAGCGCTTGCTCTGGGGTGACGGCCGCCGCCTTCTTGCCGCTGCGGATGGTGCGCTTGGTCGGCACGGTGGCGGTAGCCTCGTCGGAGGCAAAGCTGGCGTTGCTGGTGTTTTCGAGGTAGGTCATGAGGGAGTCCTTGGTTTTTCGTAGGTCGGGCTGTAAGCCCTACAGCACGGCTTTTCTGGGGAGAACGGTCGGGTTGAACCTGACCTAAAGGGCGATGGCGACGTCGCCAGCAGGTGCGCACACGCAGATCTGGATGAGGTCGTCCTCTTCGCCAAAGACGCGGCCATCGCGTAGGTCGCGGACTTGGCCGCTCTTGAGCGTCACCGTGCAGCCGTGGCAAATGCCCATGCGGCAACCGTGGGCGGGGGCGAGCCCAGCGGCCTCGGCGGTAACGAGCATCGAGGTCTTGCCGTCGCTGCTGCATTCGCCGCCCGAAGTGACAAAGCGCAGCGTGCCGCCACAGGCATCTTCGGCGACTGGAGCCAGCTTGGCGAGAAAGCGCTCGGTGCTGAGTTGCGCGCTCTTGCCGCTGCGGGCCCAGAGGGTTTCCACCGCTTCCAGCATCGCGGCGGGGCCGCAGGCCAGGGTGTGGCGGCTGGCCCAGTCCGGGCAGGCGGCATTGAGGTGGGCGCTGGCAAAGTGGCCGCGCAGGGCGGAGTCACTGGCCACACGGGTGTGCACCAGGTGCACGGTGAGGCTGGGGTGGGCGGCGGCCATCGCTTGCAGCTCGTCGGCAAAAATGGTTTCGGCCGGGGTTGGTGCGTAATAGAGCAGGGTGGCGGTGGGCATGGCTTTGCGGGCGGCAGCGCTGCGCAGCTGGCTCATGATCGGCGTGATGCCGCTTCCAGCGGCAATCAACAGCAGGCCCTTGCTGACATCAGCAGGCCAAACGAATTCGCCAGCGGCCTCGGCGAGGTCAATCACCGTACCCGCCTTGATGGCATGCACCAGATGGTTGGAGACACGGCCCTCGTCGATGGCCTTCACCGTGAGGGTAATGCGGCCATCGGCGCGCTCGGGGGCAGAGCTGATCGAGTAGGTGCGCTGATGGCGCACGCCATCGACGTTCACCGCGATGCGCGCGAACTGGCCCGGCTTGTGGCCAGCCCAGCGCGGGCCGGGTTGCAGGGTGATGGTTGCGGCTTCAGGAGTTTCGGCGGTTACCGATTCCACCTGGGCGCGCTGGCTGTTGCGCACCCAGAGCGGGTTGAGGAGTTCAATGTAGTCGTCAGGCACCAAAGGGGTGGCGAGCTTGGCGACGAAATCCAGCAGCTTGATGGCGGGTTTAGCGCTGCTTGCGGCGTTAAGTGGCATGGCGACCTCGTGGGTTAAAGTGAACATGTGTGCACTGTAAATCGCAAAACAGCAAATAGCAAACAGTTGTTCACTCAAAATCGTAAACAACTGTTATCGCTGATAAAAAACCTGTTCTCTGGGCGCGATAACAAGCATCTGGTGTTTATTTGAGCAAGTCGTTCACCGGTTACAATGCGCCATGAAGATCAGAACGAGAAGCGAAGACGAGGGCTCTGGCCGCGATGAGCGCAAGCAAAGGACGCGGCGCGCATTGCTCGATGCCGCGCTGAATTTGCTGGAGGGTGAGCGCAGCTTTTCTTCGCTCTCGCTGCGTGAAGTGGCGAAGGTCGCGGGGGTCGTGCCCGCTGCGTTTTATCGGCACTTCACGGGGATGGAGGACCTAGGTCTCGCCTTGGTGGATGACAGCTTTGCCACCCTGCATGACCTGATGCGTGAGGCGCGCGCGGCGAAACTGCCGGCGTCTAACCTCATCGCCAACTCGGTGCAGATTTTCTTGCGCTACGCCCAAGCGCACCGCTTGCACTTCCAATTCATCGCCAAGGAGCGCGTCAGTGGTTCCTCGCCGGTGCGCCTTGCCATCCGTAAGGAAGTGCGGCTTTGGGTGAGCGAGTTGGCGGCAGACTTAGCCCCATTTGGCGCGCTGAAGAACTTTAGCGGCGATGACCTGCGGATGATGGCTGGCCTAGTCGTCAACACCGTGATGGCGGCGACGGAATTGGTGCTAGATGCCGACCCCACGGACACCGCAGAAATGGCGCGCATCTATCGCCATTGCGAGAAGCAGTTGCTGCTAATTTTCTTAGGCGCGTCGGCTTGGAAGCCGCGCATCGCTGACTAGAGAATAGCCGCCGTCAATAGGGCTCCATTTGCCCGTCCGGTAAGAAAAATTGTCCGTGAATAGCTAGGGAAATCCTGCTTCAATAGCGGTATTGACCCTATCCCAGAGTGCGGACGGAAATGCCTGTTATCGAATCCAAGATCGACACCCTCAGCGACAGCTTCAAGGCGAATCGCGAGGGCATGTTGCAGTTCATCGCCGACTGGCGCGCGGTGGAGCAAAAAGGCCGCGACGAAGAAGAGTCCAAGCGCGGGCGCTTCCACAAGCGCAACCAATTATTGCCCAGAGAGCGCCTGCATTTGATGCTCGACCGCGGCAGCCCTTGGCTGGAGTTCAGCACGCTGTGCGGCTACAAGCTGCACGACGACAAAGACGGCAGCTTGGCGGGCGGCAACATGATTGCCGGCATCGGCTATGTTTCCGGTACACGCTGCTTGGTGGTCGCCAGCAATAGCGCCATCAAGGGCGGCACCATGACGCCTTGGGGCGTGCAAAAAACCCTGCGCCTGCAAGAGATTGCGCTGCAGCAAAAGCTGCCGGTGGTGAGCATGATTGAGTCCGGTGGCGCGAACCTGCTCTACCAAGCCGAGCTATTCATCCCCGGTGGCAAAACCTTTGCCAACCAGTGTCGGCTCTCAGCAGCGGGCATCCCGCAGGTGACCATCGTGCATGGGTCGTCCACTGCTGGTGGTGCCTACATGCCGGGCTTGTCGGACTACGTCATCATGATCCGCAAGAACGCCAAAGTGTTCCTAGCCGGCCCGCCCTTGCTAAAAGCAGCGACTGGCGAAATCGCCAAAGACGAAGACCTAGGCGGGGCTGAGATGCACGCGCAGGTCGCTGGTACTACGGAGTTTTTGGCGGAGAACGACGGCGACGGCATCCGCATGGCGCGGGACATCGTCCGGAGCCTGCACTGGAACGCCCAGCGGCCAAAGTTGGAGCTGCGCCAAGTGCGTGCGCCTGCCTACGCAGTCGAAGAACTTTGCGGCGTGATGCCGCCCGACTACCGCAAGCCGGTCGACGCGCGAGAAATCATCGCCCGCTTGGTCGATGGCAGCGAATTCCTCGACTTTAAATACGAGTACGACCAGCAAACCATCTGCGGCCGTGCCACCCTGCACGGGCACACGGTGGGCATCATCAGCAATAACGGGCCGATTACCGTGCGCGGTGCCACCAAGGCGGGGCAGTTCATCCAACAATGCTGCCAGTCCAACACCCCCATCATCTACCTGATGAACACCACCGGTTACATGGTGGGCTCAGAGAGCGAGCAGGGCGGCATCGTCAAGCACGGCTCGAAGATGATTCAGGCCGTAGCGAATGCCACGGTGCCGCAAATCACCATCGTCATGGGCGGCAGCTTCGGCGCCGGCAATTACGGGATGTGCGGCCGCGGCTTTGGCCCGCACTTCATTTTTGCCTGGCCCAACAGCCGCACCTCGGTCATGGGCGGCGAGCAGGCGGCAAAGGTGATGGCCATCATCACCCGTGCGAAGTGGGAGGCGGAAGGCAAGGTGCTGGAAGAGAAGGACGAGAAAATGCTCGGCGTTGTAGAGAGCAACATCGTCAAGCAGTTCGACAAAGAGTCACACGCCTTTGCCGCCACCGCACGCCTGTTCGACGATGGCCTGATCGACCCCCGCGACACCCGCAAGGTGCTGGGGCTGTGCCTATCCGTGTGCCGTGAAGCCCAAGCGCGCAAGGTCTACCCGAATAGCTTTGGCGTGGCGCGGTTGTAGTCGCGGGCGTAGGGTGGGCAACGCGCAGCGTGCCCACCAATTCGCCGGCAAGGAATTGAACACGGTGGGCAGATGAAACCTGCCCACCCTACGCAGTACGCAGGAGCAACGCGATGCAATTCACGTCAGAACACACCAGCCTATTCGACACCACCAAGAAGTTTGTCGAGGAGCAGATCAACCCGCACGTCGCCGAGTGGGAGCGCGACGGCATTTGGCCCGCGCGCGAGGTGCTCAAGAAGATGGGCGACTTAGGCCTATTGGGCATCGCCAAGCCCGAGAGCGTCGGCGGCTTGGGCCTCGATTACAGCTATCAGATCGCCTTTGCCGAGGCACTGGGCGCGTGCAGTGTCGGCGGCATTCCGATGGCCATCGGCGTGCAGACCGATATGGCCACGCCCGCCTTGGCGCGCTTTGGCTCGGACTACCTGAAAGAGAACTACCTCAAGCCAGCGGTTGCGGGCGATATGGTCGCCTGTATCGGAGTGAGCGAGCCGGGTGCGGGCAGTGACGTCGCCGGCATCAAGACCACTGCGGTGCGCCAAGGCGATGAGTACGTCATCAACGGCCAAAAGATGTGGATCACCAACGGTACGCAGGGCGATTGGGCCTGCACCCTTGTCAATACCGGGGAGCCCAACGCAAGCGGCAAGCACAGCAATAAGAGCTTGATCGTCGTGCCCTTGGACGCCAAGGGCGTGAGCCGCAACACCAAGCTGGACAAACTCGGCCAGCGCTCCAGCGACACCGCCATCATTTTCTTCGACGACGTCCGCGTGCCTGCGCGCAACCTGATCGGCGAGGAGGGCAAGGGCTTTACCTACCAGATGCAGCAGTTCCAAGAAGAGCGGCTGTTTTTGTCGGCCAGCATCCTGTTGGCGATGGACGCCTGTGTCGACGACACGGCGGCCTATACGCGCCAACGCAATGCCTTCGGCCAGACGATTTTGGACAACCAAGTCGTGCAATTCCGCTTGGCACAACTCAAGTGCGAGATTGAGGCCTTGCGTGCACTGACCTACCGCGCCGTTGAGTTAATGCTCAAAGGTGAGGACGTCACCTTGCTGGCGTCCATGGCAAAGCTGAAGGCGGGCCAACTTGGCCGGGAAGTCCCAGACGCCTGTCTGCAATATTGGGGCGGGCAGGGCTTTATGTGGGACAACCGCGTCAGCCAGATGTACCGCGACCTACGCCTGCACGCGATTGGCGGCGGCGCGGACGAAGTGATGCTGGGGATTATTAGCAAGCGTTTGGGCTATGGCGGCAAAAAGAAGGCCTGAATTCGGCATTTTTGTCATTCCCGCGCAGGCGGGA
>CAZHTI010000065.1:3555-6896 GCA_964535755.1 uncultured Salinisphaerales bacterium | reverse complement strand
TGTCATTCCCGCGCAGGCGGGAATCTAGGTATCTGTAAATGCTCGCTCAAGAGAAACAGTTCTTCGTTTATCTGCTGGCGAGTGCCAAGAATGGCACCTTGTATTTGGGAGTGACCTCGGATTTACCCAAGCGTATTTGGCAGCACAAAAATAAGGTCGTAGCTGGCTTCACGCACCAATATGGAGTGGATAAGCTGGTTTGGTTTGAACCACAGGGCGATGCAGAAGCGGCCATCTTGCGTGAGAAGCAAATCAAAAAATGGAACCGTGAGTGGAAAATAAGGCTGATTGAAATAGTTAACCCAAACTGGCTAGACCTTTACGATGGATTACTTGAGTAGGACGCAAACAGATGCCGGGATTCCCGCCTTCGCGGGAATGACATTGACTGGCCCCGCCTTCGCGGGAATGACATTGACTGGCCCCACCTTCGCGGTTGTAAAAAGCCTCAATTGCATCTGAGCAAAAAATTAGCCATTTATGCATCTACCCAATACCAAAGACCTAAACCTCCACCTAGAAAAAGGCGTATTGCACGTCACGCTGAACCGCGCCGAAGCGCGCAACGCGATGACGCCGGAAATGCTCTCAGAGATTGAGGCCGTCTTCGCGGCGATCGCTACCGAGCGCTCCATCCGGGCCGTGGTGCTGCGCGGCGCGGGCGGGCACTTTTGTGCGGGGGCTGACCTCAAAAACATGTTCGCCAGTGCCGGCAAACCAGTGGCGGCCGGCGAGGCCGACCCTATTGCGGGGATTAACCGGCGCTTCGGCACCATGCTGCGGCAGGTCGCCCATGCACCGCAGGTGGTGATCGCCATTTGTGAGGGCGCAGTGTTGGGCGGTGGCTTCGGCTTGGCTTGCGTCAGCGACATCGCCTTTGCGCACTCCAGCGCAAAGTTCGGCATGCCTGAGACCTCGCGTGGCTTGCCACCCGCGCAGATCGCGCCGTTTGTCGTCGAGCGCATTGGCCTCACGCAAGCACGGCGCTTGGCGCTGACCAGCGCGCAGTTCAATGGCGATGAGGCGAAGCGCTTGGGCCTCGT
Organism: uncultured Salinisphaerales bacterium; assembly: GCA_964535755.1. Classification (GTDB taxonomy): domain Bacteria; phylum Pseudomonadota; class Gammaproteobacteria; order Nevskiales; family Nevskiaceae; genus Stagnimonas. Next base: position 5,853 of record CAZHTI010000065.1, on the reverse strand, counting down.
GCACGATACCTTCAGCACTGAGGAAGCACTGAACAACCTGCTGGCCGACGCGCTGCAATCGGTACTGCGCTGCGCTCCCAATGCCAACGCGGTGACTAAGGCCATCCTGCTCAACGTCGGCAAGCTGCCGATGGATGCAGTGCTTGATGACGCCGCAGCGCGTTTTGCCGCCTGCGCCCGCTCGCCGGAAGCTCCCGAAGGCATCGCCGCGTTTATGCAAAAGCGTGCGCCTAAATGGGCGACACCCGAATAAAAACTGGATTCCCGCCTTCGCGGGAATGACAAGCAAAAAGAGACTCCTCATGACGCAAAAATTTTCCAAATTGCTCGTCGCCAATCGCGGTGAGATTGCCGTCCGCGTGATTCGCGGGGCGAAGAAAGCCGGCTACCAGACCGTCGCTGTCTACAGCGAGGCTGACCGCGACGCGCTGCATGTACGCGAGGCGGACCAAGCGATCTGCATAGGCCCAGCGCCGTCGAAGGAGTCCTATCTCGTCATCGAGCGCATCATCGCTGCGGCTCAGGAGAGTGGCGCGGGGGCTATCCACCCCGGTTACGGGTTTTTGTCCGAGCGCGCCGAGTTTGCCCAAGCGGTGCACGACGCGGGCTTGGTTTTTGTCGGCCCCGACGCCCATTCCATCGACAAAATGGGCAATAAATCCGCCAGCAAAATCCGCATGATTGCGGCGGGTGTGCCTTGCGTGCCGGGCTATCAAGGCGACGATCAAACCGATGCGACGCTGGTGGCAGAGGCCAAAAAGGCTGGGCTACCGGTGATGGTCAAAGCTGCGGCAGGTGGCGGCGGTCGCGGTATGCGGCTGGTGTTTGAGGAGGCGGAACTGCTCGCCGCCATTCAGAGTGCGCGCTCTGAAGCCAGCAACGCCTTCGGCTCTGGCCAGTTGCTGATCGAAAAAGCGGTGATGAACGCCCGCCACGTCGAAATCCAAGTGTTTGGCGATCGCCACGGCAACGTCGTGCACTTTGGCGAGCGTGATTGCTCCGTGCAGCGCCGCAACCAAAAGGTGGTGGAAGAAGCGCCGTCGCCTGCCGTCGATGAAGCCCTGCGCGAGCGCATGGGCGCTGCGGCCGTCGCCGCCGCCAAGGCCGTGGACTATGTCGGGGCCGGCACGGTGGAGTTCATGCTGGCGCGCGACGGGCAGTTCTACTTCTTGGAGATGAACACCCGTTTGCAGGTCGAGCACCCCGTCACTGAATTGGTCTATGACGTCGACCTCGTCGCCTGGCAGCTGCGCGTCGCACAGGGTCTCGCATTGCCGATGAGCCAAGTGGAAATCAATGCGCGGCGCAAAGGCTGGGCGATTGAAGTGCGCCTGTGTGCCGAAGACCCACTGCAAAACTACCTCCCGCAAACCGGCACCGTGCTGCGCTGGCAGGCACCTGCTGGCGCTGGTGTCCGCGTCGATAGTTACCTTGAGAACGGCACCGAAGTCAGTCCGTTTTACGACTCCATGCAGGCCAAAATCATGGCTTGGGGTGAGGACCGCGAAACCGCGCGCACGCGTCTGTTGGCCGCTCTCGCAGGCACCCAACTGCTCGGCGTGGTTAACAACAAGGACTACCTCACTCAGATCCTCGCGCATCCGGCCTTTGCCTCTGGCGACTTCTCCACCGGCTTCATCGCAGAGCATCTTCCGGCAGAAGCCGTCAGTGCGATTAAGCCCAGCTCCTTGCACCGCGCGCTCGCAGCCGTCGCTTTGTACGCGGGCGATGCCCAAGCACTCGCCACCGAGCATGGCATCAGCCCAGAGATGATCGGCTGGCATTCCTCACACGAGGCGCCAGCCATCTATCAACTGCAATGGCGTGAGGACAAATCTGCTCTGGAGGTGCTCGTCCATGATGGCCACCTATTCACCGTCAAGCTCGGCGAAGAAACCATCGTCATCGACGTGCTGCGCCACGACGGCGACGTCTTCAGCTATCGCCACAACGGGGTGCAGTCGAAAGCGCGCTTGGCGCGCGATGGCGATGCACTGTGGCTGGAAGCCGAAGGCCGCACTTGGGGCTACAAGGATGTGAGTCTGGCGCCTGTAGCCTCCGCCGCAGCGGGCTCAGATGGCCGCTTGCTCGCGCACTCCGACGGCAAAGTGGTGGCGGTGCATGTGGCCGTGGGCGAGTCGGTGGCCGCTGGCCAGACCTTGGCGGTGCTGGAGGCGATGAAGATGGAGTTCCAGCTCAAGCTGCCCGTCGCGGGGGTGGTGGAGAGTGTTTCGGTGAGTGCAGGGCAGCAGGTGAAGAATCGGCAGGTTTTGGTGGTGGTGAAGCCTAGCGCCTAGG
>CAZHTI010000065.1:0-3455 GCA_964535755.1 uncultured Salinisphaerales bacterium | reverse complement strand
CTAAATCCGCCCGCGCAGCAAATCCTGCTCCTGCGTATGCAATGCCTTGCCATCCTGTAAGCGCCGCGTGCGCCAAGCCACGTTGAGGCCTACCTCTGAGCGGGTGTCGGAGCTAATCGAGAGCTCAATCGTCTCGCCGCTGACCACCGTTTGCGGCTGCAACAGCGGCAAATACACCTGCTCCCAATGCGTGCGGGGTGCACTCGGCGTGGTGGCGAGGAAGATGCCGGGGCTTAACTCGGCCTGCCACCACAGCGCCCAGCCGTAAACGGTGGCGTCAGTGGGCAGGGACTTCGCTGACCAATGCAGCGCGGTGCGGCGCAGGCTGCTGGGGGCATTGGCTTCGGGGCGTAAATTGAGGTCATCCCAGCACTTGGCGTGTTGCTCATCGCCGCCCAAATCGGCAGCGGTGATTGAGCGCACATACATGTTGTTGAGGCTGACGGTTCGAGCAGCGGTGAGGTCAATGCCGAAGCCTACGTCGGGCCAGATGTCGATGTCTTGCTGCAAGCGCGGGTGGAGCACAGGCGCTGCGAATTGCTTTAACGCACAGGGGATGATGGCCCCGCCTTTTTTGAGATAGCGGCGGGCGTCAATCACCGTTTCCAGAAGGTTTTCTTCGAGCGCGTAGTTGCCCAAGGTTTCACTCACCACGAGGTCGACTTTGGCTGGGCGTTTTAGCTCGGCCGAGTGCGCTTTGATGAACTGCAAGCCGTCGACTTTATTGGCGCGGGCGAGTTGGATGGCTAAGTCCAGCGTGTCGGTGTAGTCGATGAGCGTGCACTCAGCCGCACCCAACTGTCTTGCTAAGAAGGATAAAAAACCGGTGCCTGCGCCCAAGTCGGCGACCGTCGTCTTACCCGGCGTGATGTGGGCTTTTAGTGCTGCGTAAAACGCCTGATTACGCGGCGCGTCGCTCAAGAGTTTGCGGTGGAGTTCGATTTCGCTCATGGCGCACATTGTCGCTGCAAAGACTCGCCCATTGCGCGAAGGGCAGCGGACAATACGTGGATGACCGTCGCGCTCCCCAACTATCCCGCCCTTGCTGCTGTCCCGGAATTGCGCCGCGTGCTTGGTGGGGCAGGGCTCGCCGTACTGGCCGCGCCGCCCGGCTCGGGTAAGACCACGACCATCCCGCTGGCCTTGTTGGATGAGCCTTGGCTCAAGGGCAAGAAGATTCTGTTGCTGGAGCCCCGCCGCGTGGCCGCCCGCGCCGCTGCCGCGCGCATGGCGCGCTTATTGGGGGAGCGTGTCGGCGAGACCGTCGGATATCAAATCCGCTTTGAGCGCAAAGTGAGTGCTGCCACGCGGATTGAAGTGGTGACTGAAGGCTTGCTCACCCGCCGCTTGCAAGCCGATGCGGAATTGCCCGGCGTTGGGCTGGTGATTTTTGATGAGTTCCATGAGCGCAGCCTCGATGCCGATTTGGCCTTGGCACTGACACTGGACGCGCGCAGCAATCTCAATCCGGACTTACGCCTGTTGGTGATGTCCGCGACGCTAGATACGCAGCGCGTATCGGCCTTGCTGGGTGGGGCGGCGGTCATCGAGGCCACCGGCAGCTTGTTCCCCGTCGACGTCCGCTATCGCGGCTATCGCACGGACACTGCGATCGATGAGGCGACCGCCTCGGCCGTGCTGACCGCGCTGGCAGAGACCGACGGCGACGTGCTGACGTTTCTGCCCGGTGCGCGGGAAATCCGCCAAGTGCAGCGGCGCTTGGAAGACCGTGTGCGCGACGTCGCCATCTATCCGCTCTACGGCGAACTCAGCAGCGAGCAGCAAGACGCTGCGCTGGCCGCCGACCCGCGCGGACAGCGCAAGGTGATTCTGGCCACCAACATCGCGCAGACCTCACTGACGGTAGAGGGTGTGACCACGGTCGTCGACGCCGGTTGGGTGCGGGTGGCGCGCTATGACGTCGGCGCCGGTGCGAATCGCTTAGAGACGCAGCGGGTATCGCGCGCCAGTGCCGACCAACGTGCCGGCCGCGCTGGACGCTTAGGCGCAGGCACGGCGTACCGCTTGTGGAATGTCGAGCAGCACAGCCGCCTCAACGCCCACGACACGCCCGAACTATTGGCGACCGACCTCACCCGCTTTGCCCTAGAGCTCGCCACTTGGGGCGTCACCGAGCCTAGCCAACTGGCATTTCTCGACTATCCGCCGGCTGCCCTTTGGCGCGCCGCGCAGGATCTGTTGCGGGCACTGGGTGCGCTCGATGCGCAGGGCAAGCTCAGCGGTCACGGCAAAGCACTCGCCCGGCTGCCGACGGCCCCGCGCCGCGCCCACATGCTGCACGTCGCCCAAAGCCAAGGCCTGAGCGGGACGGCAGCGGTGGTCGCCATGCTGTTGGAGGAGCAGGCCAGTAATAGCAGCACGGACATCGCCGATACGCTGCGCGCCCTGCGGCAAAACCGTGCCGACCCAAACTTGGCGCGCCGCGTGCGCGAAGGTGCGCGGCAGCTCTTGCGGATGCTGTCAGCCCCCGATGCCGACCCTATGGCCGACCTCAAAGAGGACGCACTCGGCCGGCTGCTGGCTTGGGCTTATCCAGAGCGCATCGCGCGGCGGCGCGAGGGCTACAAGGACGCAGCGAAGGGTCTGGGGCGGGAAGTCGCCTACCTCACGGCCGATGGCGGCGAGGCGCGCCTCGCTGAGACCGACCCGCTGGCGCAGTCGCCGTGGTTGGCCATCGGCCACTGGGAGCCGGTGCAGCCGCGCCGCATCCGGCTCGCTGCAGCCCTTGACGAAGCCACCGTGCTAGGCGACCACGCTGCGCGCATCCAAACCCTAGAGCGCGTCTACTGGCAGTCGCAGACGGAGGCGGTCGTCGCTGAGCAACAACAGTGTTTGGGCCAGTTGGTGCTACAGGCCAAGCCGCTGCGCGAGCCCTCGGTAGCCGCCAAGGGGCAGATTGCCGCTGCGCTGGTCGACGGCATTCGCAGTCTCGGCCTGCACGTGTTGCCGTGGACAGACGCCGCGCGCAATTGGCAGGCGCGGGTGCAGAGCCTGCGCCACTGGCAGCCCGATGCTGCGTGGCCGGACGTCAGTGATGAGGCCCTGCTCGCAGAGTTGGAGCTCTGGCTCGCGCCCTATCTGGATGGCTTAAGCCGCCGCAGCCATCTAGAGCGCATCCCGCTGCTGGAAGCACTCAACAGCATGCTCGACTACCCGCAGCAGCAAGCACTCTCTAGGCTGGCACCTACGCATCTGGCCGTGCCCACCGGCAATCGCTACGCCTTGGACTACACACCGGGCCAAGCACCCGCGCTGGAGGTCAAGCTGCAAGAAATGTTCGGCACGCCCAACACCCCCACGGTCTGCGACGGCCAAGTGCGGGTGACGCTGCATTTGCTCTCGCCCGGCCGCAAACCGGTGGCGGTGACGGGCGATTTGGCCAGCTTCTGGGCCAAGAGTTACTTCGAGGTCAAGAAGGACTTGCGCGGCCGCTA
>CAZHTI010000064.1:0-16271 GCA_964535755.1 uncultured Salinisphaerales bacterium | reverse complement strand
GGGGAAGGAGAAGACATGAAACTCGTGCGCGTAGCGGTGATTGGTCTGGTCGCCTGTTTGGTGGCCTGCGGCGATAGCGGCGGCAACGGCGGTGGCAAGGCTGGCGGCGTGGTGACGACCCCGACGCCGAGACCGGACTTCGGTGGGGTGCGCAATGCCGCTTGTGCTGCCGATAGCCGCAGCATGCCGGGCGCGCCACCCGCGGGAGAGACCCGCACCGGCCTGAGCTGCCGTGTCGCCATCCCCTCGCCGCTCAACCCAGCGGAGGAAATCGTCTTTCAAGTCTTTGAGCCCGCCATGCTCACCGGCGGCCAGTTCTACCCCTTGGTGCTCGAAGGGCATGGCTTCTCCGCCAGCCGCCAAACCCGCTCAGACCAACCGGGCATTCCCGGTCTATCCGCGCCGATTGGTGCTTTGCGCGCTGCGGGCTACGGCATCATCAGCATCGATCAAGCCGGGCATGGCGAAACCGGCGGCTTGATCCGCATCATGGACCCCGACCAAGAGGGGCGCTTCCTGCTCGCGATTCTCGACTGGCTAGAGGCCAACCTCGATTGGTATGCCGTCGGCCCCGACTTGGATGCAGGCCGCGACAACATGCTGCTCGGTGCGATCGGCCCGAGCTATGGCGGTGGCTATCAATTGCTGATTCAGTCCATCGACCCCAAAAAGCGGCTGGATGCTTTAGTCCCACAAATCACTTGGAACGACCTCACCTACAGCCTCAACCCAGGTGGTGTCATCAAATCACTCTGGGTGCCGGCCCTGTTCACCCTAGGCCAGCAGGCCGGCGGCGGCGGGAAGTTTGACCCCTTCGTGACATCGACCCTCCAGCGCGGCCTACAAACCAACCGTATCGATCAAGAGGGTCAGGACTTCTTCCGCTATCACGGCTTGGATTACTTCTGTGATGGCCAGGCGGTCGCCACCAATGGCGGCGCAGGCACCAGCCCGGACTTCGCACCCACCGCGCCAACGGGCGTGCACGCCTTGTTCTTCCAAGGCCAGCGCGATGTGCTGTTTAACTACACCGAAGCGTGGCGTAACTACGAATGCCTGCGCACCAAGGGCGGCGACGTGCGCCTGTTTAGCTACCAAGGCGGGCACAACAGCATCCCCGTGGTGCCGGATGCCACCGGCGACGCCAACGAGCCCGCCGGCAAGGGCGACTTCAACTGCGGGGCCATCAACAGCGACACCGCCACCGTGGCTTGGTTTGACCAATACCTCAAAGGCGTCCCGGGCGCTGCGAATGCCGTACTGGGAGCAGAGCCGGTCTGTATTTCGCTTGCCCCCGGCGACGCGGTGAAGCTGCCAAAAGTTACTGCCAATGAAGAAGGCCAGCGCTTCACCGTCCCCGCCACCATGACCGTCGCGGGCGCTGCCGCCGCACCCGTCCCCGTATCGCTCTACACCGCTGCGGCAGCGCGTGAGGTGCTAGGCGGCGTGCCCAAGGTCTCGCTCACCCTGAGTGCCGTCGTGCCACAAGCCGTCACCGCACCGGATGATGTCATCGTCTTTGTCGCCACCGGCCGCACCCGCAATGGCATCTGGGAGATCGCCGATAACCAAGTACAGCCGCTACGTGGCCTAAAAACCCATGTGCTGGAAATGCCCGGCATCGGCGAGCGCCTCGCCGCAGGTGATCAAGTCGGCCTGCTGATTTACGGCCTGCAAGAGCAATTCGCCGCCACTGGGGGCATCAATGCCGCCAGCCCGGTGGTAGCCGCAGTATCTATTCAGGGTGAGATGTGGTTGCCGCTGTTGGGTGTGCTGCCTTAGGCCTTCAGGTGTGAAAAAGCCCCCGCTCAAGAACATGAGCGGGGGCTTTTTTTGCCGCTGCTGTTTAGGCTTTAGGCCTCTACGGCCTCAGCCGTCGCCGCATTGGCTTTAACTGACTCAATCCCGCCATCGCGGCCCGATTCGCTCTTGTACAGCTGGCTCTTGCCAATCACCTGACCATTGCCGGCCTTGAGGTTGAAGTAAAAGCGGCCATCGCTGGATTCGGCCTTCGCGTAGCGGGCGTCATCAGCGCTGTTCTTGCGCACCGACTCAATACCGTTGTCGCGAGCGGCGGTGGTGGTGTAGCCCTCGCTGCTGAGGATGATCTCGCCGTTGCCGGCCTTGAGATTGAAGTAATACTGGCCGTCTTTGCCGGTAGTAAGTGCGAACTTCGCTGCCATGGGTGCTCCAGAAGATTTTGCGCCGCGGTGGTGTCGGCGCAGCAAGACTAACTAGAGATTCCCGGCTGGCAAGCGGCTAGCCGCTGACCGGTGGCAAATGCCTAGGCCATGCTGGCGACAACCCTTGGCTGCTCGCCGAAATCCAACGCGTTCGCGGGCGTAGGTACAGGCAATGCGATGTAGGCAAGTCTGTAGGGGCGAGGCATGCCTCGCCCCTACCAAGGGTCTAAATCCCCTTTTGGGTCAGATGCTTTAGTGCCGCTCAGGCCATGCTGGCGACAATCCGCTGCTGCTCGGTGACATCCAGCGCGTTCATTGCCTGCCATGCCTGCGCGCGCAGCCTGCCGATGTCCGCAGAAAGCACGGCGCGTTTGATCTCCAGCACGTTGGCAGGGTGCATGGAGAACTCCCGTAAACCGAGGCCCATCAAGAGATTGGTGTAGCGCACGTCGCCGGCCATCTCGCCGCACATCGTCACCGGGATATTGGCGTTACGGCCGGCCTCGATGGTGCGGTGGATCAGATGCAGCACCGCTGGATGCAATGGGTCGTAGAGGTAGTTGACCTCATCGTCCACGCGGTCAATCGCCAAGGTGTATTGGATGAGATCGTTGGTGCCGATGGAGAAGAACTTACAGACCTGCGCCAGCATGGGTGCGGCGATGGCGGCGGCGGGGATCTCGATCATCGCGCCCAAGGGCACGTCGTCGGCCATGGCTTGGCCCTCGCGGGCGAGCTCTTCACGCGCACGCAGGATGACTGCCTCAGCTTGGCGGAACTCCGCGACCGTGCTGATCATCGGCAGCATGATCTTCATCTGGCCGAAGCGGCTGGCGCGCAGCAGGGCGCGAATCTGGGTGCGGAACAGCTCCGGCTCCTTCAAGCAGAGGCGAATCGCGCGTAGGCCCAGCGCCGGATTATTCGGCGTCGGCCCCATGCGCGCGCCGCTATCCACCTGCTTATCCGCGCCCAAGTCCAGCGTGCGAATCGTGAGCGGGCCTTTAACCGCTGAGACCACTTTGGCGTAGGCGTCGAACTGCTCCTCCTCGCTGGGTAAGTCCTTGCGGTTCATGTAGAGGAATTCAGTGCGGTAGAGCCCCACCCCCTCGGCGCCGCGCTCGGCGGCGGCATCGGCGTCGGACGGCATCTCGATGTTCGCCAGCAGGCGAATCTTGACGAAATCCTTGGTGATGGCGGGTTTATCGCGCAGCAATTGCAGGGCGGCGCGGTCATCGGCCTGCTGCTGCTGCTTAGCATGGTAGAAGGCCAGCGCCTTGGCGTCCGGCGCGGACAAGGCATGGCCCTGCTCGCCATCGACGATGACGGTCTCGCCCTCTTTGAGCCACTTACGGGCGTCGCGCAGGCCGACGATGGCGGGGATGCCCATGCTGCGCGCGAGGATTGCGGTGTGGCTCAATGGGCCGCCGAACTCAGTGATGAAGGCCACCACTTTCTGCTGCGACAACAAAATGATGTCGGCCGGCGTGATGTCATCGCTGACGATCACCGTGGGCTCGGTGATGTCGAACTTTGGCGCGCCGACCGCTGCCGCACCGGGTGCTGCTTGCTTCATCAGCACCCGCTGGATGCGCGCCACGACGTGCTCGACGTCATCCTTGCGGGTACGCAGGTAGGGGTCGTCCATCTGCTCGAACACCGCGACCAAGGCGTCGCAGCTTCGCTTGAGCGCAGCCTCAGCATTCACCTTCGCGGTCTTGATGGTGGTGACGGTCGCATCGACGATGCTGCGGTCATCCATCATCAACAAGTGGGTGTCGATGAAGGCGGCGATGTCACTCGGCGTGCCGGCTGGGATTTCGTCGCGCACCAGGCGCAGCTCGTCCTTAGCGCGGCGGTGTGCGCCGTAAAAGCGGGTGACTTCGTGGCCGACTTCGTTGTCGGCAATGGCGCGTTCTTGGATGTCCAAGTCCTGCGCGTGCAAGCGCTGCACGCGGCCAATCGCGACCCCGCGCGAAACCCCGATGCCGGAAAGCCAGAGGCTCATGACGTGAACTCAGCAAGGCTCTGGTGCGTGCCGCGCTGGCTCACGCCTCTTCCCCAAACTTATCGGCCACCAATTGGCTCAGCGCTTCGACAGCCTCGGTGGCATCCTCGCCCTCGGCGATCAGGGTGATGCTGCTGCCCTTCGCAGCCGCCAACATCATCACGCCCATGATCGATTTTGCAGATACCTCGCGGCCATCTTTCTTGGCGCGAACGTCGCTGGTGAACTTGCTTGCCAGCGTCACCAGCTTGGCGGAAGCACGCGCATGCAAGCCCAAGCGGTTGATGATTTCGACAGTTTTTTCGATGGTCGCCATAGCGGAGCCTTTGGGTCTTTAGTTATTGGTCTAAACGTTTTTTGGGCAGAGCGTGATGCCGCGCTGGCCGCCTTCAATCGCCAGTTGCGCGAGCTTGTCCAGCGGCTGCTGCGCGTAGTTATAGAGGCGCATCAGCATCGGCAGATTGCAGCCAGAGATCACTTGTGTGTGCTCCGTGATCGCTGCGAGTTTGTTGGCGATATTGCTGGGCGTGGAGCCGTAGGCGTCGGTGAGTAGCAACACACCTTGGCCTTGGTTGAGGTTATCGACCATGCGCCGGCCTTGCAGCACCAGCACCTCATGCGCCTGCACGCGCCGCACCTCCAGCACATCGGCAGGCATGGGGAGCTCGCCCATGGTGTCGATGAGGGTATCGAGCAAGCAGCGCCCGAGCTTGCCGTGCATGACCAACAGGAGTCCTACGGACATGGGGCGGCCTCAGTAGCAGCGGGCTGGATTTGGGCGGACATAGCTTCGAGTTCACGGTGCTTTACCAACACCTGAGGGAAGGCATTTTTGAATTTTGCCGCGAGTTGCTCGACCACGAACACCGAGCGGTGTTGCCCGCCGGTGCAGCCGATGGCGACGGTGAGATAGGAGCGATCCTGCGCTTGGAAGCGCGGCAGCCAAGCAGCCAAAAAACTGTGCAGCTCACTCAGCATTTTGTCGAACTCCTGCTGCTGGCAGAACCAATCCTGCACGGGTGCATCGAGGCCGGTCATCGGCCTTAAGCGCGCAACCCAATGCGGATTGGGCAGGCAGCGCACATCAAAGACGAAGTCAGAGCCCACCGGCAGGCCGTTTTTGTAGCCAAAGCTGACGAACAGCAGCGCGAGGCCGCTGTGTGCATCGGGCAGGCTGGCGTGGATCGACTCGCGCAACTGATGCAGGTTCAGCGTGGTGGTGTCGAGCGTGACGTCGGCGGCGTGGCTAATCGGCGCAAGCACTTGGCGCTCTAGGCGAACCGCCTCAAGCAAGCTGTGCTCGGCGTCGGAGAGCGGGTGCTTGCGGCGCGTCTCGCTGTAGCGCTTCATCAGCACGGTTTCATCGGCCATCAGGAACAACACGACGGGATTGACGCCGCGCGCGCGCAGGCTCTCCAAATAGCGTGGGAAGGCGGCGATGTCCTCGGACAAGGCGCGCGCATCGACACCAATCGCCATGCGCTCAAAGCGCGGCTTAGCACCATCCAAAGCATGGGTGATGAGCGGCTCGACCAAACTGAGCGGCAGGTTGTCGATGCAATACCAGCCCAAGTCCTCGTATTGCCTGAGTGCCACAGACTTGCCCGCGCCGGAGAGACCGCTAACGATGACGAGTTTCATGCTAAGGCTAGGCTCAGTGCGCGATGGCGGCGAGTTGACGGGCGATAAAACGCTCGTCGGCAGCATAACCGCTCGCCCGCAGCCAGTGGTCGCGCAGTGCGGTTTCCACCAAGGGTGCGAGGTTGTGGCCAAGACCACGGGTGAGGTCGATTTGCGGTATGGCGGTACCGAGCACTTGCACCTCGGCGCGGCGGCCGTGCAAGCGCTCCTCGCCAGTGAGGCGAATCAGCGGCGCATCATCAAGCCGAATGATCAGGTCTAGCCGCTCCTGATCGCGCAATGCCTGCGCGCCGAAACTACGGCCGATATCCACCAAGCCCAGTCCTCGCGCTTCCATAAAGCCGCTGAGGAGAGGGTCAGCCCTGCCGACGACCACCCCAGACGCGATCTGTGTAAACAGCACCGCATCGTCCGCCACCAAAGCATGGCCGCGGGTGATGAGGTCAAGCGCTAACTCGCTTTTGCCGACGCCAGAATGGCCCGTCAGCAAGACCCCCAAGCCGCAGGCGCTTAAGAACACCCCGTGCAGGGTGGTTTGCGGCGCGGTCGCCCAACTAGCGCAGGCGGCTTGGTAGCGTTGTGTCACGGAGATTTAAAGCGCCCAATTCGCGCACTGATGGGGCTGCGCGCTGAGATGCGAGGCAAGGAAACCAGCGGAGCAATCGAGGCGCTATTGCGAGCATGGTTGAAAGAGGGAATTCAAGCGCCCCATTCGCGCCCCGCTGGGGATGTGCGCCGGGATGCAATGCAAGGAAGCAAGCGGAGCAATAGTGGTTCTATTGCGAGCATTGCTGACGCCGCAGTGCGCCCGGATCGCAGCCCCAGAGGGGTGTGAATTAGCTGCGGGCGGCGACTAGGGCATACAGCGCAGCGTCATCCGCACAGGCACGCGCTTGCTTGCAGAACTCATCGTCGGAGAACAATTCGGCAATCGCTGCCAGATGCTTGAGGTGCATCTCTGTCGCGGCTTGAGGAACCACCAAGCCGAACAGCAGATCGACGGTCTGGCCGTCGTGCGCGTCGTAATCGACCGGGTGCTTGAGGCGGATCAGTGCACCGATGCTGCCTTCGACCCCGCCCATGCGGCCATGGGGGATGGCGACACCGTGGCCCAAGCCCGTGGAGCCGAGTTTCTCGCGGCCAATGAGGCTGGAGAAAATTTCACCGTCGGTGACAGTGCCGGCACCTTTGGCGAGCAGCTTGCTCATTTCTTCGAGTGCGCGCTTTTTGCTGGTGACGGTGACGCCGGCGACGACGCGCGCGGGGGAGAGAATTTCAGCCAGTTTCATGGAGTAGTCCGTAAGGGATGAGGGCAGATACTTACCCCGCATCATAGCCGTCCAAAACGAAAACGGGACGCCCTGAGGCGTCCCGTTGTGCTGCTACCGCGCGCTAGGGTTGCTGGGCGACTAAGCCACCATCTGGTGGTGATCGACGCTGGCCGCACGGTGGTCGCGGGTCTTGGACTTGTGCTTGCGGGTTTGTTGGTCAAGACGATCCGCGAGCAGGTCAATCGCGGCATAGAGGTCGGTATCAATCGCATGGGCGTGCAACGTGGCGCGACTGCAATTCACCGTGGCTTCGGCCTTCTGGCGCTCTTTTTCGACTGAGAGGATCACCTGAGCATCAATCAGGTGGTCGAAGTGGCGCTCCAATCGCTTCATCTTTTCTTTCACGTAGGCCTTGAGGGCCGGGGTGACTTCAAGGTGATGGCCGGAGATGGTCAAGTTCATCTTTACGCTCCTTTCAGTGAGTGCCCTTTAAGCCGGGGCCTCTAGCGGCGCGGCCGGTTCAGGGCCGCCATAAAGCGATTCGTCAGTAAGCTGTCAGACCAGCGTTATTCACGAATCGTTTCAGTTTTTTTGCCTAAACCGGTCTCCGTTCATGGGATGGAGGGATGCCAAGGGCTTCACGATACTTCGCAACCGTGCGCCGCGCTACCTGTATGCCTTCGCCTTGCAAGAGGTCTGCCAAGGTGGCGTCGGAGAGCGGATTTGCCGGCTCTTCGGCGCTAATCAGGCGCTTCAACATGGCTTGGATGGCCGTAGCGGAGGCCACGCCGCCCGCGCTGGTCTGCACATGGCTGGAGAAAAAGTGCTTTAGCTCGTAGAGGCCACGCGGGGTGAGTAAATATTTGTTAGCCGTGGCCCGACTAACGGTGGATTCATGGATGCCGAGCTGGCCTGCGACATCGCGCAGCACCAAGGGGCGCATGGCCTCAGGCCCGTAGTCCAAGAACGCGCGCTGCTCCTCGACGATGCACTGCGCCACCCGCAGCAAGGTGTCGTTACGGCTTTGCAGGCTGTGCAGGAAGTAGCGCGCTTCCTGTAAGTGATTCTTCAGCGTGACTTGGTCGCGCGAGCTATCCGCCCGTTTCACCATGCCAAGGTATTGCGGATTGATGCGCACCACCGGCACGTTTTCGCGGTTCAAACTCACGCGCCAGCGGCCATTGTGCTTGGTGACGTAGACATCCGGCTCGATGTAATTGCTCTCGTGCGCGGCGTACGGGCGGCCGGGATGCGGCTGTAGCGTTTGGATCAGGGTGAGCGCCTGCCTCAGTGTGGGCTCATCAAAACCACTGGCACGGCGCAGCGCGACGAGGTCCTTCCTCGCAATCAACGGCAAGTGCTTTTGCACCAGGCTGAGCGCCTCCGCCACGGCGGGCGTGCCGCTCGGCATCTGCCGCAACTGGAGGCTCAAGCACTCACCCAAGTCGCGTGCCGCAACCCCAGGCGGGTCGAAGTCCTGCACCACGCGCAGGACTTTCTCCACTCTTGCGGCATCCAAGCCCATTGCCTCGCGGAAGTGGATGACCGCCTCGGGAAAGTCCAAGAGGTAGCCGTCTTCATTGATGGCATCAATGAGGTAGTCGGCAACCTCGGCCTCCCATTCGGCGAACGGGGCTAGCCGCGCTTGCCAGCGCAAGTGCTCTTGCAGGGTTTCGTTTTCACGCAGATTGGCGCGCTTGAACTCGTCGAGGTCATCGTCGTTGTCGCGGTTGCTGCTGGGCGTATCGAACACCTCGCTCCAGTCGGAGTCCACCGGCATTTCTTCGGGGATGACTTCGGTCACATCGACCTCGCGCTCGGCTTGGTCGGCAGCCACCCGCACTTCGCGCTCTTCGGCTTCGGCGAGCTCAGCAATGGCGGCCTCGTCCTCAGCGCCTTCGACCAACTCCAGCATGACGTTGCTGTCCAGCGCCTGCTGAATCTCTTGCTTGAGGTCGAGTGTGGAGAGCTGGAGCAGACGAATCGCCTGCTGCAAAGCGGGCGTCATCGTCAGCGAGAGGCCGGTCTTGAGGCTGAATCCCTGCTTCATTCGGACGACACTGGTGGCGGCAGCATGGTGACGATTGTAGCGGCAAGCGCTCGCGCCACCTTGAGTAAGGCCCGCGTTCGCCAAGCCGGAGGGCTAGAGCTTGAAGTCATCGCCCAGATAGACCTTACGCACCGCAGCATCGGCCAGCAGTTCCGTCGGCGTGCCGGAGGCAATCACCTTGCCTTCCGCGAGGATGTACGCACGCTCGCAGAGGCTCAAGGTCTCGCGCACGTTGTGGTCGGTAATCAATACCCCGATGCCCTGCTGCTTCAGGTGATGGACGATGCTCTGGATGTCGTGCACGGCAATCGGATCGACACCTGCAAAGGGCTCGTCGAGGAGGATGAAGCGCGGGTTGGCCGCCAATGCGCGGGCAATCTCCACCCGCCGCCGCTCGCCGCCCGAGAGGCTCTGGCCTAAGCCTTTGCGGATGTGGCCAATGTGCAACTCGCCCAGCAGCCGCTCTAGCTCCTGCTTGCGCTCGGCGGTGGTGAGCGATTTTCGCGTTTCCAGAATGGCGAGGATGTTGTCCTCCACCGTCATGCTGCGGAAGACACTGGCCTCCTGCGGCAGATAACCGACGCCCAACTGAGCGCGCGCGTGCATGGGCAGCCGGGTGATGTCCTTGCCGTCGAGCAGCACGCTGCCGGAATCGGCACGCACTAGGCCCACCACCATATAGAAGCTGGTGGTCTTGCCCGCGCCGTTGGGGCCGAGCAGTCCGACAATCTCGCCCGCACCGACATGCAGGCTGACATCGCGCACCACGCTGCGCTTTTTGTATTGCTTGGCGAGCTGCCGCGCTTCTAGGCGGCTTTGCGACCCCTGCCCTTGGTTCACTCGCTACCGCCTTGCTCTTGCAGGTCGATCACCATGCGCACTTGCTTGCCGGCGCTACCGTCCGCTTTCACGCCTCGGGTGGCCGTGTTGTAGGTCACTGCCTCGCCCGTCAGCACGTCTTTGCCGCGCGTGAGCTTGGCATTGCCGCTGAGTTGGATGTCGCGGCTGGCCGAGCGATAAACGACCTTCTTGCCTTCGGCGTCCACGGTTGGGTCTTCCTTGCCGGTGCCTTCGTGGTGCAGTGTGGCGGGGCTGCCAGTCAGGGTGATGACGAACGCGCCCTTGCGGCCACTGGGCTGAGAAAACTCTAAGCGCTCGCCGCGCAGCTCCATGGTCTTCGACTGCATCAGCACGTTGCCGGAGTAAATGCCGACGCCGTTGATCCATTCGGCAGTGGTCGCAGTGATGGTGACGGGGCCATCGACCTTGATCGGCGCGGCATAACTTAGGCCCATCAGGCTGAGTGCTGCCGCCGCGGTACCCGCGCGTAGTAACCGGAAACTTTTAGGGCAGCGCATAGCGCATCTCCACAGATCGTAGTTGTAGGGCGCTGCCATCGAGCGCCGCAGTAAAGCCCTTGGCGCGCACATCGCGGCTGGCGCTGGTGAGTCGGATGGGCTCATCCGAGCGCATTTTGCGGCTGGCTTCATCCAGCCAAACCGCCCCTGCCGAAATGCTCAGCGGCTCGCCGTCTGGGAACGCTCCACTGCCCGTCACTGGCGCGTTGAGGCGCATGCGGCGCTCGTTGGCCGGCAACTCGGCACTAGGGGCAGTGAGCTTCCACGGCGCGGATTCGCCGTTCGCGGCCTGCGCGGAAATCTCGGAGAACACCGCGCGGCGGCTGTCGAAGTAATCGGCGCGGGCGATCTCTAGCAACAGGGTGGGCTGGCCTGCGGCGTCGGTGCGGCGCAGGCTCAATTCCTCAAAGTGGTAGCGCGCGGCCTCGGCATTTGCGTTAGGCCCGGCAACTTCAGCCATGCGCGCGTCGTTCATCCAGAGCACATAGCCGACGAGCAGCGCGCCCAGCAATAAGACCACCAGAGCCCGCATGCCTAGCCCTTGCCTTGCGCCTGCAAGATGAAATCCACCGCCTCACGGATCGCGCCATCGCCACCGCGCGCTTGGGTTACCAACTGCGCGGCGGCTTTGGCCTTGGCATGGGCATCGCCGGGAGCGATGGCTAAGCCCACGCGCGCGAACAGCGGGAGGTCAGGGATGTCATCGCCCATGTGCGCGCACTCGTGCGCGGCGATGCCGAGCGTCTTCAGCAGGCTCTCGAAGGCGGGGAGTTTCTCTTCGGTATTGAGCCAGACGTATTTGACGCCCAAAAACGCCAAGCGCTGCGCCATCGCCTCGCTCGGGCGGCCAGAAATCACCGCGACTTCAATCCCGTGCTTCATCAATAACTTGATGCCTAAACCGTCACGCACGTTGACGGCCTTGATCTCGCTGCCATCGGCGGCGAGATAGAGCTTGCAGTCGGTCATCACGCCGTCGATGTCGAAGATCACGCAGCGCAGGCGCTTGGCGCGGGCTTCCGCAGTTAGGGTGATGCTGTTGGGCATCTCACTGAGATGGGTCATGGCTAGACGACTCCGGCGCGGAGCAGGTCTTGCAGGTGGATGACCCCAATCAGCCGCTCTTGCTCGTCGCAGACCATCAGCGCGGTAATTTTCCCGGCCTCCATCTTTTGCACCGCTTCGGCGGCGAGGGCATCTCCAGCGATGCGCTTGCCGCCCGCCGTCATGACCTTGCCAATGGCGACGGTGCGGACATCGGCATTGGAGTCCAGCACACGGCGCAAGTCACCGTCGGTGAACACACCGAGCACTTTGCCGTCGGCGTCGGTCACCGCAGTCATGCCCATGCCTTTCTTGGACATCTCCAGCAAAGCCACCGGCAACGCAGCGTGCTGCTCGACTTGCGGCAAGCGCGCGCCTTTGGCCATCAGGCTCTCTACCGTCAGCAGCAGGCGTTTGCCGAGTGCGCCGCCCGGGTGGCTGAAGGCGAAGTCCTCCGGCGTGAAGTCGCGGGCCTCCAGCAGCGCCACGGCTAAGGCATCGCCCATCGCCAAAGTCGCGGTGGTGCTGGCGGTGGGGGCGAGGTTGAGCGGGCAGGCTTCCTGCGCCACACCGACATCCAAGTGCGCGTTGCTGGCGCGGGCCAACGTGCTGCCAGGCTTGCCGGTCATCCCGATCAAGGGCACGCCCAAGCGCTTGATGAGCGGCAGGATGGTGAGAATTTCTGCGGTCTCGCCCGAGTTGCTGATGGCGATGACCACATCGGCACGGGTGATCATTCCTAAGTCGCCGTGGCTCGCTTCGCCCGGGTGGACAAAGAAACTCGGCGTGCCGGTGGAGGCCAGCGTGGCCGCCAATTTGCCGCCGATGTGCCCCGACTTGCCCATGCCGGTCACCACGACGCGGCCCTTGCAAGCTAAGCAGTGCGCTACGGCCTGCTGAAACTCGGCCCCGATTCGGGGGATGAGGGCAGCGATGGCATCGCGCTCAGTTTCTAAGGTGCGCAGCGCGCTGGCGAGGGAGTTGGTCTTTTGCATGACGGCCATTGTAAATGCCCGCCGCCGTACTCATGCCTGAATCTATCCACCGCCTTGCGCGCCGCCTAGACGCCACGCAAGCGCGCTAATAGCCGTGGGAATCCAGCCAGCCGACGGCATCCTGCCCGCGCGGCCCACTGCTGCCGTAGTCATCTAGGCCGAAGTCACTGCGCTCAGCATCCAGCGCGCCATCCATGCTCGACGGCGGCGCGGCGGGGCGGGCGTCGAGCTCTAACCAAGCGTCGAAGTCCACCTCATCAACGGCACCGTCGTAATACTGGATGAGCACGATCTCGGCTTTGACATCGATGCCGACGATCTCGAAGGGATCACCACCGGCTTCAAACCACTGGCCGACAGAGAGTTCGCGTAACCAAACACCCATGATGCGCTCCTTGGCAGCCGCTTGAGGTGTGCCGCCTACAGGCATTTCTACGCCTACCGAAAACCCTCGGCAACACCCTTGGTCATGTAGAACACAATGCGCGACAAGCGGTGCGGGCAGGTTTGACGACGCGCATTAAAAAAGCCCGGTAACCACGCTAAGGGGCTACCGGGCCAACATCCAGCATGCTCGCCGGAACCGTCTAAGGGAGTAAGACGGGAAGCCTCGGAAGGGAGGGCCAAAGCTTCAGTACATAGAGCGGCAGCAAGTGCGAAAGGTTCAGTGCGATTTTCCGATAGCCGCAATTCATCCCGCCTTAAGAAAACTTTTCTCTTTTAAAACATTACCTTACAGAACGATTTGGGCGTCAGGTTTACCTGTCTAACTACCGTTCGTCGGGAGCAAAGGCTTTTTAATTCAGGAGCTTACGTGGCCGGTGGCGGTGTGTGCGGCGTCCCAATTGGCACCCAGCCCAAAATCCGCCACCAAAGGTACGGCTAAGGCCGCTGGCCGCCTCTCGCCGCGCTGCAATACGGCAACCATGCACTGCGCGAGCTTGGGCGCTAAGCCCGTCATTTGCGCCTCCGGGCCTTCAAACACCAGTTCATCGTGCACCTGCATGATCATCCGCACCTCGGGGGCTTCGGCCTTGAGTAGGGCGGCAACGTCAATCATCGCGAGTTTGATGAGGTCCGCCGCCGTGCCCTGTAGCGGCGCGTTGATGGCCGTGCGCTCGGCGTACTGCCGCAGGCCTTGGTTTTTGGAGAGGATATTCGGCAGCTCCAAGCGGCGGCCAAACAGGGTTTCGACATAGCCGTGGATGCGCGCGCGCTGCTTGGTGCTCTCCATAAACGCGCGCACGCCGGGGTAGCGGTCAAAGAAGCGGTCGATAGTCTGCTGCGCCTCGCCCCGGCCGATGGCGAGCTGCCGAGCTAATCCAAAGGCGGAAATCCCGTAAATCAGGCCGAAGTTGATGGCCTTGGCCGCGCGCCGCATCTCTGCGGTGACGGCCTCTAGCGCGACGTGATTCGCTTCGGCGGCGGTGGCTTGGTGAATATCCAAACCCTGCTGGAAGGCGGCGATCAGCTTCTCGTCGCCGGAGAAGTGCGCCATCAGGCGCAGCTCAATCTGCGAGTAGTCGATAGAGCACAGCAGACGACCCGCCGGTGCGACGAAGGCTTGGCGAATACGGCGGCCCTCAACCGTGCGCACCGGGATGTTCTGTAGATTCGGCTCTTGCGACGACAAGCGCCCAGTCGCCGCCACCGCTTGGTGATAGCTGGTGTGAATGCGGCCAGTGCGCGGGTTCACCTGCTTCGGCAGGGTGTCGGTATAGGTGCTGCGCAGCTTTTGCAGGCTGCGCCAATCGAGAATCAGGCGCGGCAGCGGGTGCTGCCCGGCTAAGTCTTCCAACACGTCCTCAGCGGTGGATGGCTCGCCTTTAGGCGTTTTGCCGAGCACCGGCAGGCCGAGCTTGCCGTAGAGCAACTCGCCCAACTGCTTGGGGCTGCCGAGGTTGAACACCGTGCCCGCCGCCTCAAAGGCTTGGGATTGCAGCTGCTCCATGCGCTCGCCCAATTCTTGGCTGATGCGGCCCAGCAGCGCGGTATCTACCGCGACGCCGGTTTGCTCCATCCCTGCCAGCACCGGCACCAAGGGCATTTCCAACTGTTGGAAGACTTGCAACAAGCTGGGCTTGGCGACCAGCTGCGGGTAGAGCGTGTGGTGCAGGCGCAGGGTGATGTCGGCGTCCTCCGCCGAGTAGGCTGCGGCACTATCCACCGCCACCTGTGCAAAGCCAATAAAGCTCTTGCCCTTACCGGCGACCATTTCGAACTTGATGGTGCTGTGGCCTAGGTACTTCTCCGCCAGCGTGTCCATGTCGTGGCGGTTAGCAGCCGCGTCCAGCACATAGCTCTCCAACATGGTGTCGAAGGCGATGGGTGCCACCTCAAGCCCAAAGCGCACCAGCACGTTGCAGTCGAACTTGCCGTGCTGGGCGAGCTTAGGCGTTACGCCCGTCAATGCAGGCCGCACCGCGTCCAGCACCTGTTGCAGCGGCAGTTGCGCGGGCGCGTCCATATAGCTGTGTGCGAGCGGCACATACCAGCCCTCGCCGCTGACTGTCGCGAAGGCCAAACCCACTAGGCCGCAGGCATTGCTGTCCAGCCCGTCGGTTTCGGTGTCAAAGCAAATCAGCTCAGCCGTACTCAGTGCTTCGACTAGGGCGGCTAGGTCTTCCGCCGTGAGCACCATGCGCGCCTTGGTCGGCGCTGAGGGTGGTCGTGTTGGGGCCAGTGGTTCTGCGGCGGCTGTCGCCGGGGCCGCAGCAGCAGGCGCGGCAGGCTCAGCTGGCAACAAGCCGGCTGCGCGCATTTGTTCCTCCGCCTCTTTGCTGAAGCGGCCAAAACCCATGCGGCGGTAGAAGGCGAAGAGTGCGGCGGGGTCGTCGGCGGACTTACGCAGTGCATCCAGCGCCGGTAAATCGGGCACATCGCATTTGATCGTGGTGAGCGTTTTGCATAGCGGCAGGATCGGCAGCGCGGCAACGAGGTTCTCGCCCAGCTTGCCTTTGATGCTGGGTGCTGCGGCCATTACCGCGTCCAAGTTGCCGTGCTCGGCGAGCAACTTCGCAGCGGTTTTCTCACCCACGCCGCGCACGCCGGGGATGTTGTCGCTGGCGTCGCCCATCAGCGCAAGGTAGTCGATGATCTGGTCGGCACGCACGCCGAATTTCTCTTGCACGCCGGCCTCGTCCATCAACCGGTTCTTCATGGTGTCCAGCAGCTGCACATTGGCGTTGACCAACTGCGCCATGTCTTTGTCGCTGGTGATGATCAGCACGCGCATGCCCGCCGCCTCGCCCTGCTTCGCCAAGGTGCCGATGACATCATCGGCCTCGACATCCGGCGCCATGATCAGCGGCAGGCCGTGGGCTCGGACCAAATCCAGCACCAGCGGGAACTGTGCTGCGAGGTCTTCTGGCGTCTCGCTGCGATTAGCTTTGTATTCGGGGTAGAGGTCGTTGCGGAAGCTGCGGCCGGAGGCATCAAACACCACGGCGATGTGGTCCACCGCGTAGTCGCGGTAGAGCCGCTTGAGCATGCTGGCAAAGCCAAACACCGCGCCGCTGGGCTCGCCCTGCGGGGTAGAAAGCGGCGGCAAGCCGTGAAAAGCGCGGAACAACCAACCGCTGGCGTCGATAAGCAGGAGGGCGGCTGGTGCGTTGGACATGTTGGGGGCGTGGGGCGTGGGGCGTGGGGCGTGGGGCTTAGCATGCCGCCTCCACTGGGCGCTTGCTCGGTAGGGGCGAGGCATGCCTCGCCCTTGGAGAGACAA
>CAZHTI010000063.1:3537-16419 GCA_964535755.1 uncultured Salinisphaerales bacterium | reverse complement strand
GCAAACCGTCTTAATCGGCAGGCTTGGCGATGGCACGCCAGAGCATTTCAAACAGCACGTTGGCTTGCGCGGTGAGGGCTTCCTTCTGACCACGGAAGATGTACATCTGAATCAGTCGGAACAGCACGCCGAAGATGTAGTCGAGCACGATTTTTTCGTCGACTTCATCGGTCAGCACGCCCTTGGCGCGGCCTTCGGAGAGCACCTTCAAAAAGGTGCCAAACAGTTGCGGATTGTGGAAGTTCTCTTGCTTGCGCCAAGTGTTGAGATAAACCGAGCTCATCATCAGCTGGCCGACCTTGGGGTTTTTTTCGAAGTAATCGAGCGTGACCCAAAAAACTTTGCGCAACCGCTCTTTGTAGTCCTCAATTCCCTGCAAATGGTCGAGCATCCGCACCGCAAGTTTGGCGAGCCAAGAATCTAGGCTGGCAAACAGCAGGGCCTCCTTGCTGCCGTAGTACTTGTAGAGCGTTTGCAGGCTGACGTTCGCCCCGCGAGCGACTTCAATCAAGCCAACGCGGTGGAACTCCCGGTCGGCGAAGATTTCCAGCACGGCGAGCTCTATGCGCGCGCGTGTGTCTGGGTCCATGCCGGTGGTAGCCGGGTTACTGAAGACCACGCTGTCGTCGCTAGGAGGTACTTTTCTGGTGAGCTTTGAAGCCATGTCTGTAATCACGATTATTGTTGGCCTAAGCGCCACTGCTAGCCGGTGCTAGCGTATTGACGCCCGCAAACTATTGAGCGAATCTCGATTTGCTGCGGCGCTTACAACAACGCGCTGTAGCCCCTTAGTCCGATTCTGGTTCAGAAGTGCAACCGAATCGTAATCCAGATTACCAATGGTGAGAAGTGCGATGACTGATGCCTACATTTTTGATGCCGTGCGCACCCCGCGGGGCAAGGGCAAGAAGGATGGATCCCTGCATACGGTGACGCCCGTCCACCTGCTGACCACCCTGTTCCACGCCCTGCAGGCGCGCAATCAACTCGACACCGCCTTGGTCGATGACGTGGTGCTCGGCTGCGTGACGCCGGTCGGCGAGCAGGGTGCAGACATCGCCCGCACCTCGGTGTTGCAGGCCGGCTGGGCGCAAACCGTGGCCGGTGTGACGCAGAGCCGCTTCTGTGCGTCTGGCCTAGAGAGCGTGAACCTCGCCGCCATGAAGGTGATGAGCGGGCAGGAGCAATTGGTGGTCGCTGGCGGGGTCGAGAGCATGAGCCGCTGGGCGATGGGCAGCGACGGCGGGGCGATGGTGATGGACCCGCGCGTCAATGGCCATATGGGCTTTGTGCCGCAGGGCATCGGCGCTGACCTGATCGCCACGCTCGAAGGCTGGAGCCGCACCGATGTCGACGCCTACGCCGTGCGCAGCCAGCAGCGCGCCGCTTTGGCGCAGAGCGAGGGGCGCTTCGCTAAGAGCATGGTGCCGGTCAAAGACCTCAACGGCATGACCATGCTGGACTTCGATGAAACCGTGCGCGGCAATACGACGGTCGAGACCCTCGCTGGGCTCAAAGCCAGCTTCGAGCAGATGGGCCAGATGGGCTTTGATGCCACGGCGCTGCGCAAGTACACGACCGTGGAGCGCATCAACCACGTCCACCACGCGGGCAATTCCAGCGGCATCGTCGATGGCGCTGCATTGATGCTGATCGGCAGCGCGGAGGCCGGTAGGAAGATGGGCCTCAAGCCCAGAGCGCGCATCAAGAGCTGCCAAGTGATTGGCTCCGAGCCCACCATCATGCTGACCGGCATCGCTCCCGCCTGTGAAAAAGCGCTAAAGCACTCGGGCATGCAGGCTAAGGACATTGACCTGATCGAGTTCAACGAGGCCTTCGCTGCCGTGGTGATGAAGGCCGTGCGCGCGCTCGGGGTCGATATGGATCGCGTCAACGTCAACGGTGGTGCCATCGCCATGGGCCACCCCTTGGGGGCGACCGGTTGCATCGTGCTCGGCACGCTGCTGGACGAACTCGAGCGCACCGGCAAGAGCACCGGCATGGCCTCGCTCTGTGTCGGCGGCGGCATGGGCATCGCCACCATTATCGAGCGCGTCTAGCAGCGCGCTCGGGAAACGGGAAACGTGGGGGCGGGAAACGTGAAATCACGCCACCGACCTTCGGATGCCCCATTTCCCGTCTCCCATTTCTCGTTTCCCGTTTCCCGGAAAAGCCAATGACCGCAGTCCAATTCGCAGTTGATGCCGACGGCATCGCCACCCTCACGCTCGACATGCCGGGCCGTTCTATGAACGTGCTGAATGCCGAACTGACCGAACCCTTCGTCGAGGCCATTGGCAAGATTGAGGCGGATGCCAGCATCAAGGGCGTGATCGTCACCTCCGGCAAGAAGGAGTTTTTGGCCGGTGCTGACATCGACAAGGTGGTGAAAATCACCGACCCCGCCGAGGCCTACACGATGGCCGAGCAGTACAAGGCATTTTTGCGGCGGCTAGAGAAATGCGGCCGTCCGGTGGCCTGCGCGCTGAATGGCACCGCGCTCGGCGGTGGCTTGGAGTTGGCACTCGCCTGCCACTACCGCGTGGCCATCGACGACCCCAAGACCAAGTTCGGCCTGCCGGAGGTGAAGCTCGGCCTGCTGCCCGGTGGTGGCGGCACCCAGCGTCTGCCGCGTCTGATCGGCATCCAAGCCAGCCTGCCGCTGATGCTGGAGGGCAGGGAGCTGAAGCCGGCGGAAGCCAAAGCGCAGGGCATCATCCATGAGCTCGCCAGCGACCGCGCCGACATGCTCGCTAAGGCCAAGGCTTGGTGCCTAGCCAACCCCAAGGCGGTCGCACCTTGGGATGCCAAGGGTTTCAAGTTCCCGAACGGGGACTCCAAACACCCTGGCGTGGTGCAGGTGTTTGCGATTGCGCCATCAATGACCCATGCCAAGACCCAGGGCAACTACCCCGCCGCCGACAACATCCTGAGCTGCGTGTACGAAGGCGGCATGGTGGACTTCGACAACGGCTGCCAAGTTGAGAGCCGTTACTTCGCCAACTTGGTCGTCAGCCAAGTCAGCAAGAACATGATTGGCACGCTCTGGCACCAGCTCAACGCCATCAACAAGGGCAAATCGCGGCCGGATGGCATCGCCAAGAGCAGCGTGCAGAAGCTCGGCATTTTGGGCGCCGGCATGATGGGCGCAGGCATTGCTTACGTCTCCGCCAAGGCGGGCATGGACGTCGTGCTGCTCGACAGCACCCAAGAGGCGGCGGAGAAGGGCAAGGCGTACTCCTTCAACCTGCTCGATAAATTGGTGAAGAAGGGCAAGATGAAGCCGGAAGCGCGCGATGCCTTCCTCGCCAAAATCACCGCCACCACCGACTACCAATTGCTCGAAGGTGCCGACTTGGTGATCGAAGCGGTGTTTGAAGACCGTGGGGTCAAGGCCGACGTCACCAAGAAGGCCGAGGCAGTCATCGCTGCTGGCAGTGTGTTTGCCTCCAACACTTCGACGTTGCCGATTACCGGCTTGGCCAAGGCCAGCGCGCGGCCCAAGAACTTCATCGGCCTGCACTTCTTTAGCCCCGTCGACAAAATGCCCTTGGTGGAAATCATCATGGGCGCAGAGACCAGCCAAGAAACCTTGGCGCGCGGCTTTGACTATGTGCAGCAAATCAAGAAGACCCCCATCGTCGCCAACGATAGCCGTGGCTTCTACACCAGCCGCTGCTTCGCCACCTACATCATGGAAGGCGCTGCCTTGTTGGCCGAGGGCCAACACCCACGGGCGATTGAGCAGGCGGGCCTCAAGGCGGGCATGCCGGTCGGCCCCTTGGCGTTGCAGGATGAAGTCAGCTTGAGCTTGTCCTACCACGTCATGCAGCAGACCAAGAAGGATTTGGAGGCCGAGGGCAAGAGCATCGCGATGCACCCTGGTCAGGCCGTGGTCGCGAAGATGGTCGAGCAGCTCGACCGTGTTGGTAAGAAGTCTGGCAAGGGTTTTTATGACTACCCCGCCACTGGCGAGAAGCAATTGTGGAAAGGACTCGCCGAGGTGTACCCCTTGGCGGAGCAGCAGTTGAGCCAAGCCGAGATGATCGAGCGCATGATGTTTGTGCAGGCCAATGAGACCGCCAAATGCTTTGAGGAGCGGGTGATTACCTCCGTGGCCGACGCCAACATCGGCAGTATTTTTGGCTGGGGATTCGCACCGTTTCAGGGCGGCACCTTGCAGTTCATCAACGCCTATGGCTTGCCCAAGTTCGTCGCCCGCAGTGACGAGCTCGCCGCTCAGTACGGCGCGCGCTTCAAGCCTGCGGCGCTGCTGGTCAGCATGGCGGCGGAGGGCAAGCGCTTTGAGTAAGCCTTGACCCCTAGCGTTAAACCGACGGCACCTACACAGGTGCCGTTTTTTTATGCCGCTGGTGCCCCAAGGGCCCTAGACTGACCCTCTGCCGCAATCGCCCAAGCCTTAAGCCATGAAATTCCTGCTGCGCCTGTTGATGACCTTGCTGCTCCTGCTCGGCCTACTCGCCCTGGGCTTAAAGCTGCGCTACGGCGGCGGCAGCACACAGTTTCCGGACCGCAACACCGCCGCACTTCTTCCGGATACCGCACTGGAGGTCGTTGCCGATCTGCCGACGCCACCGGGCAATATCGCGGTGGCCGCAAATGGCCGCGTGTTCGTCTCGCTGCACCCCGAGGCGCGGCCCAAGCTCAAGGTGGTGGAGCTGGTGCAAGGCGAGATGCAGCCCTTCCCCAACCGTGAGTTCCAAGGCAATTTTCGCGATGTGCTGGGCATCCGCATCGACCGCCAGAACCGCCTTTGGACGCTAGACACCGGCCTGCACGGCGTGAAGCCCGCACGCCTGATGGCCTTTGATTTGACCAGCGGCCTGACCGTGCAGGACATCCAGTTCCCACGCAGCGTCGCGGGCTATGGCTCGCACTTCAATGATTTCCAAATCGCGCCCGACGGCCTCACCGCCTACATCGCCGACGCGAGCTTCTTCGGCAAGCGGCCCGCCATAGTGGTGGTGGACTTAAAAACCGGCAGCGCCCGCCGCCTGCTCGATGGCCACGACAGTGTGGCTGCCGAGCGCTTCATCCCGGTAGTGCAGGGTAGGCCGATGGAGGCGTTTAGCCTCGTGGCCATTCGCCCAGGGGTGGACTCCATCGCCCTCGCGCGCGACGGCGAATGGCTCTACTTTGCCGCCGTGACGGCGCAGCAGCTCTACCGAATCCGCACCGCTGACCTACAGAACCAAGCGCTGAGCGCCACCGATTTGCAGCTCAAGGTCAGCTCAGTCGCACAGAAAACCATGAGCGATGGCATCAGCACCGACGCCGCCGGCAATGTCTGGATTACCGACCCCGAGCACTCGTCCGTCCTGCGCCTAGACCCGGAGGGCAGGCTGCAAACAGTCGTCCAGAGTCCGCGCCTACGCTGGCCGGATGGCCTCTCGTTTGGGCCGGACGGCTGGCTGTATGTGACCAGCTCGGCGCTGCATCAGGTCATCGGCCTACCGCCCAGCAGCGTGGCGCAGCACGCGCCGTATCAGGTGTTCCGCTTTAAGCCCGGTACCAGCGCGGTCGCTGGGCATTAGGTTTTTGGCGTAGTCGGAGGTGGTGGGCGCAGCTTTCCTCGCCCGCTTGCGGGAGAGGATGCCCCGGAGGGGCAGAAGAGGGCGTAGCTTTACAGGCTAGATTCAGAGCGCACTAGCCCAAGCGCAGTACCAAGCCCTGCAGCGCGGCTACCGCCGCCTGCTGCTGGATGTCCGCACGGCCGCCGGTCAGGTGCACGCAATCACTGTGCACACCTGCCGCACTGGCCCAAGCCAGCCAGACAGTGCCGACTGGCTTAGCGGGGGTGCCACCGTCCGGCCCAGCAATGCCGGAGACCGCCAAGCTGTATTGCACCGGCGCGCGTGCAAGCAAGCCTGCGGCCATCGCCTCCACCACCGGCCCACTCACCGCGCCCTGTTGCTCGATTACCTCCGCCGCAACGCCCAGCAAATCCACCTTGCTGGCATTGGAATAGGTGATGAGCCCGCGCTCAAACCAAGCCGATGCCCCTGCCAAGCTAGTGCAGGCGGCGGCGATCAAGCCGCCCGTGCAGCTCTCTGCGGTGGCGAGCCAAGCCTCGCGGCGGCGCAAGGCTTGGGCGACGGCGGCGGCCAAGGCATCGAGCTCAGTGCTCACGGCGGCGTCGCTAGCAGTCATCTAGGGGCACCCGCCTAGCGGCGGAAGATTTCTTCCGCCATCGCGTCGGCCACGGCACCGGTCGGCAGGCCTTGTGCCTCTGCACGCTGGAAGATCGCGGTGAGCGTGTCGCCGATGCGGTCGAGATGCGCTTTCACGGTCGCTTCTTGGTAGCCGTGAGTTTCGTGGAATATCTCGATGATGCCGCCGGCATTGATGGCGTAATCCGGCGCGTAGAGGATGCCGCGCTGCATCAGTGCCACACCGTGGCGCGGCTGTGCTAACTGGTTATTCGCGGCACCAGCAACGACCTTGGCTTTGAGCTCCGGCAGGGTGATGTCATTGAGGATGGCACCTAGCGCGCAGGGCGCGAACACGTCCACATCGAGCCCAAAGATGCGCTCCATGCTGACCGCAGTCGCACCGAACTCCTGAACGCAGCGGTCGACCGCAGGGTAGTGAATGTCGGTCACCCAAAGCACCGCACCCGCCTCGTGCAGGTACTTGGCCAAGCGATAGCCGACGTTGCCTAAGCCTTGGATGGCGACCTTTAGGCCCTTGAGGTCATCGCGGCCCAAGCGGTGTTTGACTGCCGCTTGGAGGCCGACAAAAGTGCCATAGGCGGTCGCGGGTGAGGGGTCGCCGGTGCGGCCTTCGGCATTGGCTTTGGCATCGGCCAAGCCGCCGACATGGGGCGTGACTTCCGCCATCGTGTGGACGTCGGCCACGCTGGTGCCGGAGTCCTCGGCAGCGATGTAGGCACCGCCCAAGCGATTGACGAAGCGGCCCATAGCGCGCATCAGCTCGGGGGTCTTCTGGCGGCGTGGGTCGCCAATGATCACGCTCTTGCCACCACCCTGCGGCAGGCCAGCGAGTGCGGCTTTGTAGGTCATCCCGCGCGAGAGCCTGAGCACGTCGGTCAGGGCTTCGGCGTCGGAGGCATAGGGCCACATGCGGCAACCGCCTAGGCCGGGCCCAAGCGCGGTGGAGTGCACGGCGATGATCGCCTTGAGGCCGGTGGCGACATCGTGGTGGAAGGCCACGTCTTCATGAGCGTGGTATTCAGGGTGGCTAAAAATGGACATGGTTTTGGCGAATGCGGAATTGGCGCAAGTCTATGCGTTGACGGTGCGCTCGCGCCTCAAAAACCGTGCCGAGTCCAGCGCTTTAGCCACCAAAGTTGTACGGCAATCATCAATAAAGTGACGGCAAACATCGCCAGCGTCAGTGCGGCGGCGTAGCCAAAGCGCAGGTATTCAAAACCGTTTTGGTAGACATAGACCGGCAGCAGCAGGCTGCCAAACTGCGGCCCGCCCTTGGTGATCATCAGCGCCGGCGTGAAGCTGGTCTGGAAGCTCAGCGCAGCGTCGCGCGCGGCCAGCAGCACCATCACCGGCAAAATCAGCGGCAGGGTAATGCGGCAAAAAATGGCCCAAGGCCCGGCACCTTCCATCGCCGCTGCCTCGTAAATCTCTGGGTGGATTTCCTTCCTCGCGGCAATCAGCACCACAACGAGCTCACCGAGCAGCCAGAGCGAAATCACCGCCAGCGTATTGCGCGCTGCGGGGCCTGAGACCAGCCAGACATCAGGTGCCAATCCGAACTGCGCGAGCACCCAAGCGGCCGGGCCGTACAGCGGATTGAGTATGAACAACCAAACCAAGGCCCATGCCATATCGGGTGCCAAGCTCGGTGCGAGTACGGCTGCGCGCGCTACCCCAGCGCCGCTGCGATTACGGTGCAGCAGTAGGGCCAGCAAGAGTGCTAGGCCTAAGCGCAGTGGCACGGCGACGGCCGCGACTTTCAGCGAGTTGCTCAGGCTGGTCCAAAACAATTGGTCTTGCCAGAGCTGGGAGAAATTGTTGAAGCCGACGAATTGCGGGGTACTTAGGCCATCAACCTTCAGCAAGGCCATCGGCAGAGTGATGAGCGCAGGCAGCGCGACGAGCAGCAGCAAGGCCGTAAGCCCTGGCCCCGCTGCACCCCAGCCGCGCAGCAGCTTCATGCCAGCGCCTCAGCAGTCTTGGAGTCAAACCAGCAGGCGTGCTGGAGGTCCAAGTGCAGACTCAGTGCATCACCCACGGCCACGGCTTGCTGCGGCGGCAGGCGCATGGCAAGGCGTTGGCCTTGGCACTGTAGCCAGACAATTTGCTGCTCACCCAGGTGTTCGATGAGTTCGACGCTGGCGACGAGACCCGTGCTGCTGGCCGCTGGGCTAAGGTGCTCAGCCCTTAAGCCCAGCAGCAACTCACGCCCTTGGCCTCGGGCTTCGGCAGGCAGCAATTCTGCGAGTGCATCTGCCGTGCACAGCGTGTGTTGCTGCCAACACAGGCTGCCCGCCATCGACACCCAAACGGGCAGCAGGTTGATTTCCGGCGTGCCGAAGAAACGCGCGACGAAGAGATTGCGCGGCTTGCTGTAGATGCTGCGCGGCGCTGCCACCTGTACCAGCGCGCCGTCTTGCAGCACGGCAATGCGGTGGGCCATCGCCATCGCCTCGCCTTGGTCGTGGGTGACCATCAGCATCGCCGCGTTCATCTCGGCATGGGCTTTGAGGATTTCGCCGCGCGCGTGGGCGCGCAGCTGGGCGTCGAGGTTGCTGAGCGGCTCATCGAGCAGCAACACCTTGGGTGCTTTCAGCAGCACGCGGGCGAGTGCGACGCGCTGGCGCTCGCCGCCGGAGAGCCTGCGCGGTAGCTGCGCGAGCAGCGGCGTCAGGCCCAAGCGCTCTGCCACCGCGCGCGATTTGGCAGTGGCGTCGGCACGGCTGGCACCGCGTGCCATCAGGCCAAAGTTGAGGTTTTCCAACACCGAAAGATGCGGGAACAGCGCATAGCTCTGGAACATCATGCCGACGTCGCGCGCTGCGGCTGGGCGCTCGGTGACGTCCTCGCCCGCCACGCGCACCCGGCCTTCGCTGGCCTCCGTGAGGCCCGCTATCACGCGCAGCAAAGTGGACTTGCCCGAGCCGGACGGCCCGGCAATCACCACGCGCTCACCGGCGGCGACCTCCAAGTCCAAGCCTTTGAGGATGCTGGCAGCACCTAACTGCACCTTGAGGTTTTCGAGCGCGAGCATCGTTTTAGCGGCCTTTCTTGGCTAGGTCTTGCAGCAACAGCGGTTGCGCGGCGTCGCGGATGGCCTCAGCCACCAAGCGCGCCTCGCCGTGGCCCATGCCGGTCTCGGTAGGCAGCGGCGGCTCGTAATAAAACTCCTCCAGCAGCGTGTCGGCCTTGGACTCCACCTCATGCCAGGCAGCGGTGTTCGGCGTGCGCCGCATATGCGGGATGGCATCGAGAAATACCTTGGCGCGCGCGGGTTTTTGCGTGGCATCAAGAAAGGCGGGGCTGCTTGCCGTGCTGATGCGCGAAGGCACGATGCGGCCAGACTTCGCCAAAATGCTCTGGCCTAAGTCTGAGAGTGCGAAGGCGACAAAGGCCTTGGCGAGCTTGGGGTTTTTGCTGGCCTTGGCCATGCAGTAGCCGTCCGAGTGCAGCACCGTGACCGGCTTGCCTAGGCTGGGCAGTGGGGCGACGTCCCAGTCGAGCTTCTGGCCTTGCTGGTCTAGCTCGCGCAGTGCTGCGGTGTAGCGGCGGCTCTGCAACAGCATCGCGAGACGGCCGGCGGCGAAGCGGCTTTCTAAGTCTTCCGCCTGCACCTCGGCTTGGCTGGGGCTCACGCCCTCCCGCGTGCGCAGTGCGCGCAGCCAAGTGAGTGCGGCCACCGCGCGGCTGCGGTCGAGCATCATCAGGCTGGGCCGATGGATGTCATTGACCAAGCCACCGCCAAACATCCAGACAAACGGCGCTTGGCGAATCAGGCTGGGCTCAAATCCAATCCCGTGGACTTGCTGGCGGAAGTCGCCACCGGACGGCAGATAGGTGAGCTGCTGGGCAGCGGGCAGAAAGTCCTCAATCAGGCGCCAGTCGTCCTTCGGCTCCGGCACTTTGCGGGCTTGGAACAGCGCGCGGTTGTAATAGACGACGAGGCTGGAGATGTTCTGCGGCAGGCAGTATTGCGTGCCGCGATAGCGGAAGGCCTCGCTCGCGGTCTCGTAAAAATCTTGGGCGCGGTAGCTGCCCTCAGCCGTCATCTCTGGCCCCAATGCGGCCAACGCACTCTTGCCGGCAAACTGCCCATAGCGGCGGAAGTTGAGGATGAACAAATCCGGCGGATCACCGCCAGCAAAGGCCGTCGCCAGCCGCGCCATGTGGTCTTTTTGCTTGCCGACTGGCCTTAGCTCCACCTTGCTGCCGGGCGCTTGCTGCTCAAACGCCGCAATCATCGCGCGGTAGCTGGCGGTTTCTGCGGGGTCAGCAAACACCTGCAAGCTGATTTGATTGCCTGCGCCCTTGGCAGGCTTGGTCTCACCAGAGCATGCGGCGAGAAGCGCAGTGACGGCTGCAACGAGTAGAGCAAGGTGGGGCTTCATGAGGATTTCTCGTCGCCCAAGGAGCGAAACAGGTTTTGGCTGGCGGCGAACACCAAGACCACCGGCAGCGTCACCAGCACCGCTCCGGCCATCAGCGTGCTCCATTGGGTGGAGCCGAGCATTTCCAGCGAGTGCAGCAGCAGGGGCGCGGTTTGTTGGTGCTCGCGGTCTAGGTAGAGCAAAGGCTCCATAAACGCCGCCCAACTCTGCATGCCGGCGAGTGTTGCCACCGCGACCGTCGTCGCCCGCACCTGCGGCAGCGCGGCGCGCCACCATTGCCAGAGGATGCTGCTGCCCTCCAGCACTGCGGCGTCGAAGGCATCCGCGTTCAAGCGACGGAAGGCGGCGTAGTAGAGCAGCACGAATAAGGGGCTCAGGCCGTAGAGGGCTGGCAGCAGCAGCGGCAGCGGTGTGCCGGTCAGGCCCAAGGCCTTAAACATCACAAAGCGCGGCACCCAAATCGCGGTGAGCGGCACGCTGGCCGCCACCACCAAAATCGCCACGCCGAGCATTTGCCGCTGTGGCGCGAGGCGGGAGAGGCCAAAGCCGGTGAAGCTCGCGGCCAGCCACGTCAGCACCGTGGTGGCGAGCGTGAGCAGGGCGGAAAGCACCAAGCCATTCGCCATCGGCACCCAGTCAAAGACGCGGGCAAAGGCGGCGAGCGTCGGTGCCGCATCAAAGCGAAACAGTGCCTCCGGCAGCGGCTTGCCGGGCGCGCGCAGGCTCAATGCCAGCATCCACGCAAACGGTGCCGCGAGCAGGCCCGCAATGGCGGCGTAGCTCAGCCAGCGGGTGAGCGTTTGGGCAGTGGCGATAGGCGTCATTGGCGTTCTTGGCCTATGTGCTCAGCGCCCAGCTCGCTCGGCAGTGGATTAGCGACGCAGCGCCCAAGCACGGCTGTATTCATGCCTGAGATAACGCAAAAACGCTGCCAAGACTGAGCGCTTCCGGTTCAGCGGCTTGCCGTCGGCTAAGTCTTCGATGTGCGCGTAGAACCAGCCCATCTGCCCGAGCATATTCATCATCTTCACTGCGAAGCTGCTCGACTGGCTCGATAGAAACCCACCGCCTAGGCGCAGGTGTTGCTCGTCCGTCGGCGCTTGCGTGCTACGGCCATCGAGCAGGCGGGCGGGCAGGTCGGGCTCGGTGCACAGCGGGCGGGCAAGGCCGATGACATCGACCGCGCCGCTGCTGAGTGCCTCCTCCATCGCCTGCTTGCTGCGGAAGCCGCCGGGCATCAGCAGCGGCATCTTGGCCACGCGGCGGATGGCCTGGGCGTAGTCGATGAAGTAGGCCTCGCGGGCGAGCGTGGAGGCGCGCTTGATGGTCTGGGCGTTCTCGGCGCGGCCTTCTACACCCAACAGGCGGGGCTGCTCGTAATTGCCGCCGGAGATTTCCAACAGGTCGATGCCCTCAAGGTTGAGCCACTCCACCAGCTGCAAGCAGTCATTGAAGTCAAAGCCACCTTTGCGGAAGTCATCGGAGTTGAGCTTGACCGACACCGGGAAGTTGGGGCCGACCGCCGCGCGGGTCGCACGGATGGCCTCCAATAAGAAGCGCGCACGGTTGGCCAAACTGCCGCCCCAAGCATCCGTGCGTTGATTGGTGATGGGGGACAGGAACGCCGAGAGCAAATAGCCGTGCGCCGCGTGGATTTGCACGCCGGTAAATCCCGCCGCTTTGGCCACACCTGCCACATCGGCAAAGCGCTGGATGAAGTCTTTGATCTCTGCATCGGTCAGCGCGCGCGGCTTTTTGTAGTTGCCCATCAGGTCGAGCTGCACCTCAGATGGCGCTAGCGGTTGCTTCGCCACATACCAAGGGCTCTGGCGGCCCGCGTGGCTAATCTGCATCCACAAATGATTGCCCGCGACGGTGCCGGCCTTGGCCATGCGCTTGAGTGCCTCAAAGCCGGGGTGACCATCGCGATAGGCAGTCGCAGGCTCGACCACGATGTTGCCGGGGCGCTCCTGCACGCGGGCGTCAATCATCACGTTGCCGCTAATCAACAAGCCAGAGCCACCTTCGCTCCAAGTCCGATATAGGCGCTCGTGCCGCTCGGTGGCGTGCATATCGGGGCTGGCGACACCTTCGGTCATGGCCGATTTGGCGATGCGATTGGGCAGCACAGCGCCGCAGGGCAGGGTGAGCGGTTGGGCGAGCAAATCAGACATGGTGGGTATGGGTGGCGGCGGCGAATGAAGGGCTATTTTGCCTGCACTTGGGTGGTGCGCCGCCTCAGATTGTGCGGAGTGTTGCGGCGCCGGAGATCGCCGCCTGCCGCACCACCCCGTCAGGCT
>CAZHTI010000063.1:0-3437 GCA_964535755.1 uncultured Salinisphaerales bacterium | reverse complement strand
GCACCACCCCGTCAGGCTACGCCTGCCACCCCTCCGGAGGAGGGGAATGCGCGGGATTCCCCTCCATCGGAGGGGTGCCCCGTAGGGGCGGGGTGGTCAAGCGCCTACAGCGCTTGCCCACAAGCCTGCGCCGACGCCCAAGCCCACTGGAAGTTATAGCCGCCGAGCCAGCCGGTGACGTCCAACACTTCGCCCAAAAAATACAGGCCGGGCACGAGCAGGCTCTCCATGCTGCGCGACGAGACTTGCGTGGTGTCCACCCCGCCCAAGGTCACCTCTGCGGTGCGATAGCCCTCGGTGCCGTTCGGCGTGACCGGCCAGTGCTCCAGCGCCGCTGCCACGCTGCGTAGCGTCGGGTGGTCGCATTGACGCAGCGGGCGGCTAGGGCAGTAGTGCTCGCAAAAGCGCTCAGCAAAGCGGCGCGGCCAGTTGAGTTCTTCGGCCAGCACGGTCTTCAGCTCCGCCTGTGGGCGCGCGGCCTTAAGTGCGAGCAACCAGTCATAGGCATCGGCCTTTAGCTGCAAATGCAGCGGCTGCCCCGGCTGCCAGTAATTGCTGATTTGCAGCATCGCCGGGCCGGACAGACCACGATGGGTGATCAGCATTTGGTGCGCGAACTGCGCGTCGTTCGCGCTCGCCGCCACCGGCAAGGCCAGCCCGGCTAAGTCGCACCAATCCAGCTGCGGCTGGCCGCTAAGGGTGAGCGGCACTAGCCCCGCGCGCGTCGCCAGCACGCGGTGGCCGGTCTGCCGCGCCAGCCGATAGCCAAAGTCGGTGCCGCCTAGGCTGGGGATGCTCAGGCCGCCCGTCGCCACCACCAACTTTTTGCCACGGAACACCCCAGCGGGTGTGGTCACCGTATAGCCCGCATCAGAGGCATCGACCGCAGTCGCCGGCGCATCGCAGTGCAGCGTGACACCGCCGTACTCGCACTCGGTCAGCAGCAGTTTGAGGATGTCCTTGCTGCTGTGGTCGCAAAACAACTGGCCCAGTTCTTTCTCGTGGTAGGCGATGCCGTGGCGCTCCACTAACTCCACGAACTGCGCGGGCGTGTAGCGCGCCAGAGCACTTTTGCAAAAGTGCGGATTAGCCGAGAGAAACTGCGCGGGCGTCGTGCCCAGATTGGTGAAGTTGCAGCGCCCGCCGCCGCTCATCAAGACCTTTTTGCCCGGCTTGTTGCTCGCTTCCAGCACGGTTACCGAGAGCCCGCGCTGGCCAGCAATGCCCGCGCAAAACAGGCCAGCAGCACCCGCGCCGAGGATGAGGACGTCTTGCACGAAAAAGCCTGAGGAAAGGGGCGCGCAGTGTCGCACCGCAGCCTGAGCCCTGACAGTAGTGAGTTGCCAAGCAAGCCCTAGCAGCCAAGCGCCAACCCGCCTGCGTTTAGTCCTACCAGCGCCATGTTGATCAGAACAAGAGCGAGCATGCGAACTCAGGCGGCGAATTTTGCTAGGTGCCCGCTGCGTAAATGCTTAAAAAACACGCAAAACAAAGACGAACGGTGCCAATATCCGCCCAAGCGGCGGAAACGCCTTATCTGGGGAGCGAGCGATGAAAAGCAAAAGCCAAATCACAGCCACGCCAGTCGTAGAGAAGAAAAAGGCTAAGGTTGCCGCCAAGGTCAAACCCAAAGCCGCCGCCAAAGCCAAACCAAAATCCGCCGCCCAACCAGCGAGCTCCAGCAAGCCCAAGTCCGCCGCCAGCACTGCGGTTAAAGCCAAAGCTGCGCCGAAGGCGGCAGCCGCCAAAAAGCCCGCCACCAAGGCCAAGCCAGCCGTGAAGGCTAAGAAGCCCACCAGCAAGGCCAAGCCCAAAGCGGCGGCCAAAACCGGCGCTGGCAAAACCGCTACCGCCAGCGCACGCGGCGTGCTCACGCCCCGCACCTTGCGGGTCCACGCAATTCCGCTGGCCGATGACGATGGCGGCCGCAAATACACGTTCGACGCCGCCAATCTCGCCAAGGGCATTGCCCGCGCCAATACCGTGCTGGCCGGTGCCAAGATCACCCTGAAGTTTGACCCCGCCAAAGACTGGCACCCGCGCAACAGCACCAAGCTCAACAACCTGCAGAACGGCTCAGGCGAATGGTGGGTGGATGGCAACGCCGTGGCCGAGCGCATTCCCGGCAAGATCGTGATCTTCTTCCGCCATGGCGCGGGCGATACGCCGGTGGGCTGGGGCCATGCCTACCCGCCCAACACTGGGCAAACCGTGCCCGCGTCGGTGAAGCTGCCCACCGACAACGTCAACTACGTGGCCATGCCCCATGTCGGTAGCTGGGATACCGCCGACCGAGGCAATTTCCTGGCCCATGAAGTCGGCCATTACCTGGGCCTGTTCCATACCCACCCGGGCTGGGGCACGGGCGAGATTTACCAAGGTGCCACCACGCTCGCCGATGCTGAAAAGAACCTGCTGGCCTATGCCGCCGCCAATGGCGGAACGCTGAGTGCCTTCAATGGTGATTTGCTGTCAGACACCGCCGCCGATTGCTGCCGCGATATCTACAGCCGGCGCGGCCTGAGCCACAAGGCCGATGGCCCGGCCTCGATCACCGTCAGCGGCAAGGTGGGCGGCAAGCAGTACGACCTCACCTTTACCCCGCCGCGTGACAACGTGATGAGCTACTTCTTCTGGGGCGCAGCGCAACGCCTCAGCGGCAAGCAGGCCGACACCATCCAGAGCACGCTCAAGCACAAGTACCGCAAGGTGTTGATCGAGCCACCCTGCAACCCCGACTTCCACAATCTCGACTACAGCCGCTGGCAGTACTGCTTCGACTACTGGTATTGGGCGGGCCTATCGCCGAAAACCCTCAGCTTCAATCGGGTGGGCAGCAAAACCTTGGTGTCTGGCTCATTTGGCCAGCGCCCGGCCGACCCAGTTTGGTCGATGATGACCTCCGACGGCTACCAACAGCGCTTCAACGAATACAAGCCCCAAGGCTTGCGGCCCGAGCGCGTGGTGGTGACGGCCAACGGCAGCGGCCCGCGCTACTCGGCCCTGTGGTGCAAGGCCGAGGCGGGCTACGAGGCCAACCACGGCATGACCCAGGCCGCGTTTGAAAAGCGCTGGGCAGAACTGAACAAGGCCGGCTGGCTGCACACTGACCTCTTCCTCTACCACTCCGGCTCCACCCTGCTGATCTCGGCGATCTGGGTGAAGAAGTCCGCCGACGGCAATGCCTGCTACTTCAACATGACCGCCGACGCCTACCAAAAGCGCTTTGATGATTTCTGGAAAGCCGGTCTGCGCCCCACCACGTTCTGCGCCTACAAGGTCGGCAGCAGCTATCGCTATGGCGCGATCTGGGAGCGCCGTTCTGGCCGCTGGAGCCACTTCTTCGGCATGACCGCCGACCAGTACCAAGCGAAGTACGACGAGCAGATCAAGGCCGGAATGCGCCTGCATCAAGTTCAGGGCTACGGCAATTACTT
>CAZHTI010000062.1:15141-16523 GCA_964535755.1 uncultured Salinisphaerales bacterium | reverse complement strand
CAAAAAAGGCCTGCATCGCTGCAGGCCTTTATTTTGTTGGCTCCGTGACCAGGACTCGAACCTGGGACCCAGTGATTAACAGTCACTTGCTCTACCGACTGAGCTATCACGGAAGATAACGTGTGCGATGCGGCGTGGGCTGCATCGTCGGGTCGCAGATTGTAGTGAAGTGCTACCGGCGCTGCAACCGTTTTTGTGGCTTTTACAGCAGGGATTTGATGCGCTCGATGCAGCCCTTCAAGACGGCATCCGAGGTGGCGAAGGACAGACGCAAGTGACCCTCGGCACCGAAGGCAGAGCCGGGGACTACGGCGACGTAGACCTTGTTGAGTAGCAGGTCGCTGAGTTCCAAGTCGGTCTTGCAGCCGAGCTTCGCCATCAGGCCTTCGACGTTGGGGAAGACGTAGAAGGTGCCATCGCCAGCGAGGCAGCTAACGCCGGGGATGCTGTTGAGGTCCGCGACCAGGCGGTCATGCCGGCCTTTGAAGGCAAGGCGCATGTCTTCCACGCATTGCTGGTCGCCGAGCAAAGCAGCTTCCGCCGCGACCTGGGCGATGCTGTTGGGGTTGCTGGTGGACTGGCTCTGCACGTCCGCCATCGCGGTGATGAGCTTGGCCGGGCCGCAGGCCCAGCCGATGCGCCAGCCAGTCATCGAGTAGGTCTTGCTGACGGCGTGGATGACGATGCTGCGGTCGTAGAGGTCCGGGCAGGCGTTGATGATGTTGCTGTAGGGCTCGTCGGTCCAAAGAATCTTTTCGTACATGTCATCGGTGGCGATGAGGATGTTCGGGTGGCGACGCAGGACTTCACCCAGCGCGGTGAGTTCCGCCTTGGAGTAGGCCATGCCGCTGGGGTTGGACGGCGAGTTGAGGAAGATCATCCGCGTGCGCGGGGTGATGGCTTTCTCAAGTTGCTCGGGGGTGATCTTGAAGCGCGTGGCTGCGGTCGTCGGCAGGATGACGGGCGTGGCGTCGGCCAGCAGCACCATGTCGGGGTAGCTCACCCAATACGGCGCGGGGATGATGACCTCGTCGGTGGCATTGAGGTAGGCCATGCAGAGGTTGTAGCAGCTCTGCTTGCCGCCGCAGGAAACCAAAATCTGGTTGGGCTTGTAGTCGAGCGCGTTGTCGCGCTTCATTTTCTCGACGATGGCCTTCTTTAAGGAAGGCGTGCCGCCGACTGCGGTGTATTTGGTAAAGCCCGAGTCCATCGCCTTTTGGGCGGCGGCCTTGATGTGCGCGGGCGTGTCGAAGTCCGGCTCACCGGCACCGAGCGAGAGAACGTCCTTACCCTGCGCTTTGAGTTCCGCAGCTTTGGCGGTGACGGCTAGGGTAGGTGACGGCTTGATGCGGCCGACGCGTTGGGCGAGGGTGATTTCCATG
>CAZHTI010000062.1:13264-15041 GCA_964535755.1 uncultured Salinisphaerales bacterium | reverse complement strand
TGCGCGCGACCAAGGCTTGCAGGCGCTCAAATTGTTGCTTGAGTACGCCGTCCACGGCGGGGGCCCATGTCGCGAATCCCGCTGCTGAGTAGCCGCCGACGGAATAGCTTGCGGTGAGCTCGGTTTTGCCATCCGTCGGCTTCAGGCTGAGGGTCATGACGCCGGCCAGAGCCTCTTGCTGCAAAGGCCCGAGCGCACCAGTCAGACGCAGCAGCTTGCCCGGCTTGGCAAACACGACGCGCAGGTGCTCAACACTGCCGCCATCCGGCAGTTGCTCACAAAAGCAGCCGCCGGCTGCGGCTTCAATCCGCATATTGCTGGCGCTGCCTGACCAAGTGTGGCGGCTATCCCACCAGCTTTGAACTTGGGTGAGGGCCGCATAGGCCTGCTCGGGGCTGCCTGCGAGCATGAGCTGGTGGCGCAGCTCAAAGCCTTGCTCGGTTTGCTTGACGACCTCCGCACTTGCTGAGGGTTGCAATGCGCTGGCAAGCAGGATGGCGGTGAGTAGGGTGCGGGCAGGGTTCATCGGGGTTCCAAAGTCATGTGCTGAGTGGATGTTGCGCGCGGGCCTGTTTGGCGCAGCGGTTAAACTGCTGTCCAGTTTTGCTAGGCACTTGCGATGGCCATTTTGTTTGTTGAACAACTCACCGTCATAGACGCCAGTTATCTCTGCCCCAAGCGCGGTATCGTGGGTGAGAGCTGGGTGGTGGATCTTGAGTTGGAGGGTAGCCTCGACGAGCAGAGCATGGTGCTCGACTTTGGGGCTGTCAAAAAGCAGATCAAACGCGCGATTGACGACGGCCCAGACCACACTTTGATTATTCCGGCGGACTATCCGGGGCAGACCACCCATGTCTTGCCGGATGGCCGCGTCTACACCCTGTTTGCGACTGCGCATGGGGCAATCGAGCACATCGCGCCCGCTAAGGCGGTGACGCTACTGGCTGCGGAGCAGGTCTCCACTTCGGCGCTGGTTGCGCATGTTGAGGAGCTGCTGCGCACGCAGGTGCCGAGCAACGTCGAGCGCATCGGCGTGGCCTTGCGGCAGGAGGCGATCAGCGGCGCTTATTACCACTACACCCACGGCCTCGCTAAGCACCGTGGCAACTGCCAGCGCATTGCCCACGGCCATCGCTCCCGTTTGGTCATCGAGGTCGATGGCGTTCGTGATGCGGCCCTTGAGGGCGAATGGGCCGCGCGCTTTGCCGATATTTATCTAGCGACCGGCAGTCATATCCGAGCCGATGACGGTGAGCGGCTGCGCTTCGCCTATCAAGCGCCGGAAGGGGCCTTTGAGTTGGAGCTGCCCAAAAGCCGCTGCTATGTCATCGGCCAAGAAACGGACACCACGGTGGAGGAAATTGCCCGCCATTTGGCGGAGCAGGTCGCGGCCCAACGGCCCGGGCAACGGGTGCGGGTGCGCGCCTATGAGGGCGTGCAAAAGGGGGCATTGTTTTGTGCTTAGGACGTGAGAGGGTGCGGAGTGGACTGCGGTTTTGAGATGAAGGGGGATTCGGCCAGTTCGGGTGATTCTGGTTTGGGCGAGGCATGCCTCGCCCCTACGGGGTTGCTGAATCCCTTTGCGTAAGCATCCGTAGTCACCACGCCCAACGGCCCACGTACTACGTCCCAGGCCCAATGAGGGCGAGACGAGATGCATGGCAGTTTTTGAGGTAAATCGGAATTCGGCCCGTTCGGGTGATTCTGGTAGGGGCGAGGCATGCCTCGCCCCTACGGGGTTGCTGAAACCCTTTGCGTAAGCATCCGTAGTCACCAC
>CAZHTI010000062.1:4418-13164 GCA_964535755.1 uncultured Salinisphaerales bacterium | reverse complement strand
GCCTCGCCCCTACGGGGTTGCTGAAACCCTTTGCGTAAGCATCCGTAGTCACCACATCCCACCTCCCACCTCCCACGCTCTCAAGGCTCATCCCACGTCTTGCTGACGCTGCCCACTAGACGGGTCTTGGTCAGGCGCCGGTTGGGGTCTAGGGCGTTGCGTACGGTGAGTTGCAGCACACCGTCCTTGGCCTGCGGCCCTTTGGCATCAGGTGTGGCCGTCAGCAAGTAGCAATTGGGGAGTGCGCACTCGGCACTGGGTGCCGCAAGTGCGAGTTGGTAGCTGCTTTCTGGGCACAGCGGCGTGGCCGTGCCGTTGTAGAGGCTGGCGAGCGTGGGGTAGCGATTGCGGCTCTGGAAGTATCGCTCCATGCGGTCACGGGCATCGATGAGGCAGGTGGTGCCTGCGGCTCTGCGCCCCTTGCGCAGGTAGTCGCTGTAGTTGGGGATGGCGACGGCGACCAAGACGCCGATGAGCACGGTGACAACGACGACTTCGATGAGGGTGAATCCGAGCGGCACTCGCTGGGGCGGGCTGGGCATAGGGCTATCGTGCGCGGCGGGAGTCGCGCCAGTCGAGTTCGCGGCTGCGCTGGCTTCTCACCGTTACCTGTCGCTGTTCGATGGCAGCAGTCGAGGTTTGGGAAATTGCGGTGAGTCGGCTGGTATTGAGGTTGCCAACGGCGTCTAGATGCAGGGCAAGACCGGCGGCTTGGCCCACGCCAAGATCAACCTCATGGATGATGGTGTCCACCGTTTGGCCATCGGTCGTAATGCTGAGCGTGCCAAAAGTTGGCTCCGCACTCAGCGGCGCACCGGTTTTGTAGAAGAACGCCAGCAATCGCGAGCGTTCATCGCCCCGGCACTGGTTACTGGATGGCCGATAGGCGGTTGCGAAGACGATATCGCCCAGCACGATTGTCCGGCTCACCATACGCTCCGCCGCGCCATTGGCTGGCTGATTGAGGCGGAACACCCAGCCCTTGGATTTTTGCGCCAACTCGATGAGCCGGGCCTCGGTATCCGCATCGGTGATGCCGGTAATGCTGCCGTCTCGACGCACGATGGCGTCTGAGGTGTCGGTGAGGTCGCCGTGCTTAAGGGTGCTGCCATCGTCAATGACGCCGAAGAAGATTTGGCCCTTGGTGCTGGCTTTATCCGCCTGTGCGAAGAAGCGGCCAGTGCCGGCATAGAGCCAGCGTCGACCTTGCTCGTCTAGGCTGGTCGAGGGTGCTGCGGTGATGGGGCCGGGCGCGCCCTCCAGAAGCAAACTGGGGGTCTGCCAGCGGCTGGCATCCGTCTGTGATTCAGTGAGGATGCGGTGCAGCGCGCCTTCGGGTTGATCGGCAC
The DNA here is from genome assembly GCA_964535755.1 of uncultured Salinisphaerales bacterium. Taxonomy (GTDB): domain Bacteria; phylum Pseudomonadota; class Gammaproteobacteria; order Nevskiales; family Nevskiaceae; genus Stagnimonas. The sequence goes on along the minus strand of CAZHTI010000062.1, from coordinate 11,815 downwards.
TGCCGCCGATGCTGCCGAGGTAAATGGCGTCAGTGCGGTAGTCGCGGTCCCAATCGACCGCTGTGACATCACCGCCGAAACTGGTTGATGCATCCAGCGCCTTAGGCGACCAGCCGTCGACAAATTCGCGCCTAGCCAAGTTGTATACAAACACGCCGGCGTTGCCGCTGCGGCGTACGCCCTGCTGGACGTCGGCATCGGTAGGGCCATTGCCAAAAACCAAGTGCCAGCCCTCTTTCGCGCTGGCTGCACTACCGCTGCGACTGGCATCACCGAAGACGGCGACCGTCGGCAGGCTGCTGGTATAGCCCAAGTCGGGGTGGGCGATTTCGCCCAACAGGGTCGGTGGGCGCTCGGGGTCGGTAATGTCCAGCAGGATGTAGGCCGAGCGCATGGTGAGTTGCTCAGGCGGCGTGGCGGAGAAGCCTGAGAACCCCGCGCTGACCGCCCCATCGGTCGTGGTGGGCAGGACCAAGGGGCCGCCGCCTAGGCGCATGCCGACCACCATCACCGTACCCCAACCACCGGGGTGCACACCCGTCGCACCGTCATCGGCAAAGATGCGGGCATCAAAGACCCTTGGCTTGCCATCGACGTAATGGATGTGGCCGTAGTTGGATTCTGTCAGCCAACGTAGGTGGGGCAGGAGGTTGTAGGGGACGTAACCCCACAGCTCAGCGCCCAGAGGGTGAGCGGTTTCACCGCCCCCGCCGCTGGTGCGGAAGGACTTGGAGTTGGCGTCAAAAAAGCCGCCATTAAAGGCATGCAGCACGCCGTCATTGCTGCCGGCATAGACCACGGTGCGACGGTTGCGGTAGCGCTGCACAAAGGCGAGGTAGCTGGCGTCGTTGTAGAGCAGGTGGTAGCTCTCCGCTGGTGCGCTCACGGGGGTCGGCGTGCTCTGGACGATGTCGCCCAATCGCTGCGTCTGGATTTGACCGTCGCCCTTGGCATCTAAGCTGCGGTTGCGCAGGCCGGTTTGATCAACCCCACGCAGGTAGTCAACGACCGCACGGGCGTCGCTGGCATTGCGGACGTTTAGTAGCCCAAAGCGGCCGTCGGGGAAGGTCTCTGGCAGAAAGGGCTTAGCGTCGGTCGCATCCAAGTTGCCGTCGAAGTCGGAGTCAATCGCGGTGAACAGATACCGGCCAGTGGTCGCCTCTTTGCTGTAGCTACGCTGGGTAGCGACGTCCGTCAGGGCGGCAAGCTGGGCGCTGGCACTCCAGATTGGCCGGATGCGGCTCAGCTCCAACTCGGTGAAGGCGCTGTCGGTATCGCCGGCGTAGCGCTTTAGCCGCGTGGCGCCGACCTGTTCATCAAAGAAAACCTCGATGACTGGGTCGGCCGCAAAGTTCGATTCATCCAAAGTGCCATTGGCGTTGCCGTCCTCACGAATCTGGCCGTTTTTATCGACCCAAAGCGCCTGTAGATTGCCGATCCATTGAACCTTGCGCCCAGCATTATCGGTGCGATTGGTTTCGTAGAGCGCTTGGTACAGGGCCCCTTGGCCTTCGCTGGCATTGGAGACTACCGAGGCTGCCGAGCCTGAGGCTGCGCGGGCGACGATTGCACCCAGCGCGGAGCCCAGCGCATCTTCCAGCGCGCTGGGGTTGGAGACTAGGAAGTAGGTGTCCGGCAGGCCGTCGGAGCCCTCGCTGCCATCGGCGCGCTTGGCATCCCATTCGTTGCGCAAATCGGGCAGGCCATTGTCGTTTTGGTCGTTGAAGCCACCGTACTTCGCTGCATAGAACAGTGGGTCCTGCAGCAGGCCGGCGCGGTCGTTGCCTAAGGTGTAGACGGCCGTGGTAGGAGGGTCGGCCAAGAAGCAGGGGCCGCAGCCGCCGCTCGCATTGATCATCTCGCGGCCGTCGGCGGTTTTGGTGGGCGTGACCCGAATCACTGCTGGGTCATCGAAGGTAAGGGCTGTCGCCCCACGGCTTTCGCCGGAATGGAAGTGCGCGCCGTCCTGCGTGGTGCCGTTGATGATGTAGCCAAAGCCGATGCTGGTGCCTGCCGACATCGAGATTGCATCGGTAGTCACCGACACGGTGTTGTTGCTGGCGTCGACCGCGTAGCTGATGACGCCCCAGATGTCTTGATCGTAGTCAGCGCCTTGGGTGCTGTTTTCCCAATTGACGTAAAAGCTACCGGTACCGTTGGCGATGTCTTGGCTGAGGATGCGGAAGTCGACAATCGCTCCCGGCCCAAACAATGTGCCGGTACCGTCGAGATCGGTGCGCAGTGCGGGGATGAGGGTGATGCGCCGCCCATCGCCCTTGGGCACGGGGATTACCACCTTGGGCGTGTTGGTCGCGAGCGATACCGCATAGGTGGTGGCTTTGAGGGAGGTCGTATCGTTGACGGGGACGTTTAACCCATCCGGGCCGGTATCGGTGCGGATGCGATTGACGTGGGCGTAGTAGGCAGCACCTGCAATCAAATAGCTGCCGTCCAGCGACGGCGCTTCTGGGCAAATCCCGGTAATCGAGCCCAAGTCGGCAATGGTTTTGGCGACACAGAGCTTTTGGCTGGGCTCCGGCGCGCCGGGGCTGGTGCCGACGAACCAGCGGCCGCCATTGATGGCTTCGGCGGCCCCTACGCGGCTAGTCCACTGAGCTGCGGTGTCGGTGCTGCCCAGATCCGCCAAGCCTTGCATCTGATCGTTGTCGTAGGACGACACACTGGCGTTGAAGGCCAGCACATTGAGATTGGCGCAGTAGTTGGATGCATCGAGGCTATCCACGGGTGCGACCACGCTCAAGCCCAATTGCGCGTCCTTGCTGCCGGTGCCGTAGTTAAACTCCGGCTCAGGCTGTTGGCCCGCCACGAAACGCAGCGACTCCAAGTAGGCCTCAGAGAACGGGTTGCCCCAGCTGGAGCAATTACCTTCGTTCTGGGTTTGGCCCGCGCCGCCTAGGCCGCCGCTCTGCACCAAGCCGGAGATGCGAAAGGTGCAGCCGTCTTGGTCCGCTTCCGCCCCGAGATAGCCGGGCTGTAGGTAGTCGTAGCCATAAACCTTTAATGCCTCGATGGTCGAAACAATTCCGCCCGCTGCCGTGCTCAAACGGCCATCACGGCTGACTTCGGTCGCGAATGGGGCGATGTTCTTGCGTAACACGCCGCCTGAGATGTTTTTTTGATAGCTCGGTGTGACTAAGCCGAAGGCAACACGGTTGTCCTCACCATAAATCTGTAAGAGCCCGATGGGCTTGGCCGTGCTGCCTTCCGCGTATTGCTTGCAACGTTCACGCCCCTCTAAGCCAGCCACGCAGGCGCTGACTTGGACGATGTACTCGCCCGCTGCGCTGCCGGATAAGCCCGCCGCACTGCCTTCGCCCAATGCATGCCGCTGGCCGCCGTTATTACCTTTGTTGGGGGAAAAGCCATTGGCGAATACTCCATAGTGCGCCGCAACGTTGCCGTTACTGGCGGACGCCGCGTACTCGCCGGGTTTTTCCTCACGCCAGTAACACTGGAACTGCTCGTTAGCGGCCCAAAGCTCGAAGTTGCCGCGCGCCACCCGCATCAAGGGCGGCTGCGTGGTGCTGTGCGAGTAGCGGTCAGTGCCGGCGTTACCGCTCCAAGTGACGTTGCAGAAGCTAATCCCGCCTTGGCTGAGGTTGGTGAGCGTCCAAGCATCGTGGCTGCTTCCTTGCTCGCCTTCAGTCGCGTACACACGGATGCGCAGCAGCGTGGCCTCATCGGTAAACACGCTCTCTACCCAGCCAAACACGCGCGCACCACTGCTCGCGTCGGCCGCTGCGAGGATTTGATCGCCCACCGCCACCTCGCCCAAGCCGCCGTTGGCGACGATGAACTCGGCGCTGGCGATCGCCACCTCGACCTTGCTTTCCGACTTGGCGCGCGGCTGCGTGCTGCTGACGTCGCCAAACGGCGTGAGGCGAGCGATGTCCGCACCGCGATAGTGTTTGGCCCACGCGTGCGCATCACTCGGCAGGTTGGAGCGACGCAGCACGGTTTCCTCTGCGCTATCGATTACCCGACTGCCGCCGTAGAGCAGCTTACGCAGGGTGTCCATGCGGCTCATGCTGACCCAGTTGAGGAAGTTGCCACTCCAATCGCCGCTACAGTATTTGTCGCTGCTAATTGCCGTGGGCTCAAAGCGCGATGTGGTGGCGTCGTAGCGGTAGCACTTATCGCTATCGAAGTAGCCGTAGTAGTCAAAGCCGTGCTTGTAGCTGGTCTCGATGGCCCCGTCGCCGTCGAGGTCGGAGTAGTCGTTGTAGGCCTTGTAGTGGAGCTGGTGGTCGCGCGAGAGCGTGATCATCACCTGAGGTGGCGGTTGGCTAGCAGCCGTGAGCGGCTGGGCTTGATAGTCCGCAGCCGTGGTCAGACTCAGAGGCGGCTGGAGCCGGATGGGGGCAGTCTGCGTTTGCGCAGGGCCAAGGAACAGGCTGCCGACGAGTGCCGCGAGCAGGCCCCATGCGGCGCGTCGACGGCCAGCCTGCGGCTTGCTTGCGCTGTGTGCTGAGCCGGTGCAGTCACTCATATTCTGGGCACATAGCGGAATACGGCGGAGGTCTCGGCGGCGGCGGACTCGGTGCGGTCTTTGCCCCGGCTGGTGACTAAAAAGAAATATTCCAAGCAATTCGAGTTGTCGTATTCACCGCGCGACAACTCACAGCCGGGCCGCAACGATTTGCGCATCAATTGCACGTCGATGTCGGCTACCACGCGCACCGAGGGGCCGCCTTGGACGGTGATGGTTTCGTCGTATCGTGCTTTGGGGCGGAATTGATTGGGATCGAAATCAGCTTCGGATATCTCAAACCAATTGAGTGGCTCGCCGCTGGTGCCACCCTTGGCGTCGTAGATCTGGAAGGCGGGAGGGATGGGGTAGGCGAACAGCGCATCGTCGGTATTGCCGCCGATGGACTTAGGCCAGCCGCTGCCAAGGTTGTTGCCCAAGGCTTGGATGATGCGCGCAGTGATTTGCCGTGGCGCTTCGGAGGCTTCAAAGGCTTCGGTAAATTGCGCGCTGTTCGCACTCATGCGTAGTTCTAGCCCGGCGCTGCGGGTGGCGATGACCGCCACCAAAGTCAGCACCACGAGGAAAATCAAGGCGGTGATTAGGGCGAAGCCAGAAGCGCGATGGGTCATGGTTCTAGCCCCTAGAGCGCGCGCGGTTGCGCACGAGCACTTCCTTCACGATTTGCGTGCGCAGGAAGTTGCGGGCGGCGGCTGGCACTTCATAAGTCGCACCTCCCGCTAACGAGTAGCTGCGGTCGTCGCGGTAGCGGTCGAGTTGGTCGCCGCGCACGATGAGGCTGACGCGCACCGCGAGTACCCGCGCCCAATCGGCCGAGGCGATGTCTGCGGCGGTGACATAGCGGTCCGTGCTTAGGTCGCCATTGACGTCGAGCCCATATTCAAAGTGCATGGTCTCCACGCCATCGACAATCGCGGTGGACTCCACCTCGCCCTTGAGCGCGCGGCGGAAGTAAAGGCTAGGCGTTGCAGTGATGCCGGCCGCTGAGAAGTTGCCGAGGTAGTACAACTCTGGCCGGAAGCGGTAGTTCAGGACGGCCCCGGGCACACCGGCAACATCGGGCAGAGCGCCCAACGCGCTGCCGCGCGCGTCTGAATCACCGTTGAACAGCACAGCACTCCGGCCCGTAAGCACCCGCAAAAAATAGCTGCCATTGCTCAGGCTACTGGCGATGTCCGCAGTTGGGACTATCGCGTCGGGGTCGGCGTAGCGCAGGGCGATGGCATCAGACCCGGCGACGTAATTGCTGATGCAGCCTTGCGGCAGGCCCACTGGCGCTGATGCGCCGCCCTCATAGCCGCGCAGGCCCTCTTGCGGGTTGATGAGCCATGCGTTGCTGCAACCGCCGACACCGCCGTACGTGGTGCCACCGACAAGGGCGACGTCCGACGGTGAAACCGAGCCCCAAAAATCCGCCAAGTGAATCGCACGGGAGAGCGCATCCACCGCGAAGCGACCGTTCTCCTGCATACGGCTGGTGGCTTCTTGCAGCCGGTAGGACTGCTTGCTGTTGATGAAGATGTTGATCAGCCCAATCGTCAGCAGTAGCCCGAGCGTGATGGCGATGAGCAACTCCACCAAGGAAAACCCACGGCTGCGGGCAGTGGTGCTCATGGAATGAAGGGCAGGGTGAGGCAACGCAAATCCTTGTCGGCGTCGTCGCTGCAGGCCGTACCGCTAGCGCCGGAGCGCTCGGCGTCCCAATAGACGGTAATCAGCCGCGCGCTGTCCTCAGTGCAGGGTGCGGCGCAAGCGACGCTAACCTTGGCACTGGGTAGATCGTGGCTAGGCCCCGCGCTAACGTGCTTGATCTCGCTGCTGCTGGAGAGGCTCGCGTACCAGACGGCTAAATCCCAGCGGGCAAGCTCCTCAGCGGTGCAGGTTTCGCCTGCTAGCGCGCAGTTTTTGGGGGGTGCCGACGGCGTACCTGGGGCCAAGTTGTAGTGGTTGCTAATGACCCCTTGCCGGTTGCCGCGCATCCGCTCGGCCAAGTTTTGCGCCACGGTCGAGGCGTTGGTGTACTGAGCGGCGAGTTGATTGGCGCTGAGTGCTGCGGTTTGTAGCCCAGCGACACCAATCAAACCCAGCCCAAGCACCACGACCGACACCAAAACCTCCACCAACGTCGCACCTGCTTGCCTGCCGTGCATGCGGCTCATGAGTTGCCCCGAACCTGTGCGCGGGCAAAAAACACATAGACCTTGCGGCCAAGCTTCTCGTCGCCGCCCTTGGGCACGATGTTGAAGTGCCCCGTCGCCGCGACTGACGTGCGCCCAGCAGGGTTGTAGCTGAGTTGATTTTGCAGGCCGCCCACACCGTTGATGTCACTGCCCTTGGTGAAGGGGACATCGGCTCGAAGGATTTCCAAAACTTCCTCGCCAATGGCGTAGCGGCCATCGCCGTTGGTATCGCTAAAACGGACGGTAAGAACGCCTTGATCCCAGCCGCCGCTGTCGGTGCACTGCTTGCCGTCAGCAGACTTACAGAGAGCGACCATCGCCTGCCGCTTAACCGCCTCGCTGCGCGCATTGGTGATGACTTGCACCAGCGCATTGGCGGTACTGGCAGCGCGATTATTGAGCATCATGCTGCGGAAGCTGGGTACGGCAATGCCGACCAAGATGGCCAGCATGGCCATGGTCATCACCATCTCAACGAGTGTGAAACCCCGTTCCTTCCCAATGTCCCGATGTTGCCCGTGCATAACGTGTGCTTCCGGTGCGCCCGAGGTCTATTGAAGACCGCAGGGCGCGGGCACAGCAAGCAAACTGGGGGTGGGTTAAATCAACTATTGGGCCGCAATTTGCCCCAGTTAATCGAGAGCCCTAGAGCAGGATGTCGCGTGCCTTCTTGAGCCCCGCGACCAGTTGCTCAAGGTCGTCGAGGC
>CAZHTI010000062.1:0-4318 GCA_964535755.1 uncultured Salinisphaerales bacterium | reverse complement strand
AGGATGTCGCGTGCCTTCTTGAGCCCCGCGACCAGTTGCTCAAGGTCGTCGAGGCCGTTGTAGCAGGCGAGCGATGCGCGGGTGGTGGCTGACACGCCAAAGCGCGCCATCAAGGGCATAGTGCAGTGGTGGCCGGTGCGCACGGCAATCCCTTGCATGTCCAGCACTTGGCCTAGGTCTTGGGCGTTCACGCCGTCCATCACGAAGGACAAGATGCCGCCCTTGTTGGCCGCAGTGCCAATCAAGCGCAGGCCCGGAACCTCCGCCAGCATCGCAGTGCCGGCTTCCAGCAATTGGTGCTCGTGCGCAGCGACGGCCTCTAGGCCCAAGCCCTCTAGGTAGTCGATGGCCGCGGCTAGGCCGATCGCACCGGCCATGTCCGGCGTGCCGGCCTCGAAGCGATAGGGCGGCTCCGCGAAGGTCGAGCCACTGAAGGCCACGGTGCGGATCATGTCGCCACCGCCATGCCAAGGCGGCATGACTTGCAGGTGTTCGAGTTTGCCCAACAGCCCGCCAAAGCCCGTCGGACCGTAGAGCTTGTGGGCGGAGAATGTGTAGAAGTCCGCGCCCAAAGCGTCGAAATCGACCCGGCAATGGGCGACCGCTTGCGCGCCATCGACCAACACGGGGATGCCTTGCGCATGAGCTGCAGCGATGATCTGGGCGATGGGGTTGACCGTGCCCAAGCTGTTCGAGACATGGGTGACCGCGACCATCTTGACGCGCGGATTGAGCAGGCGCTGCCAAGCGTCAAAGTCCAAGCTGCCGTCATCCAACACGGGCGCGGCAATCACCTCAGCGCCCTTCTCCGCCGCCACCAACTGCCAGGGCACGATGTTGGAGTGGTGCTCCATCCCGGTCAGCAGGATTTGGTCACCGGCGGCTAGCCGTGGCCGAAGGAAGCTGTAGGCGACGAGGTTATTGGCCTCGGTCGTGCCACGGGTAAACACCAGCTGCTCGCGGGCAGAGCCGAAGAACTGGGCGATGCGGTCGCGCGCGCCTTCGTATTGGGTCGTCGCGCGGGCGGCGAGCTCATGAACGGCGCGGTGGACATTGGCGTTGCTGCTGCGGTAGTAGCGGCTGATGGCCTCAATCACCGCCTCGGGCTTTTGCGTCGTCGCGGCGTTGTCTAGGTAGGCCAGCCGCTTGCCGTGGATGCGCTCAGCGAGGATGGGGAAGTCCGCACGAATGGCCGCCAGCGGGTAGGGGCTGCGGCTCATGCCGACGGCTCCAATAGCTCGGCCAGCACGCGTTCTGCCTCCGCCCGCACGCCCTCCAAGGGCAGGGATTCCAGCACCTTGGTGGCGAAGGCGCGGGTGAGCAGGGTTTGCGCTTGGGCCTTACTGATGCCGCGGCTTTGCAGGTAGAAGGCCGCGTCATCGTTGAGCTGGCCGTAGGTCGCGCCGTGCGCGCACTGCACGTCGTCGGCGTTGATTTCCAACTCTGGCTTAGCGTCAATCTCGGCCTTCGCTGAGAGCAACAGGCTGTGGCAATGGGTCTGCGAGTCGGTCTTGATCGCCCCCTCGCGCACCAACACGCCGCCATTGAAGACGACCTTGGCGCGCCCGGCGGCGAGCAGGCGGTAGTCGACCAAGCTGCGGCAGTGCGGTGCTGAGTGAATGATGCGCAGCTGCGCGTCGGCATGCGCCTTATCGGTCACCGCGACTAGGCCATGCGCCTCGACAGAAGCGCCAGCACCCTTGAGGTCCACCTCCAACTCGAAGCGGGATTTGGCAGCCGATAAGTCCAGACTGAACACGCGCAGGCTGGCACCCGCAGACAGATTGGCCTGCACATGCAGGGCGCGGGTGGCGGAGGCCGGCGCTTGTTGCAGGCGGATCAGCGTGAGTTGGCTGTTGGCGGTGAGCGTCAGTTGCAAAACGCTGGTGGCGAAGGAGGCACTGGTCGCTGCGGCACCCGGCTCGTCCCAAATCACCAAGGTGGCCTGCGCGCCTTCCAGTAGGGAGAACTGATGCCTGCGGTGCGCCATCGCGCCGTCGCCGGGCTCGGCCTCTGCGATCAACAAGGGCCGGTGGCTCACGCCCTCCCACATCTTGTTCACGCCCTGCTGGGCGAGCGCGGCATTGAGGCCATCGAGCGCGAAGGAGGTGCTGAAGCTCAGAGGGTCGGGCGTGGCGAGTGGCAGTGCTTGGGCGGAATCGAAAGGGAATTCGGCAGCAGCGACCGGGCTGCGGCTGCTACTAAAGCCCAGCTCAGCAAGTGCGGAGAAATCCGTGTAGTGCCAAGACTCTAGGCCCTTATCCGGGAAGCCGGTAGCCGCGAATTCGCGCAGAAGTGCCTTGCGATCATCGCGCTGCGCCTTAGGGATGGCGGCTTCATACAGTGCGTGCACGGGGTTTAAGCCTCCAGCCAGCCGTAGCCTTTTTCTTCCAACTCCAAGGCCAACTCAGGCCCGCCGCTCTTGATGATCTGGCCCTTGGCGAGGACGTGGACGAAGTCGGGTTTGACGTAGTCGAGCAGGCGTTGGTAGTGGGTGATGAGCAGGGTGGCGGTCGTCGGGCCGCGCAGGGCATTGACGCCATCAGCCACCACTTTCAGGGCGTCGATGTCGAGGCCAGAATCGGTCTCGTCGAGCACCATGAGCTTGGGCTCCAGCACCAGCATCTGTAGGATTTCATTGCGCTTTTTCTCGCCGCCGGAAAACCCTTCGTTGACGCCGCGCTGCAGCATCTTGGGCTCGATTTGAACTTGCGCGGCACGGTGCTTCACCCAGGCGAGGAAGTCGCTAGCGGGTAGCTCGTCCTTGCCCTCGTGCTTGCGCTTGGCGTTAAGTGCCGCCTTCAACAAGGTGAGGTTGGACACTCCCGGCACCTCCACGGGGTATTGGAAGCCGAGGAACAGCCCGGCGCGGGCCCGTACCTCGGGCTCCAACGACAATAAGTCGTCACCTTCGAACTGCACATTGCCTTCGGTGACCTCATAGCCTTCGCGACCGGCGAGAATTTTCGACAGCGTCGACTTTCCGGCGCCGTTAGGCCCCATGACGGCGTGCACCTCGCCTGCGTTCATCGTCAAATTGAGGCCACGGAGGATGTGCTTGCCTTCAATTTGGGCGTGGAGGTTTTCGATTTTGAGCATGGTTGCTTATTGGTCTGGATATTTGTCGGAGCACAGAGCGCCGCCGGCGGCCCAGTTCTCCTTTTTGACGTCTTCAATGACGACGTAAATGCTGCTCTCAGAGCAGCCAGCGATGCGGGCGGTCTCTCGCGTCAGCGTGGCGACGAGCTCACGCTTTTGCTCAAGGCTGCGGCCTTCGAATAGTTCGATGCGGATGATGGGCATGGTGTTAGCCGACCGCGCCCTCCAAAGACACCGCGAGGAGCTTGCCGGCTTCCACCGCGAACTCCATTGGCAATTCCTTAAACACTTCTTTGCAGAAACCATTGACGATCATGCTCACCGCGTCCTCCTCGCTCACACCGCGCGAGCGCAGGTAGAACAGCTGGTCTTCGCCGATTTTGCTGGTGGTGGCCTCGTGCTCCAGGCGCGCCGAGGGGTTGCGCACTTCCGTATAAGGGAAGGTGTGGGCACCGGAATGCGCGCCGATCAATAAGGAGTCGCACTGGGTGTGGTTGCGCGCGCCATCGGCACCCGGCAACACCCGCACGAGGCCGCGATAGGTTTGTTGGCCGTGGCCGGCGGAGATGCCCTTGCTGACTATGGTCGAGCGCGTGTTCGGCCCGACGTGAATCATCTTGGTGCCGGTATCGGCCTGCTGGCGGTGGTGGGTGAGGGCGACGGAGTAAAACTCGCCGACCGAATTCGCCCCGCGCAGGATGCAGCTTGGGTACTTCCAAGTGATGGCGGACCCAGTCTCCACCTGCGTCCAGCTGATTTTGCTGTTGGCACCACGGCACTCGCCGCGCTTGGTGACGAAGTTATAAATGCCGCCGACGCCGTTCTCGTCGCCCGGATACCAGTTCTGCACGGTGGAGTATTTGATCTCTGCGCGCTCTAGAGCGACCAACTCCACCACTGCCGCATGCAGTTGGTTCTCGTCACGCTGCGGCGCGGTGCAGCCCTCGAGGTAGGACACCTTGGCGTCGTCCTCGACGATGATCAGCGTGCGCTCGAACTGGCCGGTGTTCTTCTCATTGATGCGGAAGTAGGTCGATAGCTCCATCGGGCAGCGCACGCCCTTGGGCACCAGCACGAAGCTGCCGTCGGTAAACACGGCGGAATTCAGCGCGGCGTAGTAGTTATCGCCAATCCCAACCACGCTGCCCAAGTACTTCTGCACTAGCTCCGGGTGCTGCTGCACGGCTTCGGAGATCGGGCAGAAGATCACGCCCGCTTC
>CAZHTI010000061.1:0-16701 GCA_964535755.1 uncultured Salinisphaerales bacterium | reverse complement strand
CGCCATGGCGCGCACCAACGACCCCCACTCGGCCACCGCCCAGTTCTTCATCAACCACAAGGACAATGCCTTCTTGAACGCCGGCGCACGCGGCCAATGGGGCTATGCCGTGTTCGGAAAAGTTACCGAGGGTATGGACGTAGTGGATAAGATCGCCGTCACGCCCACCGGCGCGCAGGATGTGCCCGTCACGCCCATCGTCATCACCAAGGCCAGCATCATTGGCTAAGCAGCCTGGCTGCGTGCAGGTGCCGCATTGATGACCACGCTCCTGCTCGCAGACCTGCATCTACCGCAAGAAGCCTCGCCTTACCGCGAGGCTTTTTTGCGTTTTTGTTTGGGCCCAGCGCGGCGCGCGCAGCAAGTTTTTTTGCTGGGCGATTTGTTCGAAGTATGGCTCGGCGATGCCGTCTCCCTGCCCGAATACCCTGAGGAGATCGCGGCCTTGCAGGCACTGACGGCCAGCGGCGTGCGGGTCGCCGTACAGCGCGGCAATCGGGACTTTCTGCTCGGCAAGGGCTTTGCCCGTGCGACGGGCACGCGCCTGATGGCCGATGAGGAAGTCATCGAGCTGGCGGGTACGCCCACCTTGCTCGCCCACGGTGACGCCTATTGCACCGACGACCACGGCTACCAGCGCTGGCGTCGGTTTTCGCGCAACCCCATCTCACAGTGGTTGTTCCACGCGCTCAGCGAGCAGCAAAAGCGCCGCATCGCCGGTGGCCTGCGCAGCGACACCCACAAGCGGCGAAAGCCCGACGGCATCATGGATGTGAACACCGAGGCGATTGACGCGGCGTTTCGCCGCCACCCCAGCGTCACCCGCATGATCCACGGCCATACCCATCGCCCTGCCCGCCACGCCCTGAGCATCGATGGCCGCGCCTGTGAGCGCTTGGTACTGCCTGATTGGCGGCCTGAACGGATGGAGTGGCTCAAAGTCAAAGGCGAGGATCTGCACTGGCGCAGCATCCATCCGGTCGCTACTGAGGCGGTATGAATGCTTACCCAGACTGGCTGAGTATGAAAGAAATCGACCAGAGCATGGCTCTGCGCAAAGGCACCAGCTTCCGCCTATTTAAGCAATTGCTACCGCAGCTTGTGCAAGGCCGAGATTACATAGTGCTCGATGCCAACGCTGACGCTGCGGCGATCTCTGGGCTCAAGCGAGCGGGCAGGATTTACTCCAGCAGTGTGCAGGTCGTACTGCTGAGCACCGCTGCCGCCACGGCCATCCACACCTTACCTAGCAATTTTGGTGGGTAATACTTTTTACCGTCCGCGCTGAGCCTTGGAGTTTTTTCTTGCTAAGCAGCGGCAGCACGGGCTAGCATCGACCGGCTTTTTAACCCGAATCATTCTCAAGAGGAGTTCCCATGTCTGCTGCCGTAGATCTCATCAACAAAATGCCCCAAGCCTTCGTCGGCGGCCAAGATTGCGTGATTCAGTTCAACGTCTCCACGCCGATGTATGTCGTCATCAAAGACAACGCCTGCACCGCCCACACCGGCACTGCCGACAACGCGGACCTCGGCCTGACCATGGAAGACGACGACTTCGTTGCCCTCATGAAAGGCGAGCTCAACGGCATGACTGCCTTCATGACCGGCAAGCTCTCGCTCGACGGCAACATGATGCTCGCGCAGCAGCTCTCCACGTTTTTCGACGCCTCCAAAGTGGCGTAGACCGCGCATGACCACTGCCGAAGTACCGGCAGCGGCAAAGGCCCTGAATCTTCGGATTCGGGGCTTTTTGTTTGAGCTGCGCGAAATTGATGGCCGCCTAAGCCTGCGTGCGCCGCACTTGCAGGGCTACGGCGCGGTGTACGCCGACTTCACGGACGCCGAGAGCCGCCGTAGGGTTCAGGGCGGCAAGAAGCAATTGCTGGCTAAAGCCGTGGGCCTGCACAAATACCCCCACCCCCACGTGCTCGACTGCACTGGTGGCATGGGGCGCGATGCGTTCACGCTCGCGAGCCTAGGGGCGACGGTTACCCTGCTGGAGCGCTCGCTACCCATCGCCCGCCTCTTGGCCGATGCCCAGCACCGTGCCACGGGTGAAGACATTAGCCGAGCGGCAGCCGAGCGGATGACCGTGATCGAGGCCAATGCCCACAGTTTTCTCGCTGCGGCGAATGAGCCGGAGACCCTCGCCCGTTGGGATGTGATCTACCTAGACCCAATGTACCCAGAAGATGGCAAGAGTGCGCTGCCCGGCAAAGAAATGCAGCTGCTGCGCGACCTCACCGGCGGCGACGAGGACGCCGATGCCCTGCTGCAACTGGCACGGCGTTGCGCGCGCAACCGTGTGGTGGTGAAGCGCCCGGCCAAAGCGCCGTGGCTGGCGGGGGAGAAGCCCGGCCTAGAGTTCAAAGGCACGCAGGCGCGCTTTGATGTGTATTGGCCGCTGGCTGCGGCCCTGCAAGCGGGCACGACTGAGTCAGGCGCAGCGCAGAGCCAAGCTGCGGAGCACGCCGCCGTGCAAGGCGAAGCGACGCTGCTTGAGGCCCCAGACGCGACGTACGACGACACTGGCGCTGAGCCCGAAGAAGCCTCCACTCAAGACACTGCCCCTGCGGTGGCCGATTACCAAGCCGCCAGCGCGCCAGCCCACTGAGATCAGTAGCGGCACCCCGATGCGTCATCGGTGCTATGCGCTGCCGTCGGCTTTGGGGCTGCGCGTCGCCGCCGGTGTCTGGCGGCTCCGCTCAAAAGTGTGTTGGCGTATCCAGTGGCCCAAGGTTTCCCGCAGCACCTGTGGATCGATAGGTTTCGCGATGTGGTCGTTCATGCCCGCCGCCAAGCAGCGCTCACGATCCGCTGGCATCGCATTGGCGGTCATCGCGATGATCGGCAAGGATTTGCACTGCGGCATTTCTCGCAGCTTGGCGGTCGCGCTGTAGCCGTCCATATCCGGCATTTGGATATCCATCAGCACGGCGTCGACCGTGTTCTGTTGGAGCCAGTCCACCGCCGCTGCGCCGCTGCTGACGGTGTGAACGTTGACCGACACCGCCTTGAGTAATTCTGAGGCGATTTCCAGATTGATGGAGTTGTCGTCCACCACCAGCACGCGCGAGCCCGTCAGCAGCACAGGCTCAGTGCTGCGGCTCAGCTTGGCCTTGGGGTTGAGCAGGGTGTCCGGCAGGTGCAAATCTGGGCTCGCCTCAGTGGCGGAGACATCGAGCTCCAAGGTAAAGCGGAAGATCGAGCCTTTACCGACGGCGCTGCGCACGGTGAGGTCCGAGCCCATCAGGTTGACCAGTTCCTTAGAAATGCTCAGGCCTAAGCCAGTGCCGCCGTAGCGACGGGTGGTGGAGGAATCTGCTTGATTGAAGGCCGAGAACAAACGGCTGACTTGGGCATCATCCATGCCGGGGCCGGAGTCGCGTACCGAGAACCTCAAGCGCGGCCGCACCGCCGAGGCCGCGAGCATCTCCACCGTCAGGCGGACATAGCCGTGATCGGTGAATTTGATGGCATTGCTTAACAGGTTCAGCAGTACCTGTGACAAACGTAGTGGATCGCCGATTAGGTGGTGCGGAATCTCCGGCTCCATCGTCACTTCAAAGTCCAAGCCCTTGCCAGCAGCGCGCTCGCTCATCAGGCCTTCGACGCGCTCCAGTACGCGCTTCAAGTCGAACGGAATGCGCTCCACCGACAAGTGGCCAGCCTCGATTTTCGAGAAGTCCAGAATGTCGTTGAGCAGGGTCAGCAAGGAGTGCGCGGCGTCCTCCACTTTTTGCAATTGGTCGCGCACCTTGGGCTGGGTGGTCTGTGCGTGCGCGAGGTGGGTGAGGCCGATGATGGCGTTCATCGGCGTTCGGATTTCATGGCTCATATTGGCCAAGAAGCGGCTCTTGGCCTCATTCGCGGCATCGGCGTCAGCGCGCGCGGTTTCTAACGCCAGCTCCAGATTCTTTTGGTTGGTGATGTCCACCCAGGTGCCATTGAGCAGCACCGTGCCGTCCTCTTTACGCTGCGCCGTGGCGGCGGATTTCACCCAGCGTTGCTCAGAGGTGACGCCGTGCGTGATGCGGAAGATCGAGCCCACCTCCTCACCCTCAGAGGCCGCGCTGATCGTCGCCATCAGGCCGGAGAAGTCCTCTGGGTAGATGAGGTCGGTGATGACGTCGAAGTTCGCCAAGACTTGTTCGCGATTGACGCCGAAGACGTTCTCCACACCGGCGCTCACGAAGCGCAGGCTGGTGCTACCGCTGGGTGGTCGCAGCATCTGGAACAAAGCACCGGGCATGGAATTGGTGATGTCCCGCAGCAGGCGCTCGGTCTGTTGCAGCGCGCCGGCGCGCGACTCCACAGTGCGCAGCAGTTGGTTTTTTTGCAGCTCGTATTGTTTGCTCTCTTGCTCGCGCAGCATCACCTCGGCCAGCGCTTTAGCGACATCATCGAGCAGGCTTTGGTGGACGTCGGTGAACTCCAAGGCTTCGTGCACGGCGAACACCCAGACGCTACCGACAGTGCGGGCGTCCAGCACCACCGGCGCGAAAAGCCCGCGTGGGTGCTCGGCAAAGTTGGGCGATTGCGTCGACTGGCTGCCGATGTGAATGCGCACTGTCACCAAGGACGCCTGCCCAAAGGCGTAGGGCAGCGCCGCGCAAGCCACTTCCATCACTTGCGTCAAGCTGGCGCGCGGTTTGGTACAGGCGATGAGCACTTGCAGCCGCGTTTCCAATATCGCCCGCGATTCGCCCTCGTTACTGCCAAGGTTGCTGAGCCGTTCTTCTAAGGCAGAGACTTGGGCGATCAACAGGTGCAAGGGGGTAGTAGCGCCTCGCTGCACAGCCGGAGCGACCCCACCGACGCGGTCGAGCAAGTCCTTGAGTTGCAGATTGATGGATTTGAGCCGTTGCAGGCGCGGCAGGATGTTGAGTACGGCGATGACCAGCAGGCCGGCTCCAGTGAGCAGCAGCAGCCAAGCCCACCAGCCGTCGGGCGCAGCCAATATCCTCGGTGCGCGGCTCGCGGGCGCGTACATCAAGCGCCAGTCTTGCACCCGCAGCGGCTGCCAGACGACTTGGCTCAGACCCGTCTCTGGCAGAACCATCCGTTTTGGTGCAGGCACGGCACCTGCGGGCAGGGCGAAGGCACCGGCTAGGTACTCTGCCCGCTCGCTACCCGCGGGTGCCCAATCGGAATAGGGCCTGCCCCAAAATCGAGCTGCGGTGCCGGCGATGATGCGACCGCGGCCATCGAAGAGTTTCCAACGGCCTGCCCCGGTAGAGCCACTGGGGCGAATCGTCGCGAGCGCACGCGCGGCGAGCGCGGCCTTGGTCTGCCCGTAGCGCGTTTCGGAAATGCGCACCGAGAGCACGTCGTTTTGAATGCTCAGTTGAAATGGGTTGCCGAGTGAGAGCCACTCGACTCTCGGCCCCACGCTGCTGGAGGCTGCATTTAGGGCCAGCAGCCAATCGGGTGGCATTTGCCGCAGGGCGTAACTGCGCGTCTCTTGGCGAACGCTGCGGCTGTCGCGCACCGCCTCCCACACCTGCCAGCCTTGGCGCGATGACTGCGCGAGCGCGAGGCCGAGTAGTTCCGGTGCTGATTCCACCTGTGCTACGACTTGCGCCCCCGGCCCTAGTCCAGCGCGACGATCCAGCCCGCGGAGTGCGAGCTCAGCCTCCCGCTGCAAGCCCGCTAAAGCGAGGTTGAAGTGCTCAGCAATGGCTTGGCTGGCCTGCTCTACCGCAAGGTACTCCGCTGCTTGTTGCTTTAGCGCCTCGCTGCGCGCAACTGCGAGCAGGAGCAGCAACCAAAGCACCGCTGCGGGTAGCAGCAGCAAGGCAGCGAGTCGGGCGGCAAAGAAAGCGGGCATTAGGCGATTGTGCGACATGAAATCTTTATGTGCGTACGCTAGGGTGATGCGATGAAACAACTCACGCTCATCCGCCACGCAAAATCATCCTGGAGCTACCCAGAGCTCTCGGATTTTGAACGCCCGCTCAACGACCGTGGCCGCCGCGACGCGCCACGCATGGCACTGCGCGCAGCCAGCCTGCTGCCCAAAATCAGCCGCTGGCTGAGCAGCCCAGCGACCCGCACCATGACCACCACACGTTTGATCTGCGAACAACTCGGGGTGGACTTTGACGCCGTGCAGATCGAGCCACGCATCTACGACGCCAGCCGCAAAACCTTGATGGAAGTGCTCAGCACACTACCGAATAGCGTCGCGCATGCGGTACTCGTCGGCCATAACCCGGGGCTATCAGAGCTCGCCCACACTTTGGCGGCTTGCGCGTTCGATGAGATGCCGACCGCCGCTGTGGTGCACCTAGACCTCAACATCACCCATTGGACGGGCCTAAAGCCAAACTGCGGGATAGTCCAACATTATCTATTCCCCAAGGATGGCCGCGACTAGCTTGCGGTGAGCACCACGCAACTGCAACGGAAAAACCGAAGCGACGCAGTGCCCTGCGCGGCCTCGGTGTTCTGGCAACTCTAGTGAGGGCGGACTGCTTAAGCGCAGCACCGCCCCAGCAAAAGCTTTACGCCTTGGCGGTGAGCTTTTCTTTGATGCGCGCAGCCTTGCCGGCCAGATCACGCAGGAAGTAGAGCTTGGCGCGGCGCACAGAACCACGGCGCTTGACGATCACTTCTGCCACTTGCGGGGAATAGCTTTGGAAGGTGCGCTCGACGGCGGTGTCGTTTGCACCAATCTTGCGCACGGTGAAGGCAGAGTTGAGGCCACGGTTGCGCTTGGCAATCACCACGCCTTCATAGGACTGGAGACGCTCGCGGTCGCCTTCTTTCACTTTCACCTTGACTTCCACGGTGTCGCCGGGGCCGAACTTCGGCAAGGTCTTGCCCTGCATGGCTTCCGCTTCGAGGGTCTGGATGATGTTCATGGTTTGCCTTCTACCTTCAAAAATTGACCGCCAACTGGCGGCTGCTACTGCCTAAAAATGTGTGGTTCCGCCGCTAAATGCTCTAACAGCACTTGCTGCAACAACCGCCTGTCTGCCGCTTTTAAATCTAGCCCCGCTAGCAAATCCGGCCGTTTGAGCCAAGTGGCCAGCAGTGCCTGTTTGCGCCGCCACTCAGCAATTGCTTGGTGGTTGCCGCTCAACAACACCGCTGGGGCTTCCACACCGCGCCAATCCAAGGGCTTGGTGTAGTGCGGGTGGTCCAAAAGGCCTTGTGAGAAGGAATCGGCCCCTGCCGACTCTGCATCGCCCAATACGCCCGGGAGCAACCGCGCCACTGCATCAATCATCGCCATCACCGCTAACTCGCCGCCGCTCAAGACAAAATCCCCGAGCGAGAGCTCTGCATCTACTTCTGCCGCGAGGAAGCGTTCGTCCACTCCCTCATAGCGCCCGCACACCACAATCCAACTCGGTGTCGCCGCCAAGCGCTCCGCCCATCGCTGGTCAAAACGCTCGCCCTGCGGCGACATCAACAACACGGGGGCTTCTGGCCCTGCCGCTGTGCGTGCCGCTTGCAGCGCTGCTGCTAAGGGCTCCGCTTGTACCACCATGCCCGGCCCACCACCGTAGGGGCGTTCATCCACCCGCTTCCAGCGGTTGTGGCTGTAGTCCCTAAGTTGCGTCGCCTTGAGGGTTAAAGCCCCCTGCTCGACCGCAATGCGTGGCATCCCGTGCTGTGCGACCTGCTCGACCAACTCAGGGAACAGCGTCAGCACCTCCACCCGCATGGCTACCAGTCCTGCTGCCAGTGGGCGACGATCTTGCGCTCTTCCAAAGACACCGATTCGATAATCGGGCCCCGAATAAACGGGATTAATCGCTCCACCGCGTTGCCAGAGGCATCCGCTCCCTCTACCACCAAAACATCCTGCGCGCCGTTGCTGGTAACTTCCGTCACCTGCCCTAGCGTTGCTGACTCCGGAGTGACTACAGTCATGCCGACCAAGTCCACCCAGTACACCTCACCGTTGCGCGTCGGCGGCAGCGCCTCACGCGGGACGGTGATGTCCATGCCTACCCAACGGGCGGCAATGTCACGATCCTCTACCGGCGCTTGGTCTGGTTCTGCCAACTGGGCGACGATACCGCCCGCATGCGCCCGACCATCCACCAACTGCAAGGGTTTTGCCTCTGGACCTAAGTACCAAGTGGGGTACTTAAGAATGCCTTCCAGAGGCCGGGTGAAGGCATACACCTTGACCCACCCCTTGACGCCATACACCCCGCTAATGCGCCCGAGTGTGACGCGGCGCGGAGCTTCCGACATCGGCTTAGGCAGCAGCCTTAGGCGCGGTCTTCACCAAGTACGCGACGCGCTCAGACACCTGTGCGCCCTTGGCGACCCAAGCGTTGATTTTCTCGACGTCGATGGAGAGCTTGACTTCTTGGCCCATCGCGCTGGGGTTGAAAAAACCCAAGCGTTCGATGAAGCGACCGTCGCGGGGCGAACGGCTGTCGGTTGCAACCACGTTGTAGTAGGGGCGCTTTTTGGCACCGGAGCGGGCCAGACGAATCTTCACCATGACAATTTTTATCCTGCGATTTAGCGAGCTTGAGGCGACAAGCCCAGCCCAAAAGGGCGCGTAGTTTAGCGATTTGTTGGCAAAAATAAAGCAGCTAGTCCAATAAAGCCGCATTTACCCGCATTACCCGCGCTTATGCCGATAGCTGTGCGCCTTTTGCACTAGCTCGGCAAAGCTCCTGCCGCCCAGCCTTGCAAACGTGCACGCCGCCCCTCGCCGTCGGGCAGCAGGTGGATCGTTAAGCCCACCGGCGGCAGTAGTTCTGCGGCTTTCTCCGGCCACTCCACCAGCCACCAAGCCTCTGGTGGCGCGTCATCAAAGACACCCAAGCCCAGCAGTTCCTCCGGCTCGTTCAAACGGTAGAGGTCCATGTGCAGCAGGCGCATGCCCGCCACGGTATAGGGCTCGACCAAGGTATAGGTAGGGCTGCGGATCGCACCCTGCACCCCCAAGGCGCGCAACAAAGCCCGCACCAAGGTGGTTTTGCCCGCCCCTAGACCGCCATGCAAAGCAATCACGCCGGGTGGCTGGGCTTTCAGCAGTTCGGCAAGCCGCGCGCCAAGCGCTTCGGTGTCAGTCGGCGCTGCAAGCGTGATTTCCTCAAGCAAACTCATGGTTTGGCTGCCCGCGGCGGGTTGACGACGCCGCGCAGGGCGTCGATGAGGTCGGATGGCAGCAGACCGCGCTCGCCGCCTGCTGCTGCGGCGGCATCCCCCGCCAGCGCATGGGCGAGCACGCCCATGGCGGCGGCCTCGGCCTCTGGCAGACCTTGGGCGAGGAAGGCGGCGATGATGCCTGTCAGTGCATCGCCCATGCCGCCCACGCCCATACCCGGATTGCCGTAGGGGCAGATCAGCACCGGGCCGTCGCCGCTCTGCACGAGGCTGCCCGCGCCCTTGAGCACGACGGTGGCAGAGGTTAGCGCGGCCAGCGCACGGACTGCGCGCAGGCGGTCGGCTTGGATTTGCGCGCTGGTGCACGCCAACAGGCGCGCCGCCTCGCCCGGATGCGGGGTGAGCACGGCGAGTGGATTGCGGAAGTCGGCACCCGCGAGCAGGGTCAGCGCGTCGGCATCGACCAGCACGTGCGGATGTTGCGCGCAGGCTCGCAGCATGGCCTGCCCCCAAGCACTGTGACCCAATCCGGGGCCGATAGCCACTGCATGGGCTCGCTCCAGCAGCGGCTGAAGGGCTTCGGCGTCTTCGATGCCGTGCACCATGATTTCTGGCTGTGCGCTGACGAGTGTCGCCGCGTGGGCGCTGCGGGTGGCGAGGCTGACCAGCCCCGCGCCGGCACGCAAGGCTGCGCGGGCAGCCAATAGCGCGGCTCCGGCCATGCCCGAGTCGCCCCCGACAATCAAAACATGGCCGTGCGTGCCCTTGTGGGCGCTGCGGCGGCGTGGCGGCAGTGCGAGCGCCAGCTCCTCTGCGGCCATCAAGCGGCCGAGCGCGTGTGTGCCTTGGTAGAGCTCGGCGGGGACGTCCAGCGTGGCGATGAGCAGCTCGCCGACGTAATCCGGGCCGCAGCCGGTGTAGAGCCCGAGCTTGGGCGCGATAAAACTCACGGTGAGGTCTGCGCCAATTGCCGCGCCCAACACCGCACCGGTGCTGGCATTGAGGCCGGAAGGCAGGTCGAGGGCAATCACCCCCGCGCCGCGCGCACGGGCAGCGGCAACCGCTGCGACCAATTGCTGTGCGGGCTCTGCCAAGGGGCGGCTCAAGCCAATGCCGAACAGGGCATCGACGATCACCGCACCTGCGCCCACCTCGGCCAAAGCCCCCTCGGCATAGGCGGCGACCCGCCCACCCTGCTGCAAGCAGTGCTGATAGGCAGCGGCCACGTCACCTGTTGCCGGGGGCTCACCGTAGCGGAAGACGCTGGTGTCGATGCCCGCGGCCTGCGCCATCACCGCCAGCAAATAACCATCGCCGCCGTTGTTGCCGGGGCCTGCCAGCACGATGACTTGGGTGGCTTGCGGCCAGCGCGTGCGCAAGGCTTGCCAAGCCGCACTTGCGGCGCGCCGCATCAGGCGAGCACCACTGATGCCCGCCTCCATTTGGCAGCGGTCGTCCAGCTCTCGGACTTGGGCTGCGGAATACACTGTGCGGCGAATGTCAGACATCCGGCCATTTTACCGAGCTAGCAACCCAGACTGGGCCACGCGCATACAGTTGCTGGCACAAGAACTAGGCTTTGCCGACGCCGGCATCGCACAGCTGGATTTAGCTAAAGACGCAGAGTTCCTAAGAGACTGGCTAGCGCAAGGCCTGCACGGGCAGATGGCCTTCATGGAGCGCAATCTCGACAAGCGCGAGCAGCCTGCCGCACTCGCACCCGGCACCGTCTCGGTGATTTCGGTGCGGCTCGATTACAAACCGCCGGTTGAGGCATCGCTCGCACTCCTGCAACAGGGCGATTTGGCCTATTTCTCCCGCTACGCCTTGGGGCGCGATTACCACAAGCTCATGCGCGGCCGCTTGCTCAAGCTCGGTGCGCGCATCGCAGAGGAAATCGCCCCGCATGGCTACCGCGTGCTCACCGACAGCGCCCCCGCACTAGAGAAAGCCCTCGCCCGCAACGCCCACTTAGGCTGGATCGGCAAAAACACCTTGCTGCTCAACCGCCGCGCCGGCTCGTGGTTTTTTCTAGGCGAGCTCTATACCGACCTCCCGCTGCCAGCGGCCAGTGCTGAGCCAGCAAAGAACCACTGCGGCAGTTGCAGCGCCTGCCTCGACATCTGCCCGACCAAGGCCTTTATCGGCCCGTATCGGCTGGATGCGCGCAAGTGCATCAGCTACCTCACCATCGAGCACCGCGGGGCCTTCCCGGTCGCGCTACGCAAGGCCATCGGCAACCGCGTGTTTGGCTGCGATGACTGCCAGTTGGTCTGCCCTTGGAATCGCTACGCACGCACCACGGTGGAAGCAGACTTTTTGCCGCGCCACGGCCTCGACGCCCCTAGCCTGCTAGCCCTCTGGAACTGGGACGAAGCGACGTGGCTTGCCAAAACTGAAGGCATGGCGCTCCGGCGGCTAGACCACGCTCGCTTCTTGCGCAATTTGGCGATTGCCCTCGGCAATGCAGCGCCCTCTGAACAAGTGCTGGCCGCACTGGCGCAGCATGCCGCGCACCCCGATGAGGCAGTGCGCGAACACGTCGCTTGGGCGCTAGAGCAGCAGGCGGACAAACTCGCTGCGCGTGGTACCTAAATCGCGGGCAATCAGTTGGGTGCGAGCAAGCGCATCGCGTCGACCTTCTGGAAGCCTCTAGGCAAGTGGTTGCCGCGTGCCGCGCGGTTACCGCGATAGGCTTCGAGGTCGGCAGGTTTCAGCGTCAGGCTGCGCTTACCGCAGACCAGCTCCAAGCTCGCGCCTGGCGGCAATACGCAGTGGGCAAGGATGCGGTCCTCGCCTTTGAGAGCGACCAATTTATTGCCCTTGCCCTTGGCCATTTCCGGCAACTCTGCCACCGGCAGCACCAGCAAGCGGCCTTCAGCCGTGGCGATGGCGAGCCGGTCGCTCGCGAGGTCGGCGATGCGCTGCGGCGTCAGCGGCGTGCCATCAAGGCTAATCACCCCTTTACCGGCTTTGTTGCGCCCCTCCAAATCGCCCAGCTTGGCAATGAAGCCATAGCCATCGCTGCCGCCGAGCAGCAGGCGTTCACCCGCCTCGCCCATCAATAGGTGCTGCACCTTGCCGCCGTCCTGTAAGTCCACCTTGGTGGTAATCGGCTCGCCTTGGCTGCGGGCACTGGGCAATTCGCGCGGGTTGAGCGTGTAGGCGCGGCCCTTGTCGTCGAGCAGAATCAGTAGCTGATTGGTCTTGCCCAGCGTGTGTGTGAGGTATTCATCGCCCGCCTTGTAGGAGAGGCTCATTGGGTCAATTTCATGCCCCTTGCCAGCGCGTATCCAACCAGCTTTGGACAGCACGACGGTGATCGCCTCAGCCGGCAGGATTTCCTCAGGTGCAAGGGCCACCGCCACGGGTGTCGCGGAGATCGGGCAACGGCGCGCATCGCCATATTTCTTGGCGTCCTCTTTGATCTCATCGCTGATCAAAGTTTTTAGCGCGTCATCAGAGCCCAGCAGGTGATTCAAGCGGTCGCGCTCGGCGGCCAACTCAGCCTGCTCACCGCGGATTTTCATCTCCTCCAGCTTGGCGATGTGCCGCAGCTTGAGCTCCAAAATCGCCTCCGCCTGCAAGGCAGAGAGCGCGAAGGTGCTGATCAAACTGGCCTTGGGGTCCTCCTCAAAGCGAATGATGCGAATCACCTCATCAATGTTGAGGAAGGCAATCAGCAAGCCGTCCAAGATGTGCAGGCGGTCATTGACCTTAGCCAAGCGATGGTTAAGCCGCCGCGTCACCGTGCTGTAACGGAAGTCCAGCCACTCGCTCAAGATGGTGTGCAGGTTCTTGACCCGTGGCCGGCCATCGAGCCCGACCATGTTCAGATTGACGCGGTAGCTCTTTTCGAGGTCCGTGGTCGCGAACAAATGCGCCATCAACTGCTCCACATCCACCCGATTGCTGCGCGGTATGAGCACGATGCGGGTCGGGTTTTCGTGGTCCGATTCGTCACGAATATCTTCCAGCAGCGGCAGTTTCTTTGCCCGCATTTGCTCGGCGATTTGCTGCTGGAGTTTGTCGCCACTGACCTGATACGGCAGGTGGGTGATGATGACGTTGCCGTCCTCTACCTCATAGCGGCCGCGCGCGCGTACTTGGCCCAAGCCGGTCTGGTAGAGCTTGAGCAGATCGGCACTCTCAGAGACGATTTGGCAGCCGGTGGGGAAGTCCGGGGCGGGCAGAAACTCCATGAGTTTTTCCACCGACGCACCCGGGTGCTTGAGCAGATAAATGCAGGCGCGGGCGAGCTCGCCGATGTTGTGCGGCGGGATGTCGGTGGCCATGCCCACCGCAATGCCGGTAGTGCCGTTGACCAAAATATTCGGCAGGCGTGAGGGCAGCAGCTTGGGCTCCTCCATCGTGCCGTCGAAGTTGGGCTGCCAGTCCACCGTGCCCTGCTCTAACTCCACCAACAAGGCCTGCGCGTACGGCGTCAGGCGGCTCTCGGTATAACGCATGGCGGCGAAGCTTTTCGGGTCATCGGCTGAGCCCCAGTTGCCCTGCCCGTCCACCAAGGGGTAGCGATAGTTGAAAGGCTGCGCCATGGTGACCATGGCCTCGTAGCAGGCCGAGTCGCCGTGCGGGTGGTACTTACCGATAACGTCACCGACAGTACGTGCGCTCTTCTTGTGCTTGGCACCGGCATTGAGCCCGAGCTCACTCATCGCAAAGACGATGCGCCGCTGCACCGGCTTGAGGCCGTCGGCCAAGTGCGGGAGGGCGCGGTCTAGCACCACATACATCGAGTAGTCGAGATAGGCTTTCTCGGCGAAGCTGGCGAGCGGCAGGCGCTCGGTTTCAAACAATTGCATGTGAATCCAAAGAAATACTGATAAAAAGTGGACGCCAGAATGCCCAAGCCGCTCGCGTCTAGCCCAGTAGATTAGAGCAAAGCAAGGCTTTGGCGGCAGCTAATCCGTGCAGAGCGTCACCCGACCATGGCCGTTTAAGCGCTCACGCTGTGCCATTTAGGTGGGTGGGCTGGCTGCGCCAGCTTTTGCGGCGCACACTCTCCCAAAGCGCTAAAAATAACCGGCAGGAGGGCTAGGATCGCCATGAAAGGCATGATTTTTACCGAGCTGTTAGAAATGGTTGAGGCCACTTGGGGCCCTGAGGCGGTGGAGAACTTGCTCACCACCACACCGACCAGCACCGCTGGGGCCTACACCGCAGTCGGCAACTACCCCGCCGCCGAGCTGGTGGCACTAGCCAGCACGCTCTGCCGCCAGCACAACATGAGTATGTCGGCGCTGCAAGAAGCCTTTGGCGGCCGCATCCACACCCTGTTCACCCAGCGCTACGGTCACTTCTTCTTGAGTGCAGGCGGCTGCTTTAATTTTTTGCAGGGCATTGAGAACTACATTCACGTCGAAGTGCGCAAGCTCTACCCAGACGCAGAGCTGCCGACCTTCACCTATCCGCATGTGGACGCCACGACGCTGGTGATGCGCTACCAGTCGCAGCGCCCATTGGCGCACTTCGCACTAGGTTTGATTCGCGCGTCTATTGCTCACTTTGCCGAGCCAATCACTGTGCAGATGGAATTGGCAGCAGACGGCCAAGGCACCGATGCCGTATTCACCCTGCGTAAGCAATGAGTGCAGCGCTGCCACCCTTGGCTCCGCCCAGCGCAGAAACGCTCGCGAGCCTACAGCAACGGCTGGATCTGCTGGAGCGGCGCATCGCACGCGAGGTCGCAGCGCGCAAACAAGCCGAGCAGCTGCTTGAGCAAAAGAGCTTGGAGCTGTTTGAGCGCAATCAGCAGCTCGCGCGCGAGAGCGAGGAGCGCCAGCGCGCGCAAGAGCAAGCCGCACGCGCCGACCTCATTAGCGGCCTTGAGGCGCGCTTTCGGCAGGTCGTGGAGGCAGCGCCCAACGCCATCCTAATGGTCAGCGCCGACGGCGCGATCACGCTGGTAAACGCGCAGACGGAGAAGCTTTTTGGCTATGACCGCAGCGAATTGATCGGCCAGAAAGTAGAAATGCTGGTCCCCGCCACCGTGCGCGCGCGCCACCCCAATTTGCGCGGCCACTACTTCACTAACCGGCTACCACGGGCAATGGGCACTGGGCAGGATCTATTCGGTGTCACGAAGTCGGGCACCGAAGTGCCGATTGAAATTGGTCTAAACCCAGTCGAGACCCCCGATGGCCGCTTCGTGCTCGCCTCCATCATCGACATCACCGAGCGCAAAAAAGCCGAGCAGCGGTTTCGGATGATCGTCGAGGCCGCACCGAGCGCCATGCTGATGGTCAACCGGCAGGGGGTCATCAGTTTGGTCAATGCCCAGGCTGAGCGGCTATTTGGCTACAGCCGCAGTGAGCTGATCGGCCAGGCGGTAGAGCTACTGGTACCGCAGCGGATCCGCGGCCACCACCCCGGCCTGCGCGACGGCTTTTTTGCCAACCCCAATGTGCGCAGTATGGGCGTTGGGCGTGACTTGTTCGGCGTTACTAAGACCGGCGTCGAGGTGCCAATTGAGATTGGCCTCAACCCCATCGAAACTCCGGATGGCCTGTTTGTCGTCGCCTCCATCATCGATATCACCGAGCGCAAAAAAGCAGAGCTCGCCAGCCAAAAGTTCAACCACGACATGGCGGCGCAAATGGCGGAAACCCAGTCCGCTTTAGCGCGCCTCACCGAGACCCAAAACCAGTTGGTACAGGCGGAGAAGTTCGCCTCACTCGGCGGCTTGGTGGCGGGGATCGCGCATGAGATCAACACCCCCGTAGGCATCACCGTCACGGCCGCTTCGCACCTGCAAGATGGGCTCACAGAGCTATCGAGCAAGCTAGAAACCCAAGCGCTGAAGCGCTCGGATTTGCAGGAGTTCATCCGCGACAGCCTAGAAGCCACGCGCATTCTGCTGAGTAACTCCAGCCGTGCAGCAGACCTGATCCACAGCTTCAAAATGATTGCGGTGGACCAATCCTCCGGTGACGAGCGCTACTTGGAGATGCAGAGCTATCTCAACGAGGTTTTGCTCAGCTTGCGGCCCAATCTGCGACGCAGCGCCGTGGAGATAGACGTCGATTGCCCGCCGGGTATTTGGCTGCAAACTTCGCCCGGCGGCCTCTCACAAATCATCACCAATTTGGTCAACAACGCTTTGTTGCACGCTTTTGAACCGCAGCAGTCGGGCGGCATATTCATTAGGGTGCGCAAGCTGCCGGCTAACCGGCTAGAGCTACGCTTCAGGGACGACGGAAAAGGCATGAGTAGCGACATACAGACGAAGATTTTCGACCCCTTCTTCACCACCAAACGCGGCAGCGGCGGCTCCGGTTTAGGCCTGCATATTGTTTACAACTTGGTCGAAAAAACCTTGGGCGGGCAGATCAGCGTGCAGAGCAGCTTGGGTGCTGGCGCTGAGTTTGTGATCTGCTTTCCTATTCGCGACAGTCACGGCCAGTCAGTTGCCGGTGCCACGCCATGAACCCCTGCCCCGAGGTGGATGACGACGCGCTGTTTGACTTTGCCGACGAGGCCCCCGCAGCGCTTGCTGAGAACCCGGAAGAAAGCTGGAAGCTCCTGATTGTGGACGATGAACCGGAAGTCCACGCGGTCACGTCGCTCGCGCTCAAGGGCTTTCGATTTGACGGCA
>CAZHTI010000060.1:15706-16768 GCA_964535755.1 uncultured Salinisphaerales bacterium | reverse complement strand
CCCTTGCCTAGTGACCACCGCCGCTGCTCAGGGCGCTGTGGCCTGCGCTTGGCTCGCCTCGCGGATCGCCTTGAACTCACTACCCTCGCGCCACAGCGGCAGAGCCTCGGCGTTGGCGATGCGGCGGCCGGTTTCAAACAGCAGGCGCAGGTCGGCGGCAGTGGCGTCGAGGTTCCAGTCCGGCAGCACTTCATCGCCCAGCTTGTGGTAGCGGCCGTCGTTGTAGTCCTTGCTCATGGCTTTGGCGCGCTCGGCCAAAGGCCCTAGGTATTGCCCGCCGCGTGCTGCATAGAGGCCCGGCACGCCGACTTTGGCGAAGGAGAATTGATCGCTGCGGTAATAGCCGCCGCGTTCTGGGCGCTGGTCAGGCAGGGTGCTACGGCCCACGCCTTGGGCCGCGGTGGTGAGCACATCCTCCATATCGTTTTGGCCGGAGCCGATGATCTGTAGCTCTTGCGTCGGGCCCCAGACGTTCAGTGCGTCCATGTTGATGACCCCCGCCGTGCTCGCCAGCGGATACAAGGGATTGCTGGCGTAGTAGGCAGAGCCCAGCAAGCCTTGCTCCTCCGCCGTCACTGCCAAGAACACGATCGGGCGGTCAGGGGCGCTGGTTAGGGCCTTAAAGGCACGGGCAATCTCTACCAAGCCAGCCGTGCCCGTGGCGTTGTCCACTGCACCGTTATAGATCTGGTCGCCCGGCAGGCTGGCATCGCGGCCTAGGTGGTCCCAATGCGCGGTGTAAAACAAGGGCTGATTCGCCTTGGTGGGGTCGCTGCCCGGAATTTTGGCGATGACATTGCGCGAGGCCACTGGCCGCAGCTTGTTGGTCACCTCCGCAGTGAGCTTGGCTTTGAGTGCCATCGGCTGGAAGTTCTTGGCGAGGGCTGCGCGCTTGGCGGCGTCAAAATCAGCACCCGCAGCGCGGAATAATTCGCGGGCTTTCTCCAGCGTCAGCCAGCCTTGGGCGGCAACGCGGTCAGCATTTTTATTGGGCTTGGCGAGTTCAAATTGCTCGCCGCTCCAAGAGTTCTTGACGACATCCCAGCCGTAGGAGGCGGGCTC
>CAZHTI010000060.1:0-15606 GCA_964535755.1 uncultured Salinisphaerales bacterium | reverse complement strand
CGATGTCGAACTTGTAGGTCCACCGCCCGTAATAGGTCATGCCCTTGCCCGCGAAGATTTTGGGGTCAAGAACTTTCGGGTCATCGCCGACGGCTATCGGGGGGTCGTTAATCAGCATGACCAAGGTCTTGCCTGTGACGTCCAGACCCTTGTAGTCATCCCAGCCGTACTCGGGCGCTTGCACGCCGTAGCCGACGAACAGTAAGTCCGAGTCCGCGATGCGCACCTGCTCGGCAAACCGCGCCGTGCCGAGCACAAAGTCGTCCTTCTCCCGCAATGCGATGCGCACTTTGCCCGCGCGCAGAGCAGCGGTAGCCTTGCCTTCTATCCCCACCAGCGGCACTGCCTGCACATAGCTGCCATCTGGGTTGCCGGGGGCTAGGCCCAAGGCTTTGAACTGCTCGATGAGGAAGGCGACGGTTTTCTCTTCACCCACAGTGCCCGGCAAGCGGCCTTCAAAGGCGTCGCTGGCGAGTGTGCTGACGTTGGCCAGCAAGCTCTGAGGGTTGATGGCTGCGGCAGCGGTCTGTGCGGCTGCGGCATCGTCGATCGCGGTGGCGCTTGCGGCGCGCGTCGGCGGTGCCGCTGCGGTCGCGCTGCTGACGGTTGCCGGAGTGCTAGTGCAAGCGCTTGCACAAAACAGGGCAGCAGCAGCGAGTGCTACTGCGCTGCGACCGTGGGGAAGCAAGGTAGTCATAGTGAGGATCAACGCGCTTGGGGGGATGGCGAGCATAGCCAGCCGACACAAAAAAAGGCCGCAAGCGGCCCTTTTTTGCTGCTTAGCTTGGGGTTACAGCCACTGCTTTAACCACGCCTCCACGCTCTGGTGCCATTGCACGGAGTTCTGCGGTTTGAGCACCCAGTGGTTCTCATCGGGGAAGCGCAGGAACTGGCTCGGCACACCACGGCGCTGTAGCGCGGTGAATGCTGCAATCCCTTGCTCCAACGGCACGCGGTAGTCCTTAGCACCATGGATGACCAAGGTCGGGGTCTTCCAGTGCTTGACCATGTTGACGGGGTTGTGCTCCTCGTAATTGGCAGGCTGCTCGTAGGGAGTGCCTTGCATTTCCCACTCGTCAAACCAGAGCTCCTCGGTGGAGTAGGCCATGCTGCGGTTATCAAAAATGCCGCAGTGGGTGACCAGCGCTTTGAAGGCATCCGGCCAGTTGCCGGCAATCCAGTTGGTCATGTAGCCGCCGTAGCTGGCACCGAGTGCCGCAGCGCGCTTGCCGTCGAGCCAGTCGTAGCTGGCGAGGGCGTGGGCCCAGCCTTTTTGCAGGTCTTCGAGCGGCTTGCCGCCCCAATCGCCAGAGATGGAGTCGGTGAACTTCTGGCCGTAGCCGGTGGAGCCGTGGAAGTCGATGAACACCACCGCGTAGCCCGCACCGGCATAGGTTTGCGGGTTCCAGCGATAGTGGAAGTGGTTACCCATGCTGCCCTGCGGGCCGCCGTGGACGATGAAGGCCACGGGGTACTTCTTGCCTGCCTCAAAGCCCACCGGTTTGACCGCGTAGCCGTAGACGGTTTCGTTGTTCCAGCCCTTGAAGCTGAACTGCTCGTAGCTGCCGAATTGCAGGCCCTGCAATGCCTCACGATTGTGCTGGGTGAGCTGGCGCAGCTTGCGGCCTTCGAGCACGAAGAGGTCGGTCGGGCGGCTTAAGTTGTTGTGGGCGATGACCGCGCCGGTAGCGGTGAGGGCGAATCCTTCGACGTGGCCCTCTGGCGTCAGCGCGCTGACTTTGCCGCTGGCGACATCCACCGCAAACAAGCGGTTCTGGCCGATGTCATCCGCCTTGGTGAACAAAGTTTTGCCGTCGGCACTCCACTCCAGAGTCTCGGCGGAGTGGTCCCACTCGGCTGCCAGCTCGCGGGTGCTGCCGGTGCTTAAGTCACGCAGCAGGATGCGGTAGCGGTCGGCCTCAAAGCCGGGGCGGCTCATCGCCCGCCAAGCCAGCGTCTTGCCGTCGGGGGAGAGGGCCGGGGCGGTATCGGTGGCGAGGTTATCGGCGGTGAGGTTCACCGGTGCGGCACTGCCATCGGCGGGCACGCGGTAGAGGTCGACGTTGGTGCTCCAAGCCTCGGAGGCATTGGCAAGACGCAGGCTGAAGT
Source organism: uncultured Salinisphaerales bacterium (assembly GCA_964535755.1). Classification (GTDB taxonomy): domain Bacteria; phylum Pseudomonadota; class Gammaproteobacteria; order Nevskiales; family Nevskiaceae; genus Stagnimonas. The sequence continues at coordinate 13,497 of CAZHTI010000060.1, read as the reverse complement.
AAAGCTCTTTGCCGTCAGGCGAGAAGCTGAACTCTTCCGCGCCGCCGAAGGGCTTGGTGGGGGCGTCACCCATCAGGGCTTTAGTGACCGAGATGGGCTCGCCGACCGCCCTGCCATTGTCTAGCTTGAGGGTAAATAGCTGGTTCTTGGTGCCGTCTTCCCAAGTGTCCCAATGACGCATGAAGAGCCGCGTGTAGAGGGTGCCCGCGCTGGGCGCTTTCGCCTGCGCGTCTAGGCGGGTTTTAGTCTCGTGCAGGGTTTTGGCGTCTGGGAACACCGCCATCGCCACCGCGATGGCCTTGGCATCGGGAGCGAGTTTGAAGGAAGCAACATCCAAGGGCAGGTTGGTGACCTGCGTGGTTTTGCCCCCCGCGACTGGCGCACGCCAGACCTGCATAGAGCCAGAGCGGGCTGAGAGGAAATACACGCCGCCGTCGCTACCAAAGCGCGCGCCGTTAGCGCCGCCCTTTTCGGCAATCTGGCGCGGCGCGGACTTGCCGTCGATGGCAGCAATCCAGACGCTGGTGCGGCCCTTGTTGGCCTCGTAATCGGTTTTGCGCAGGGTGTAGGCGACGTGCTTGCCGTCGGCACTCACGGCGGGGTCGGACACCCGCTCAAAGCGGACCAAATCGTTATAAGTGAAGGCGCGGCTAGCCACGGTTTGGGCAAAGGCAGAGGTGGAAGCGGCCAGTAGAGTGGCCGCAAGCAGGAGTTTCATGGGGAATAGAGAAGGCGATGATTAGCCAGCATCCTAGCGCTGGAGAGCGCATTTGCCCATGCAGGGAGCGCGGCTCAGAGCGGGTGCTTGGACTCGACCATCGGCGTCAGCAGTTGCCGCACCACGGGCTCCATCGCAGTGAGGCCATGGGCGCGGCCGACGGCGAGCGCGGCTTCAGGGTCAGCGCCCTGCAACCAGGCGGCGCGTAAGCTCATCATTGCCCCGACGCGATTGCCGCTGGCACAGTGCAATAGGGTGGTTTGCTCAGCAGATTCCGCCAGCAAGCGGTCGAGCGCTTCGACATTGGCGCGGGTTAAATCCGCTGCCGAGGCAATCGGTAGCACGGTGTAGGGCAGGCTTAGGGCGGCAAGCTCGGCGGCTTCGTCGCGGCTAGGGTCTTCAGATGCGGGGCGCAGATTGATGATGCGCTGCACGCCGGCTCGCTGCGCCTCTGCAAATTGTTCCGCACTGGGCTGGCCGGATACCCAGAGCTTGGCTGAAGGCTGATGCAATTTGGGCAGGTTTGGGATCATGGCGACTGGGGTCATGGCGGCAGGGGTGATGGTTGCGGGCGCGGGGCTTGGCTTGGCCGCCTCAGGCGCGGCTGCGATGGCGGCGGGGAAGGCGAGGGCAACGGCGAGGACGAGGGAGTTGCGGCGCATGGACGGGCCTCGGTGGGACGCGGGTGGTCAAGAATTCTACGAGGCTATCGAGCGAGCGCACGCACCGCTGCTTCTAGCGACAAATGCACTCTGGTCGCCCCTAGGCGTGCTGCCAGCGCGGTGCTTGCCAGCCTATCCATCACCGGCCCTTTGACCTCCGCGAGATGCAGCACCACGCCTTTATTTTGCAGCTCGCGCTCTAACGCATCGAGCACATCTAAACCGCTGGCATCGATGTAGTTGACGCCCGAAAGCACTATTACGACGTGCCTCGGCTGCGCGCCGCTGAGGATGATTTGTTGCAGCGCAGATTCAACCTTGGGCGCATTGGCAAAGTACAGCGTTTCGTCGATGCGGATGAGCAGCAGGCCGGGGAAGGTGGTGACGTTGTGCCGCAACACATTGCGGTAGTGCTCACTGCCGTCGATGCGCCCCAACACGGCGATATGCGGGCGGCTGCTGCGGTAGAGGAAGAGCAGCAGGGATACGCCCGCGCCAAGCATCAAACCGCGCTCCACGCCCAACAGCAGCACGCCGATGAGGGTGAGCGCCTGCGCGCTGCCGTCGCCCCGGTCGTAGCGCCAAGTGTTCAGCAGGCTGCGGAAGTCCACCAACTGCCAAACCGCCACGACGATGATCGCCGCCAGTACGGCCTTGGGCAGCGGTGCTAACCAGCCCGTGAGTGCGACCGCAGCGAGGGCGACCCAGAGTGCGGTAACAACCGCCGCAAACTGGCTCTTTGCACCTGCCTCAAAGTTGACGCTGCTGCGCGAAAAGCTGCCGGAGACTGGCATCGCGCCCGCGCAGGCCGCTACCAGATTGGTGCTGCCCAGCGCCAACAGCTCTTGATCTGGGTCGATTTTCTCGCCGCGCTTAAAGGCCAGCGCCTTCGCCACTGAGATGCCCTCGATGTAGTTGATCAGCGCAATGATCACTGCGGCAGGGAGCAGCGCTTGCCAGCCGTCGGCCGCGAGAAAGCCCAGTGACACGCCGACCAAACCCTGCGGCACCGGGCCCACCACCGCGAGCTGCCAGCGTGTAGCCGCCTCAAACCCGTAGGACGCCATCGTCGCCGCCACCACCAGCAGCAAGGGCGCAGTGCGGCTAAGGACTTGGGCGCTATGACGGCTTAGGCCGGCCGCCACCAGCGCCTGTTGCAAGGGGCTGCGTGCCAACCACAGCAGGGCGATTGCGGCGAGGCTCACCGCCAGCGCCACCGGATTAAGCCCGCCGAGCGCGGCGCCGAGTATCTGTAGCGTTTGCGGTAGGGTGCTACCGCTGGGCGCAGTGATGCCCGCCAAGGTCGCTATCTGGGTGCTGATGATGAACAACGCCGCACCCGTGCTAAAGCCGCTAAGCACTGGGTGGCTGATAAAGTTGCTGAGCCAGCCCAGCCTGAGTACGGCCATCAGCAGCAGCACCGCGCCGGACAATGCCGCTAACAGCAGCGCGCCATCGAGCGCTTTTTGGGGGTCGCCAGCGGCATAGGTCGACAATGCGGCTGCGACCAACACCGCAGTGATCGCCACTGGCCCTACCGAGAGCGTGCGGCTGCTGCCGAGTAGGGCATAGGCCAGCATCGGCAGCACACTGGCGTAGAGGCCCACCTCTGGCGGCAGGCCCGCGAGCAGGGCGTACGCCAATGCTTGGGGGATCAACAACACCGCAGTGATGCTGCCAGCCAGCGCGTCGCCGGCAAGGCTCGCCGCGCTGGCCTGTCGTAGGTCCGCTATCAGCGGCAGCCGAGGCATGGGCGGCCCTAGGGTTGCCCGCAGGCGAGGTTGGCGGGCACGGCTAGGTCCATCAGCTTTGGGTTGGGCAGCTTGAGGTTGTGCATCAGCGCGACATATTCCGCCTTGCTCTTACCTGCCAAGCGCGGGTTGTGGCGCTTTTCTTCGCCAATGCTGCTGCAACTCCAGCCTTTGTAGTCATGCGCGGGGTAGAGCAGGGTGGCGTCTGGCAGCACAAACAACTTGTTGACGATGGAGTCCCAGCTTTTCTCAGGGTCCCCACCCTGAAAATCGGTGCGACCACTACCCCGAATCAGCAAGACGTCGCCGCTGAAAACCGCCTTGGGTTGCTCCGGCCGCAGCACAAAGCTGAAGGATTCATCGGTGTGGCCCGGGGTGTAGAGCGCCTGTAGGCGCATGCCGTCTAGGTTCAAGACCTCGCCCTCGCGGATCGCCTCGCTTACGCACTGCGCCTGCGTGAACTCACCCATCACCGTAATGCAGCCGGTGGCGTCGCGTAGATCGCCGAGCCCGGTGATGTGGTCAGCGTGGGTGTGGGTGTCGATCGCGCGCACGAGGCGAACGCCGAGCTCATTGATCGCTTGCAGATACTGGCCGACCTGCTCTTTGACCGGGTCGATGATCAGGGCCTCGCGCCCAGCGCCGGATGCGAGCAAATAGGTGTAGGTGCTCGACGCTGCATCAAAAAATTGTCGGAAGATCATGGTGCTGTACTCCGATTCGTGGCTGCTCGCTAGGTGATGCAACAGATTGGATTGCACGAAGCTAAAGGCCTAAGCGCGCTTGGAGCCCGCGGGCGAGCGCCATGCCGATGAGCATCGCCAGCACGAAGCTGAGCAGCGCTAACCCGCCTTGGGGCAGGGCGGCGAGGGCTGGGCCTGGGCAGTAGCCAGCAAGCCCCCAGCCGACGCCGAAGCAGGCGGAGCCGAGCAATAGCGGGGCGTCGATCTGGGTTTTTTTGGGCGGCTCAAAGCTAGGGGCAAACGCCGGCCGGCTTCGCCGAGCCCGCAGCAGCCAATACAGTGGCGCATTGACCATCAAAGCACTGGCCATGACGAAGGCGAGGCTTGGGTCCCAGACGCCGAAAAGATCGAGAAACCCCAATACCCGGACAGGGTCCATCATTCCCGAGATGGCGAGCCCCGCGCCAAACAACAGGCCTGAGGCCCCTGCTGTGAGCGATTGCTTCATGGCAGAGCCCCGTGGCGCACTACCCACACGGTGAGGAAGCCAAAGCCCATGAAGCAGAGTGTTGCGGCCATCGACCGTGGCGAAAGCCGCGCCAGCCCGCAGACGCCATGGCCTGAGGTGCAGCCGCTGCCTAGGCGGGTACCAAAGCCGACCAAGATGCCCGCCGCGATCAGCCAAGGGCTGGCGACTACTGGGGGGGCTTGTTCAAACAATCCCGCGAGACTCAGCAGCAGCGGAGCAGCCAGCAAGCCCGCGAGGAAGGCCAGCCGCCAACGCCGCTCGCTCGCATGTGCCGGCCAGAGCGCGCCTGCGACGACGCCACTGACGCCGGCGACGCGGCCATTGCCCGCCCACAGCAAAGCCGCAGCCAGGCCGATCAGGCCGCCACCCAACGCAGCTCGCCCCCAAGCCGCCGTGTCCGTCACAATCTCCATGGAATAGTTCTCCTTTGCTGCGTAACAATATACCCCCATGGGTATTTAATGCCAACCCCTTCAGGATTTAAGCCGTGACTCCAGAACCCGATCATCAACGTGACTTTCTGATCCGCTTGCGCCGCGTCGAAGGCCAAGTGCGTGCCGTGCAGGGAATGGTCGAGCGGGGTGCCTCCTGCGCCGACATCGCCCAACAACTTGCCGCCGCGCGTAAAGCTCTAGACCGCGCCTTTTTCGAGATGATGGGTTGTGCCATGACCTCCGCGTTGGAGAACAGTGCGGATATCGACGCCGCGCGCCAGCAAACGGCGGATCTCGGCAAACTCCTTGCGAAGTACGGCTAAGCCAATCGCCTACACACCATGAGCACCGCCACCAGCAACGACCTCTTCGGCCACCCCAAGGGTCTCTACGTCTGCTTTTTTACTGAGCTTTGGGAGCGCTTTAGCTTCTACGGGATGAAGGCGCTGTTGTTCTTCTACATCACCAAATACCACCTATTTACGGATGCCGATGGCTATCTATTGCTCGGCACCTACGCTGGGCTGGCCTATGCGCTGCCGGTGATTGGCGGGCTACTGGCAGACCGCTACTTGGGTATGCGCAAGGCCGTGGTCTTCGGCGGCTTACTGCTGGTGGCCGGCCACTTCGCGATGGCTTTTGAGGGCACCCAAGCCACGCGGGTGGGTGGCGTGGTGGTGCAAGACGCCCTCGCGGTGCAGGTCTTTTATCTGGCGCTGGCGCTGATCATCATGGGCGTTGGCTTCTTAAAGCCCAATATCTCGACCATCGTTGGCCGCCTCTACCCAGAGGGCGACGCGCGCAGGGATTCCGGCTTCACCCTGTTCTACATGGGCATCAATATCGGCGCTTTTACCTCGGCATTGCTTTGCGGCTGGCTCGGTGAGCGTTACGGCTGGGGCTATGGCTTTGGTGCGGCCGGCATCGGCATGTTGGTGGGGCTTGTGGTGTTCGTCGCCAATCAAAAGCACTTGCAGGGCAAGGCCGAGCCGCCGGCATCTGCCGCCGCACAGGGCCGCTGGCTGGGCCTGCCGCATAACGCTGTGATCTATCTCAGCGCCTTGCTTGGGGTTTTTTTAGTCCAACAAATCTTGCAAGCCAAGCTCACCATCTTGGAGAACTTCTCGCTGACCGCCACCGAGGCGGTGGCCTTCGTGTTGGCTGCGATTTTGGTGGTCTGGTTCATCCGCTTCACGCTTCGGGAATGCAGCGCTGCGGAGCGCGCACGCATGTGGGTACTGATGGCGCTGATTGTCGTCTCCACGCTGTTCTGGGGCCTCTACGAGCAAAGCTACGGCACTTGGGCGGCGTTCTCGGACCGCGTGATGAACCGCAGTGCGCTAGGGGTCGAGTGGAGCGCATCGCAGCTCACCGCCTTGGGCGGCTTCTTCATCTTTTTGCTCTCGCCCATCTTCGCGTGGCTCTGGCCTCGGCTTGATGCGCGCGGCTTAAACCCGACGGCGGCGGTCAAGTTCGCGCTGGGGCTCGCCTGCGCTGGCCTGTCTATGGGTTGCTTGGTGCTGGCGGCGAAGTTCCCCGAGGCCAACGGCAAGGCGGCGATCTGGTGGTTTGTGCTCGCCTACTTCGTGTTAGAGGTCGGCGAGATGGTGCTCTCGCCCATCGGCCTATCCGCCGTCACCGAACTATCCGTCCCCCGCGTGGTCGGTTTAATGATGGGTGTGTGGTTCCTAGCGAGTGCTTTTGGCGAGATGCTGGCAGGCCGCTTCGGTACCTTGGCGGCGCTGCCAGAAGGCCAAGTCATCGACGTGCCCTCGGCGCTAGAAACCTACGCCCAGTTGTTCACTTGGTTGATGTGGACTGGCGTTGGTAGTGGGGCCTTGATGCTGCTGGTGGTTTTTTTAGCGAGACCGCGCGGCAAGGCTTAGCGATGGTGGCAGCCGCTTTCAGCGCCGGTTTACACTTGATTCTTAGTCTTTAAGCGGCATATTCGATTTCAAGTTTGATTTACGGAGATAGTCATGGCTTTTGAACCTCGCGGTTCCACCCTTGGTAAGTACGCAGGCACTCAGGATTCCCTGCTCGCCACGCACAAGGTTTTGCGCAACACCTACATCTTGCTGGCGGCGACGCTGATGTTTTCCGCGGTCACCGCAGCCATATCCGTCGCAGTCGCTCCGCCCCGTTTCACGGGTTTGGTCTGCTCGCTGCTGGCGATGGCGCTGATCTGGTTCGTCCTGCCCCGCACTGCTAACTCCAGCCAAGGCTTGGGCGTGGTGTTCGGCATTACCGGCCTGCTCGGATTCGGTTTGGGCCCCATGCTCAATCACTACCTGTCCATCCCCAACGGTGGCCAATTGGTGATGACGGCGATGGGCGGTACGGCGCTCATCTTCGCTTCGCTCTCTGCCTACGTTCTCACCACTAAAAAGGACTTCAGCTTCATGGGCGGCTTCTTGATGGCCGGTGTTCTGGTGTTGCTTTTTGTGTCTTTGGGCGCAGTAGGTGCGAGCCTGTTCGGCTTCAACATTAGCGGCGTATTTTTGGCGATCAATGCCGTCGCCATGCTGCTGTTCTCTGCACTCATCCTCTACGACACCAGCCGCATCATCCACGGTGGCGAGACCAACTACATCATGGCGACCATCAGCCTGTACTTGAACGTCTACAACCTGTTCACCAGCCTGCTCAGCCTCCTAGGCTTTACTAGCCGCGAGGATTAATTTCGCCCTGCTGCAAATAAAAACCCCCGCAATCGCGGGGGTTTTTTATTGGGCTTGGGGCCCCTAGGTTTATCGGCACAGCAAGTGCAGCAGCGTTTCCTCATAGATGCGAGACAGAGGTTCTAAATCCTCGACGCGGACGTGCTCATTGAGCTTATGAATACTCTCGTTGATAGGCCCGATTTCCACCGTTTGAGCGCCCCAGGGTGCAATAAAGCGGGCATCGGAGGTACCACCGCCTGTGAATAACTCCGGCGTGCTGCCGGTGACTTTCGCAATCGCTGCTTGAGCGGCGGCGATGAGTTCCGCTTGCTGGGTGAGGAAGGGCTCGCCCGAGACCTGCCATTGCAGACTGTGCCTAAAACCGTGGCGGGCGAATATTTCCTCAACCCGCTGCATCAGCCCTGCTGCGGTGGACTCTGTACAAAAGCGGAAGTTAAACAGCAGCTTGGCCTCACCCGGCACGACGTTATTGCCTCCGGTGCCGCTGTGGAAGTTGCTGACTTGGAAGGATGTGGGTGGAAAGAACGCATTGCCTTGGTCCCATTCAGTCGCGACCAACTCTGCTAGTGCGGGCGCAAAGCGATGGATGGGGTTCTCCACCTTGTGCGGATAGGCAACGTGCCCTTGCTTGCCGTGCACGGTGAGGGTGCCGTTGAGCGAGCCCCTGCGGCCAACGACGATGCGATCGCCCAGCACGGCATTGCTGCTGGCCTCGCCGACGATGGCGTAATCGGGCCGAATGCCACGCTCGGCCAGCACTTTGACGACATACCGCGTGCCATGCAGGGCTAAGCCTTCCTCGTCACTTGTGATCAGAAACGCCAGCGTGCCGGGCAGATTGGCTGCGGAATCAATCAGGCGCTCGACGGCGCAAATCATGCCCGCGAGGCCAGATTTCATATCCGCTGCACCACGGCCATAGAGCACGCCATCGCGGATTTCCGGCGTGAAGGGGTCGCTCTGCCATTGTTCCAGCGGGCCGGTGGGTACGACGTCGGTGTGGCCAGCCAGAATCGTGAGCGGCGCACCGCTGCCGCGCGTCGCCCACAGGTTGGTCACGCCCTCATGGTTGATCCATTCTGCGACGAATCCACGCTGCGCTAAGCGCTCGGCAATCAAGCCGCAGCAATGGGCATCGTCAGGGGTGAGCGAGCGGCGGGCGATGAGCGCGGTGGTGAGGTCCAGCACCGGCGAGGAGGTCGTCATGGCGGTCAGCGGCCCAAGCAGGCCGCAACGAAAAGTTCGGGCGCTTATTGTAGGTAAGCACCAAGCTCTGCGCCCCGCGCAGCGCTGTTAAAACTTGGCTTTGAGGCCTTGCGCCGTGAGCGAAACCAGCAGCGGCTCCGAGGGGTGAAGCTCGACCAACTGTTGCTTCCAAAGCATGTCGATGCCGTGTAACAACAGGTCTCTGCTGCCATTAAAAGTGGCCTGTAGCCTGGTGAATGGCGCTGAGGCCGCCTCCCCCTTGAACAAAGCATGGGTGGCCTTCAAGAGCTGAGCACGCTGCACGCCGACTTCGACCGACTTAAGCGGCTCTGCCAAGTTGAGCAGTGCCAGCGGAGTGACCGGTGCGTAGGTGAATTCCTCGCCAGCGGGGGTGATCGACCAATGGTTTTCGTAGCGCTTCATCGCCTGCGCCAAAAAGCCATCGCGCATCAGCACATCAATGCCGATGCGCAGGTCGCCGCCACGCAAGCCCATCTCCTGCCAGTAGCGGGAGAGCGTCATGGCGATCAACTGCTGGCCTGCTTTGAGCTGCAAGTCTCTAAAAATAAACAGGATTTGATTGCGTAAGGCGATTTCCGTGGGCGCTTTGCCGGGTTCCAAGAAGCGGCTCGGGGCTTGCAGCAGCGTGAGGTCAGGCGGTGGTGGCGCAGGCGCTTTAGGGGCCTCCGGCATGGGCGAGGAAGCTGGCGCGCGTGTCGGCTTGGCGTCGGCTGCGGCGGCACCTTGGCGCTCATTGACTCGGGCGTTGTCCATCGCCGCCAGAAGTCGCAAATAACCCTTGGGGGTAAAGCGCAGATGCGGCGGCTCTAAACCTGCCGTAATCGCCACCATTTCTTGTTGGAACAACCACTCCAGCACCTTGCCCAGGCGCGGCGTATCGCGTCCGGATTTCTTCCACATTTGGTGCAGCAGGGTAGCTGGCACGCCGTCGGATACCCGCACGCTGTGCGAGTTGAGCCAGTGCAGGAGTTCATCGGCGTCGTCGTGGACTTGGTCGGTCATGTGCTTGGTGCTTGAGGAATGCAGGCCGCAGCGCCTGTCGTGGCTGGTGGTCAGTGCAGGGCAGGTGCAAGTGCTGCGCCAGCGGCTATCCCAAGCCGCGGTCTACAGCGCTGGTCACGGGTGTGTCACAAAATTTCCCTGAGGCCGCAATCAGGTATTGCGACCATGCCAACATCGCCAAGATCAAGAAAACCATCATGAACCGCCGCCAATTTTTGCAGCGCACGGGCTTACTCGCCTCGCTTCCGCTCATCAGCCAGTGTGGGGATAGCGGGATCGCAGCAGTTGCGCCGGATGAGGTCTCCCCTGAGGAGCCCACAGCCACGAACCCCGCAAGCTTTAGGCATGCCGTAGCGAGTGGGGACCCGCTGCCTAACGCCGTCATTCTTTGGACGCGCGTATCGGACATCAGCGCCGACACCAACGTGTTCTGGGAGGTGGCGACTGACGAAGCCTTTGCCATGGTGGTGGCCTCAGGCACAGCGGTGGCGCGTGCCAGTGCCGACTACACGGTGAAGGTCGATGCCAGCGGATTGCAGCCGGACGCCCGCTACTTTTATCGCTTCATCAGCGGCTCGGTGACCTCTCCCATTGGCCGCACCCGCACCGCACCGGTTGCGGCGGTGGCTGCTCTACGCTTTGCGGTAGTGACCTGTAGTGACATCACCCGTGGCCTCTACAACGCCTATGCGCGGGTGGCCGAGCTGGATGATGTACAGGCGGTGATCCACCTGGGCGACTACATCTACGAAACCGGCCGCATCGACCGCGTGCGGCCGCATGATCCGCCACGGCGCATCACCACCCTGCCGGACTACCGCCGCCGCTACGCGAGCTACCGCGAGACGGCAGAGTTGCAGGCCGTGCACATGGCCCACCCGATGATCTGGGTGTGGGACGACCACGAGACTTGCGATGCCGCCTGGCGCGGCGGTGCCGACCCCGCCGATCACGAGCCCGAAACCGACGGCCCCTGGACGGCCCGCCGCGCCGCAGGCATGCAGGCCGCAGCCGAGTGGTTGCCGATTCGCCAGCCGGAGCCGGGCCGCAATGAACGCGTTTATCGGCACTTCAGCTTCGGGCCGCTGGCCGATCTAACGATGATTGATACCCGCCAAATCGGCCGTGACCAGCAAGTGGAAAACAATGCCGAGGCGGGCTTCAGGCAGACCGGTGCGTTTGCCGACCCAGCGCGGACGATGCTGGGCTTGGAGCAGGAAGCTTGGGTGGCCGAGCAGTTCGCCCGCGACGGCCACACTTGGCGGCTGATTGGTAATCAGGTGATTTGTTCGCCGCTCAAGATTGTGGGTGCGCCCCGCGCCTCGGGTGCCAGCGTGTTTGCCAACAACGATCAATGGGACGGCTACGAGCCCGCCCGCGACCGCTTTCTGGATGCCGCCGCAGCCGCCAATGCGCAGAACTTGGTGGTGTTGACCGGTGATGTCCACGCCAGCATGGCCTTTGAGATCGCCCGCGACCCCAACAGCGCGGTAAGTTATGTGGCGGGAACCGGCATGGGCAGCGAAGGTGTGGAGTTCGTCACGCCCAGTATCTCCAGCGGCGGCGATCAAGCCAACCCCGCCAGCGAAACCGATGACCCTGAAGCGCTGGTGGAAGCGCTGATCACCGCGGGTAGCGAGGCACTGCGCGCAAGTAATCCACACCTCAAGTTATTCGACGCCAGCCGCAACGGATATCTGCTTTTGACGATTGCCGCAGAACGCCTGCAGGCAGACTTTTGGCTCGTACCCACCGTGTTGGAGGAGACTTCAGAGCAGGAGTTGGCCTACCGCTTCACCGTCGCTGCTGGCAGCAATACGCTGGCCGAAGACCTGACGCTGCGCGCTTAGTTTGCTTGCTGTGGCGTATGCCAAGCCGATTGACGTCCGGACCCAGCCTCCTGCTGAGCGCGCTACTCCTCGCTTGTCATCCCGCCGTCACATCAGCGTCACAAGCCTCTGGAAAGATGACGTCATATTCAGCGCGCGCCGCTGCCGGGGCGAAGTCTGCTAGCGCGACCAAAGTGCGGCGGAGTGCTCGGCAGCAGCGAGCCAGTCTCCTGATGTGAGGTCGCACGATGTCGCCCGTCTCCCGTTTGCTCATTGCCTCTCTTCTTAGCGTCGGCCTTGCGGCTTGTGGCGACAGCTCCGGCACGCCCGCGCGCAGTGCAGGCGGCTCGTCCTCATCGTCTGGTGCCGGCGGCTCCAGCAGTGGCTCAGGCCCAGTGGCGGCGGCTTGCGCGGGCAATGCCATCACCCCGCAGCGTTTGCTGTTGCAGCAGGTGGGCGCGACGCGCGCCATCGTCAAATGGCGGGGCAATAAGGCGACGGGTGGTGCGGAGGCCGGTAGCCTGTGCTTTGGCACTTCGGCCACGGCCTTGACGGAAGCCAAAACCGCGACAGTCACGACCACCAGCCACCGCGAAGTGCTGCTCACCGGCCTAAACCCCGACACCCAGTACTTCTACAGCATCGGTGGCGGCAACAATGCGACCAAGGTGTACAGCTTCCGCACCGCGCCCGCAAATGGCGCGCTGCCGGCGGACGGCAATGTGCGGATTTGGATCGTCGGCGACTCCGGCACCGCGGGCTACGGGGCCGACGGCAAAAACGACCAGCTCGCCGTGCAGGACGGCTACCTGAAGTGGATTGCCGCCAATGGCGGCGAGCCAACCGATACCTTTCTGATGTTGGGTGACAACGCCTACATCAGCGGCACCGATGCCGAGCACCAAGCGGCGGTGTTCGACATCTACACCGACATCCTTAGCGCTACGGGCATGTGGCCGACCATCGGCAACCACGAGATGGGGCAGGGCGGCACCTCGCTGTTCCCCAGCGCCAGCCTCTACCCTTTGGCGCAGGGCGATCTGCCGCCCGATAGCCCGATGCCTTACCTCAACATCCACACCTTGCCGACCAATGGCGAGAGCGGCGGCGTGCCGAGCGGCACCGAGCAGTACTACGCCGCCGATCACGGCAACGTGCACATCATCAGCCTCGACTCCCAGCTCGCGGTGCGCGACGCCTCAGCGCGTTCGGCAATGCTCGATTGGCTCAAGGCTGATTTGCAGGCCAACATGCTGGATTGGACCATCGTCATCTTTCACCACCCGCCCTACACCAAGGGCAGCCACGACTCAGACTCCACCGCCGCAGGCGTCGACCAGCCGATCTTCGACATGCGCGAGTTATTCACGCCGGTGTTTGAAGAGTTTGGCGTGGACTTGGTCTACAGCGGCCACAGCCACTCCTACGAGCGCTCCAAGTACATCCACGGCCACACCGGCCTAGCCGCCACCTTCAGCAATGCCACCCATGCGGAACTCAACGCAGCGGGCCAGCCTGCAAGTGGCAAGGGTGCCGAGGCTTACGGGCAGATCACCAAGGCAGGCATCGACAACAAAGTGGTCTACACCGTCGCCGGCAGCTCCGGCCAAGTCGGCGGCGGCAGCATCGACCACCCCGCGATGTTCTTCAGCGCGCTGGAGTTGGGCTCGGTGGTCGTCGATGCCAAGCGCGCGCGCCTCGACGTGCGCTTCATCGGCACCGATGGCAGCGTGCTCGACGACTTCGCCATCGTCCGATAAGCGCGCCATGCACTCGGTGTTTACCGGTATGCGCGCGGCATTTGCTGGCGCGCTCTGTCTGCTGAGCCTGCCACTCGCGGCGGGGCCATCGCTCGATAAATACATCGCCAGCGTTACCGCACAGATTGCTGAGCAGCCCAACAACCCCGCGCACTACCTGCGCCGGGCGCTGGTGCATTCGGATGCGGGTCATCGCAAAGCGGCATTCAAGGACGTTG
>CAZHTI010000059.1:6691-17606 GCA_964535755.1 uncultured Salinisphaerales bacterium | reverse complement strand
TCGCTGTGCGCGACGACACACAGGGCACGGCATGCCATGACCTAATTTCTCAACCCGGCAACCCCAGATTCCGCCAAAGTTTGAGCGTCGGCTCGGCTTGATTGAGGGTGTAGAAGTGAATCCCCGGCGCGCCACCTTTGAGCAGGGTTTCCGAAAGGCGGGTGACAACCTCTAAACCAAAGGCCTGCACGCTGGCTTTGTCCTCGCCGTATTGCTCGAGCTTTAGGCGGATGTAGCGGGGGATATCCGCACCGCAAGCTGCTGAGAAACGCAGCAACTGCTGGGTATTGACGATGGGCATCACGCCGGGCACGACCGGCAGGGTCAGGCCACTGGCCGCGCAGCGCTCGATGAAATCGAAGTAGGCATCGGCATTGTAAAAATACTGGGTGACCGCGCCGGTAGCACCGGCCTTTACCTTGCCGACAAATGCCTCGAAATCTGCCTGCGGGCTGGCCGCTTGCGGGTGCATCTCGGGGTAGGCGGCGACTTCTAGATCGAAGTGTGCGCCGTGGGTTTCGCGGATGAAGGCGACCAACTCACTGGCGTAGTGGAACTCGCCGGGGGCTTCGCTGCTCATGGCGGTGGCGGGTAAGTCGCCGCGCAGTGCGACGATGCGCTTCACCCCTGCATCGCGGTATTGCTGCAACAGGCTGGTAATGCCCGCGCGCGTGCTGCCGATGCAGGTGAGGTGGGGTGCGGCCTCAATGCCGGTCTGCTCCACCACCTTGATGATGGTGTCGTAAGTGCCGCCCTGATCGGAGCCGCCGGCACCGTGGGTCACGCTGAAAAACGCCGGTTGCACCGCAGCGAGTTCGCCAATCAGCTTGGGCAGGTTGGCCCAGCCTGCGGGCGTGCGCGGCGGGAATAACTCGAACGAGAAGTGAACGTCGTGAGGCGTGAGGCGTGAGGCGTGAGGCGTCATGGCTGGATTGCGGCGTCGCGTTGGTATTCGTGGGGGCAGTGGGCGCTGTTCAGGGTGATTCCAGCGGCAGCGTTGAGGCTGGCTAAACGCACCTGGTTGGCCTTGCGCTGGGTGTTATCCACTGCCAATAGGGTTTGGAAGAAGTTCAGGCCCGGCGGGCAATGCGCAGGGTTTTGCACCTCGGTGTGGAAGAAGTAGGCGTCGCCGCAGTGCATGCGCCAGCCCGAACCAGTGCGCACCGCAACTCCCGTGTGACCACGGGTATGGCCGGTGAGCGGCACCAGCAGGATTTCGTCGTCGCCATCGCCGAGCGCGCGCACGGCGTCGAAGCCCTGCCAGCGCTCACCGGATACTGCGTGGGTCTGCCAGTTGGGGCCGTGCGCCCAGAGGCGGGCTTCGTAGCGTTGCTTCTCGATAAACGTGGCGGGGGCCTGCGCCGCCGCCCACTCGGGTGCGTGGACGTGCACGGTGGCCTCTGGGAAGTCGGCAATGCCGCCAGCATGGTCGAAGTCCAAATGCGTGAGCACGATGTTGCGCACGTCAGAAGCCTTGAAGCCGAGTGCCGTCACCTGCGCCAAGGCAGTCTCGGCCAAGCTCAATTTGGGCCGCATCAGCGCTCTATTGCTGCCGGTGACCATGCCCTTGACTTGGGCCGTGCCCAGGCCGGTGTCCACCAGGGTGAGTCCGTTGCGCCCCTCAATCAGCCAGCAATGGCAGACGATCTTGGCGGGCTCCAGCCAGCCGCCTTCGCCCTGCATCAGACGACGCCCGTGCGGGCACATGGAACCGCAGTTGAGATGGTGGATTTTTGCTGTGTGAGACGGCAGACGCGAGACGTTAGACGTCACGTCGGGCTCCTTTGCAGAGACTTGATATAGGCATTGAGCTTCGCGAAAACCTTATCGAGCTGGCTTTCGAGAGCATCTCCAGACAGAAGAAAACCCAAGCGCTGTGCGAGCTGCACCTGGGTTTCCATTTCGGCGACTGAGCCGCGTGCAATGTGCAGAAATTGCAGCAACTCGGCTTTGCTCCGGCGCGCGCTGCCCTCGGCAATGTTCGACGGCACGCTGACCGCTGCGCGACGGAGTTGACCGGTAAGGCCGTAACGCTCGTCAGCCGGAAAATGGGCGCTGAGCCGGTACACCATCTCGACCAGAGCCATGGCGTCTTGCCACACCTCCAGCCCTTCATGGCGACGCGCTTGCCGTCTCACGTCTCCCATCTCCCGTCTGACGGCCTTTAGTAGCGGTAATGCTCGGGCTTGTAAGGGCCTTCGACTGGCACGCCGAGGTAAGCGGCTTGGTCGGCGGTGAGCTTGGTCAGCTTGACGCCGATTTGCTCCAAGTGCAGGGCAGCCACTTCTTCATCGAGCTTCTTCGGCAAGCGATACACGGTCTTCTCGTAGACGTCCTTGTTCTTCCAGAGGTCGATCTGCGCGAGCGTCTGGTTGGAGAAGGAGTTGCTCATCACGAAGGCCGGGTGGCCGTTCGCACAACCGAGGTTCACCAGACGGCCTTCGGCGAGGATGTAGATGCACTTGCCGTTGGGGAAGGTGTAGTGATCCACCTGCGGCTTGATGTTCATCTTCGTGACGCCAGCTTCGGCATTGAGACGATCCATCTGGATCTCGTTATCGAAGTGGCCGATGTTGCAGACCAAGGCGTTGTGCTTCATCGCCTTCATGTGCTCCAGCGTGATGATGTCCTTGTTGCCGGTGGTGGTGACGTAGATGTCGGCCTGGCCCAGGGTGTCTTCGACGGTATCGACCTGGAAGCCTTCCATCGCTGCCTGCAGGGCATTGATGGGGTCGATTTCGGTGACGATGACGCGCGCGCCCAAACCACGCAGCGAGTGCGCAGAACCTTTACCGACGTCGCCATAACCGCAGACCACGGCAACCTTGCCGGCAATCATCAGATCGGTGGCGCGCTTGATGCCGTCGGCCAGGCTCTCGCGGCAGCCGTAGAGGTTGTCGAACTTGCTCTTGGTCACCGAGTCGTTGACGTTGATGGCGGGCACCAGCAGCTTGCCGGCTTCCATCATCTGGTACAGGCGGTGCACGCCGGTGGTGGTCTCTTCCGACACGCCGCGCCAGTCCTTGACCACGCGGGTCCAGAAGCCGGGGCGCTCCTTGGCGACCTTCTTGAGCAAGTCCTTGATGACCTTGATCTCGTGGTTGTCGCTGGGCGTGTTCACCCAGTCGCTGCCGTTTTCGAGCTCATAGCCCTTGTGGATCAAGAGCGTCACGTCACCGCCGTCGTCCACCACCAGCTCAGGCCCGGTGAGGGTGCCGTCGGGAAGGGTGTGGGTGATGCTGTCGAGTGCGAGGTCCCAGTACTCTTCCAGCGTCTCGCCCTTCCAAGCGAACACTGGGGTACCGGCGGCGGCGACCGCAGCTGCGGCGTCATCGGAGGTGCTGAAGATGTTGCAGCTGGCCCAACGCACGCTCGCACCGAGGTGGCCGAGGGTTTCGAGCAGCACGGCGGTCTCTTTGGTCATGTGCAGCGAGCCGGTGAGACGCACGCCCGCAAGCGGCTTGAGCGGCGCGTACTTGGCGCGGATCTGCATCAGGCCGGGCATTTCTTCCTCGGCCATGCGGATGCGCTTGCGGCCAAACTCGGCCAAGGAGATGTCGCGGACTTTGTAGTCAGTGAAGGGTTTAACAATAGCGTTCATGCGTCGCTCCAAAGAGTGTTGAAGTTCATCCGGCGCTTACCGGATGCGGTCTGGAACGGGCGCAGTTGCGGTATCAGTGCCCGCGAGCCTGGCCGTCCATATCGACGGTCGCAGCGCCCCTCGCGGGCCAAGTGGGCGCAGTATATCCGCTTATACGGATAAGAGGATATTGAGCTGCTGAGCGGCTTTCTGAGTACCCCTTCCGCCCAATCGCCCCGCCTAGTGCGGGGCTAGTTCGGTGGCGATTGCCGGCAATTGCAGCAGTACGGTCGTGCCTTTTTTGCTGCTGCGTTCGACGTGCACAGAGCCGCCGTGCAGGCGGGCGATCTTCACGCAACTGGCTAGGCCCAAGCCCGCCCCGGGGAAGTGGTCGCGGCTGTGCAGGCGGGTGAAGGGCTGCATGACGGCTTCGGTTTTCTGCGCTTCGATGCCGATGCCCTGGTCCTCAACCCTGATCTCCCAGCTCGTACCTTTGAGTTGGGCGCTCACCGAAGCGACGGGCCGTGGCACTGGCTGGTATTTGAGCGCGTTGTCCAGCAGCTCCACCAACAGTTGCGTGAGCAGGGCTGGGTGGCCTTGGACAATCGGCAGGGTGCCCAGCTGCCATTGCGCGTTGCGGGCATGTGGGCGGTTGCTGAGCGCGGCTTGCGCGTCCTGCATGCAGCGGTTGAGGTCAACGACCTCGGGGCTGCCGAGTTGCGCGCCGATGCGGTGAAAACGCATCAATGCCTCAACCAAGCCGACCGCAGTCGCCGCCCCTTCGTGCATCAGTGCTAGGTACTCGCGGCCGCGCTCGCTGAGCTGATCCATGCCTTCTGCGCTTAGGCGATCGCCGAAAGTCAGCACTTGTTGCAGGGGCTCTAACAGGTCATTGCCGACGGTCTGGGCAAAGCCCGAGAGGGCGGCGTTTTGGGCGGTGAGCGCACGCGCCTGCTCGGCGTTTTCTTGCAGCAGCGCATAGGCGCGGATGGCACTGGCGACGACCAGATTGAGGCGGTCGAAGCCCAGCTCCGCTTTGTGGGTGTAATCGTCAATCTGATAGCGGCGGAAGACTTCGATCGGCGGCACTTGGCCCGGTTGACCGGTACGCAGGACGATGCGGCTGCTGCGATTACCCAGTTGCTCGCGCACGCTGCGGACTAAATCCAGCCCTGCGTGTTCGGACTCCATGACCACGTCCAGCAGCAGCAAGGCAATCTCAGGCTCGGTTTGCAGGAGCAGCAAGGCCTCGGTGGCGGAGGAGGCAAACAACAGCTGCAACGGCCTGCCCTCGCACTCGGCACCGTTCAAGGCGATGCGGGTGATGGCCAGCACTTCGGCGTCATCATCGACGACCAGCACGCGCCACGGCGGCTGCGGTAGGGCAATGGTCGAGGGCGCGGCCTCGTCAGCAAAAAATAGCGACTCGTGGTCGCTTGGGGCGTTGGGTGGTGCGCTCATCGGGGTAGCACTATACGTTTTGCTGGGGCCAATCGCCGCAGAACTCTGCCGCTGACAATGCCGCTAGCGTGCCGCGCGGGGTGCTGCGGCTCGGGGCAGCGTAAAGCGCATGGTCGTGCCTGCGCCGACTGCGGACTCGACCTCCATGGTCCCGCCGTGCATGCGCACGATCTGGGCGCACAGCGCCAGCCCCATGCCGCTGCCGGGATACTCATCCTGAGTGTGCAGGCGCACGAACACATCAAAAATCTGGGTTTGATGCTCCACCGCAATGCCGATGCCGCCGTCGCGCACCGCCAACCGCCAGCGGTGCGGATCAGCGTCGGCAGTGGCCTCCACCCGCACCCACGGCTTGGGGCCGGGCTGGAACTTCAGCGCGTTGTCGATCAGGTTGCGGAACAGTTGCGCGAGTTGCTGTGCATCGCCGTGCACCATCGGCAACTCTGCCACCTGCACCTCGGCTTTGCGGCTGGCGATGACGCTGGCGTGCTCGGCGAGCACCTGTTGCAGCACGGTGTTGAGGTTCACCGACTGGTGCGGGGTGGCATCGCGCCGCACCCGCGCATAGGCGAGCAAGTCTTGGATCAGGCGCTGCAAATCGCGTCCGCCTTGGACGATGAAATCGACGTACTCGCGGCCGGCGGCATCCAGTAGCGGTTGGTAGCGCTGCGCCAATAGTTGGGTGAAGGAGACTATCCCCCGCAGCGGGGTTTGCAGGTCGTGGGAGGCGATGTAGGCAAAGCGTTCTAGCTCGCGGTTGCTACGCGCCAGCTCAGTGAGTGCGCGGTAAGTGCGCAAGGCACTGGCGACCAAAATATGCAGGCGCTCAAAGTTGAGTTCGGTCTTGGTGCGGTAATCGTCGATCTGATACCGCCGCATCACCTCGCGGGCCGGCGCTTGGCCGGGTTGGCCGGTGCGCAACACGACGCGGACATGCTGCGCTTTGCGCACCTCGCGGATGTAGTGCACCAACTCCAAACCGGCGTGCTCGGACTCCATCACCACATCGAGCAGGATCAGCGCGATGTCGTCCCGCTGGCGCATGATTTCCTCAGCTTCTGCCGCCGAGTGCGCGCTGATCAGCTCCAGACTGCGGCCTTCGACAATGCATTGCTGTAAGGCGAGGCGGGTGACTGCATGGACTTCGCCATCGTCGTCGACCACCAGCACCGGCCACGGCGGCAGGTGCTGCGTGTTGCTTGCCAGCTCCTCAGCAAAGTGCAGCGCGTCGCTCATGCCGTGCCGAGTGGCGCTGCTGCTGGCGCAGCGATGCGGCGCAGATTGGCGTGGGCGAGTGCGACGTTGCGGTTGAACATCTCAATCATGCGGCGGTCTGGCAGGGAGATTGGGGCATCGGCACCGACGTAAAACACCAAGCCGTGATCACCCGGCTGCAAACCGACGTAGTAATCCTCGCCGATCAGGCTCTCTTGCTGGTGCAGCGCACTGCGGATGCGCTCGACCACCAGATTCGGCAGTTTGCTGCAAGCCTCTTGGCCCACCAAACCGGCAAAACTGCCGGTGGCGGCGACGATAGTGAAGTGCTGGTGATCATCCGCCGCCGCAAAGCCCTCGGCGTGCACCATGAGGGCGTCGCGGTCCAAAAACAGCAGCGCGGTGAGTTGCTCCAGCACGCCTTGAGTGAAGTTATGGGCAGAGCTCAGCTCAAAGATATTGGCGGAGGCCTCGATGACTTTCTCTAGGCCGATGCGGTTGCCCTCCAGCGCCATCAAATCCCGATACACCGACAAGCTGGTGTAGACGGTGGCGAACAGGCGCTCTCGGGTGAGCTCGGTTTTGTGCTTGTAGTCATTGATGTCATAGCGGGTGATGACCTCAATCTCCGGCGCTTGGCCCGGCTGGCCGGTGCGCAGCACGATGCGCACAAAGCGGTTGCCTAACTCGTTGCGGATGAACTGCACCACATCGAGCCCCGCGTGTTCGGTCTCCATCACCACGTCGAGCAGCACCATGGCGATATCGGGCGTGGCGGCGAGCACGACTTGCGCCTCCGCACCGGTGTAGGCGTGTAAAAACTCCAGCTTGCGGCCGCAGAAGCGGAAGTCCGAGAGGGCCAGTTGGGTGACCTGATGCACCTCGGCCTCGTCATCGACGATCAGCACCTTCCACGGCGGGCTGGTGTAGCGCGGCGTCGGCGCGTGTTCTTCAGCAAAGAAAAGTTCGTCGCTCATGTCGCTTGCGGTCCAAAAGGGTGCGTCGCTGGTGCGGGCGCTGGGCTTGCGGCTGGGAAGCTCAAGCGCAAGCTTAGGCCTTGTTGCGGCGCGGAGCTTGCCTCGATGCGCCCGCCTAAACGCTGAGTCACTAGGTTAAAGACGATGTTCATGCCGAGACCAGAGCCACCCGCGCCGCGCTTGGTAGTGAAGAAGGGGTCAAAGATGCGTGGCAGGTGCTCCGGTGCCACACCCTTGCCGTTGTCTTGGTAATGCAGTGCGAGCATGCCCTCGCTCTGCTCCGTCACCCGCACGCTGATGCTGCCCTCGCGGCCATCATCAAAGCCGTGGGCAACGGAATTAGTGACGAAGTTGGTGATGATCTGGGCGATGGCACCGGGGTAGCTATCGACGACGACCGACTCTGGGCATTGCAGTGTCACCCGCACCTGCCGCAGCTTGGGGCCTAGGCTTAGGAACACTTCCCCCAAATAAGGGGCGAGTGCGAATGTCCGGCGCTCGTCGCTGGATTGATCCACCGCCACGCGCTTGAAGCTTTGGATCAACTCCGCCGCACGGTGCAGGTTGTTGAGCAAGATGCGGGTGGATTCCTCCGCTACTGCAACAAAGGATTCGAGGTCAGAGCGGCGCATGGTCGCGGATTCGTGCAATTGCTTAAGTGCCACCGCCTTCGCTTGCAGGGTTGAGGCCGCCGTCACGCTCACGCCGACGGGGGTGTTGATCTCATGGGCAACCCCTGCGACCAAGGCCCCGAGCGAGGCCATCTTCTCGCTTTGTACCAACTGCGCTTGCGCCGCCTTGAGCCGCTCCAATATCTGCTCTAGCTCTTGATTGGCCTTGGTTTTCTCGGCCACCTGCACGCCCAAGGCATCGCGCGCGGCGCGCAGTTCGCCATCACTGCTGGCGATCTTTGCCAGCATGCCGTTGAAGTCTTGAGCCAACTGGCCGACTTCATCGTTGGCCTTGGCGCTGGAGCGCAGCTGGTAGTCGGCGCTGGTCGTCACCCGCCGCGCTAGCTCGGCAAGTTCCACCAAGGGCTGCACCATCGCGGTCTGGGCGCGGTGGGCGATGCCAAAGGCCAGCACAAAGGCCATCGCCAGCACCGCACCGGCCACCAATAACTGCCGTTGCAGGTCTGCGTGCAGTGGGCCTAGGTCCAGCTCTAGGCCCAAAGTGCCCAGCACTTCGCCGTCAAACGACACCGCTTGCTGGGTCCGCAGGCGCTGGTTCCAGAGCTTGCCGTCATCCGGCAGTAGGGTGTCCGGGCAGCGGCTGATGGCCTCGGTGGGCCACGCGGCGTAGGCCATGGCCCGGCGCTCTTGCGCGGCTTCGTTGCCGGCAAAGACGCAGGCGAGCCGCACATCGCGCTGCGCCTGCACGGCAGCCAGCAGCCGCTGCACGGCGCGCTCATCGCCAAAACTCAAGGCGGCGGTGCTGTTGTCGGCCAAGACCTTGGCCAGCGTCTCTGCGTTGCGGCGGGCGGACTCCAGATTTTGGTAGCCGTTGAGCAGCGCCAGCATGACCATCGCCAGCAGCAAGCCGAGTACCGACGCGAACAGCATCAGCCGGGTGAGCTTGCGCCTGAGCGTGGTGCGGGGGCCGGCCATGCCTTGAGCTACTGCCGCACTCTGGCGGCGATTTCGAGCAGGCCGGAGCTGGCTTGGAGTTTTTCCCGTTCGATGGCGGCGAGGTTGACCTCAAAGCGCTGGCGGTTGCCCTCGGCAAATAGCCGCAGCACGCCTTGTGACTGCGCGCTGTCGGCCTCATGCACGGTGATCACCCCAAAACCGGCCAGCTTGGCGAGCTGCGCTTGCAGGATGTCCGGCGCACGGCGCGAGAGATAAACGATGTGGCAGTCGCGTAGCAGCTCGGGGCGATCGCTGCGGCGGACGATCACTGGCCTGCCACGCACACTCTTACCCTTGAGGCTGCCGTCCAAGGTGTCGAGCAGCACATCCGGCGTGAGCACGCAGATCTCGTAAGGCGCATTGGCACCGGCAGCGCGCTCGGTTTCCAAGCTGATAAAGCGCGCGAAGTTAAGCAGAAACGCGGACTTCACCCGCGCTTCTAGCTCGGCTGCCTGCGCGGGCTGCGCCAGCAACAGCGCAAGCGCTAAAGCGATGCGCCGCATACACATACTTGCTGAGTCCATGGCCTTATTGCCACCGCCATTCCGCCGTCAGCCAAACGCTGCGTTGCAGCTCGCTGCGGGTTGCAGGGTCGGTGCCGAACTCGGGTTCTTGGTCATGCAGCAGATTTTCGCCAGTGAGCGCAAACATTACCTGGGGCCGCCATTGGTAGCGCAGGCTGCCGCCCAATTCCGCCCGATCTTTAATGCCCTGAGCCACCAAACGCGAGACATAACGACCTTGCAGATTGGCGTTGAGCTGCGGCGCGATGCGGTGGTTGATGCCGACGGCGACGCTGTGCCGAGGCGAGCTGCCGTTGTTGGTGCGGGCTGTGGTGGTATCGCCACTCTGAGCGCTGGCACGGGTGCGCAGGCTGAGCAAGCTGTAGCTGCCCTGCACATCGGTCGCTGGATTGGCGCGCCAGTGCAGCGCCAGCTCTAAACCGTCGGCCTCGCCTTCTAAGCCGTTGGCGAAGGTGCTGAACGGCACGGTGGGCTCCGAGGAGCGCAGGTGGTCGTAATCATTATGAAAGAGTGCCAAGTCCGCACTCAGGCCGGGCGCAATCGCACGGCGCAAGCCCAACTCCACGGCGATCAGCTTTTCTGAGTCGAGCTCAGGGTTGCCGAGCCGGAATAGTCCAGGTGGGCAGACGCCGGGGAAGCCGTTGGGCTCGGGGCAGAAAATGGCGACGTCTTGATCCAGCCGATTGGGCGTGCGGACGGCGCGGGAGAGCGCGCCCCAGACGAAGGTCTCGGCATCGGCGCGCCAGCCCAAGCGGGCGGAGGGCTGGGCCTCAAAGCCGGAGAGATCGTTGTGCTCAAACTTGCTGCCGAGTGTGAGCATCACGCCGGGTGCCAAGCTGACTTGGTCCTGCACGAAGGCGGAGTAGGTATCTAAGCGCCGGTTGGCAGGGAGGAAGGGCAGTGCCAGCGGCGGGCCGCCGGTTTTGTCCTTGCTGCTGACGATGCCCACTCCGTAAATCAGCTGGTGCGCACCGACGACCCGCTGTTGCTCGACGTCAAACTTGGCAGTGTCGCGTCGCTCACTAAATAGGGTGGGGATGCTGCGCTCAGTGTGCTCGTAGCTCAGTTGCAGCGTGGATTCACCGGCGGTGGTCGGCAGGCTGTAGCGGGCTAATAACGATTGTCCGCGCGCCTGAGTGTCGCCCTCTGGGCCGTCGAAGCGGGCGTCATAGGCGTTGAGGCTGGTCATCAGCACGCCGCTGGCGATTTTGGTTTTATCGCTGCGCAGGCTGAGCTGGCTAAAGCGGCTGGCGTCGATGTCATCCTCGCCGTTGGCTAGGCGGCTGTCATCGCGCAGATTGCCCAGAGCATTGATGCGTAGGGAGGTGCCGCCCGCCTGCACCACCTGCCTAGCGGCGAGCATGGCTTTTTCTTCATTGCCAGCGGCGAGCTGCACCGCGCCGCCTTGGCTCTCGGCATCGGCCGCAGATTTGGTGATGACGTTGATCACCCCGTTGACGGCATTCGCACCATAGAGCGCGGCACCCGGGCCACGGATGACCTCGATGCGGGCGACATCGCGCAGGTCGT
>CAZHTI010000059.1:0-6591 GCA_964535755.1 uncultured Salinisphaerales bacterium | reverse complement strand
AGCGCGGCACCCGGGCCACGGATGACCTCGATGCGGGCGACATCGCGCAGGTCGTACTCAAAGACATCCCAGAACACGCCGGAGAACAGCGGCGAATACACGCTGCGGCCATCCAAGCGCACTTCTAACTTATCGGCCGAGGTGCTGTTAAAGCCGCGCACGCTGATGGCGTACTGGCGTGCATCTGCCCGCGCCACCTGCACCCCCGGCACCCGCCGTAGTGCCTCCGCCAAGTTGCGCACACCGCTGCGTTGCAAGTCCTCGGCGGTGATCACGGTAATGGCCGCTGCCGCCTCGGTGAGCGGCTCCGCACGCTTGGAGACAGAGCTGATCTCGATGTTCATCAAGTCATTGAGGCTGAGCTCGGTGAGGTCGGTACCCTCGCCGACGCTGGCCCGCGCCGCCATGCAGCTTGCCGCCAGCGCCAAGGCCATACCGATACGTTTTAGGGGCTTTTGCATTGGTTCTTCCTCGCGGACTTTTCGCTGGCTTGCTTTGCCGATGGCGCTGCTCATTTGGCTAGTTCGCACGGCGCGGCCACTGACTCCTAAGTCAGCTTCACCCGCGGCAGTAGTAAGGCGATGAACGCGACGCCAGCGCCGGGCCTTTGCCCCTTCAATGGCCGTAGTAGCGCTCGGGCATCCATTCCGCGAGAAATTGCTCCTCGGTGAGTTGAAACAGCTGAGCGTCGGTAATTTCTGCGGGGTCGGCGTCGTAACCGATGGCCCGGATGCAATAGCGGCCTGGGCTGTTGGGGATTGGATCGAGCTCGCAACCGTGGCGAAGTGCGAGTGCGATGGCAGCGCTAAGCGTCATGGCCGACCCCGATTAAGGAAAGCGCATGGATTCAGGCGCGTCCAGCCCGTGGGCAAAGAGCGCGTCGCGGTCCACGTAGCGGAGCACCCCTTCGTGCGTGGCAGCGAGCTTGACCATCGGTGCCAAGCCGTGGGCAAGGGCCTCCTGCCAGCGCAGCGCGCAGAGGCACCAGAAGTCGCCATCTTTCAGCCCTGGGAACAGGTAATCGGCTCTGGGCGTGCTCAGGTCATTGCCCTGCTGTTTGGAGAACTGCAAGAACTCTTCGGTCATTTGTGCGCACACCAAGTGGCGGCCCAGATCGTTCTCATCGGTACGGCAGCAGCCATCGCGGAAGAAGCCAGTCAGGGGCGCGAAGGAGCAGGGCATGAGGCGATCGCCCAGTACGTTTTTGGCGTGAGGCACTGCGTGGGACATGGGCTGGAAGTGCATGGCGAGCGTGGGCTTCAAGCATAGGTCGGCGGGAGCGGATTGGGGAGCTAATCCCACTAGCAAGGCATATAGACCCGCAAGCCCCCGCGCAGCGCGCACGTCTAACCTAGGCTTGGTTTACGCTGACCAAGGTTTGCATCAGGGTTTGACGAGGAGCGCACAAAGAATGGCCGAAGAGACCACACCAGAAACGAACGCGGCGGACGCTGTCGGCAGCACTATGCCCAGCGCAGCTTTGGCGGCGCGGGAGTATGTGGCGGAGGACGATGAGCCTAAGTCCTTCTTCGGCCGCCTCATGCGTGCGGCCAAGCAGACGACGATCGCCGAGCGCGTCCAAGAGCAGGTCAAGAAGGCCGAAGTGCGCGTGCTCAGTGAGCTGCGCGAGCGCATCAACAATCTCGATGGCGACGGCGCAGCAGCGGCCGCCAAACCAGCCGCCCTAGGCGGGCCGGACGCCGCCGCCGCGCCCCAGAGCCGCGAGCGGGCACGCGCCCCGCGCAAGCCATCGGCCTTGATGGCGGAGCTGTTAAGCCGCGCCCAAGACCAGACCCGCGAGCAAGCGCAAGACGCCTTGCTGGTCGCCACCCTCAAGCTGCTGACGCCGGATGAAGCAAGGATGCTCGCAGCGCTCTCCGATGGCAGCGTGTTTCCCGTCATCCATGTGCTGCAAGCGCCGCTCATTGGCCTGAGCCAAATGGTGCTGGAGAACGCCAGCGGCTTGGGCCGTGCTGCCGGGGTAAGCCTGCTCGAACACACGCCGGTCTACCTCACCCGCTTAAAGCTCTTGGGGTTGGTGGACATCGGGCCGGAGGACTCCAGCCTGCAAACCAAGTACGAGATGCTGATGACCGATGCGGGCGTGCAAGAGGCACAGAAGCTCATCGAAGTGCAGCGCAGATCCAGTGCGAAAATACAGCGTCGATCGGTGCAGATCTCTGCGCTCGGCAAGCAGCTCTGGGAGTTTAGTCACCGCCCCTTTACTGTGAGCGGCAACGGCTCCGGCTTGGTCAAGGCCTGAGCCGCACTGACCACAAAACATAAGAATTAGGAGAGCTTTGATGTTGACCGCCGCACAAATCTGGGTGGATATCCAAAACAACTGGTGGCTGTATCTCGCCATGCCGTTCGTGGCCGCCAGCATCGGCTACGTCACCAAGATCGTCGCGATCCGCATGATGTTTGAGCCCATCGAGTTCTTAGGCATCAAGCCCTACTTGGGCTGGCAGGGCATCGTCCCGCGCAAGGCGGCGTTTATGGCGAGCATCGCCTGCGACACCATGACCTCGCGCCTGATCAAACCCAAGGAGTTGTTCGCCAAGCTCGACCCCCAGCGCGTCGCTAAGGAGATCGAAAAACCCTTGCTGGAAGCCGTGGAGGAAATCACCCGCAACGTCGCGGCGGAGTACCAACCCGGCCTCTGGGAGAGCATGCCGGAGGCAGTCCGGCGGATGATCATCAACCGCATCAAAGCGGAGAGCCCGACCATCGTCGCCAACATCATGGTCGACATCCGCGAGAACATCGACTCGGTGTTTGACCTCAAGGACATGGTCATCACCAACCTGCTCAAGAACAAACCGCTGCTCAACCGGATTTTCTTGGAGGCGGGCGAAGGCGAGTTCCGGTTTATCCGCAACTCCGGCCTCTACTTTGGCTTTGCGATTGGCTGTGTGCAGGCGGTGGTCTGGGCGCTCACCCACAACGTTTGGGTGATGCCCTTATTCGGGCTGTTCACCGGCTGGTTTACCGACTGGATCGCGCTGAAGATGGTGTTTGAGCCCAAGCACCCGAAGAAATACTTTGGCGTCTTCACTTGGCACGGCTTGTTCCTCAAGCGCCGCAAGGAAGTCGCCGCCCGCTACGGCGCGCTCATCGCCCAAGAAATCATCACCCCCCACGCCATCATGGACGCCGTGCTCAAGGGCCCCTTGAGCGACCGCCTGTTCAATATGGTGATGAAACAGGTGCAGAAGCTCGTCGATGAGCAAGCCGGCATCGCCCGCCCGCTGGTGGTGCTCGCGGTAGGCAGCACTAAGTACCAGGCCATGAAGCGGCTGATCGCCGAGAAAGTCATGGCCGCGCTGCCGACGGCGATGCTCTCCGTCGAGGACTACGCCGCCGACGCGCTGGACGTCAAAAACACCCTCGTCGTGAAGATGCAGGAGCTCAACGAAGAGGAGTTCGAGGCGCTGCTGCGGCCTGCCTTTGAGCAAGACGAATGGATCCTGATCACCGTCGGCGCGGTGCTCGGCTTTTTGGTCGGTGAGCTACAGGTCGTGCTCATGCAAAAAATAGCCGTGCCACTACCGCCTGGCATCCTCTAAGCGACGCGCCCGGCGCGACCGATAAGGCGGCGCGGTTTTTGCCTCCGGCTTAGCGTCAGCGGCAGGTGGTACAAGGCCGCAAGCACATCGCACCGGAGACCCCCCAATGGCATGGCCCAATCCCCTCGCCCGCCTACCTAGCCTCAACCTCAAAGAAGCCCTGCTCAAGCGCGTGGTGACGCCGGAGGTCGAATCCGCCGTCGCGCGCATCCCCAAGCCAGTCGGCAGCTTTGGCTACGACGCTTGGGGCTATAACGAAGACGCCATGAAGGTCGGCTTGGGTGGTGCCAAATGGCTCTACGACCACTATTTTCAGGTCGAGGCACACGGGCTGGAGCACATCCCCGCAGCGGGCCGGGTGCTGATCATCCCCAACCACTCCGGCCAATTGCCGATGGACGGCGTGTTGATTGGCGTGGCTGCCGCCACCAACCCGCATGGGCCACGCGCAGCGCGGGCGATGATCGAGCGGTTCTTCCCCACCGTGCCCTGGCTCGGCAACCTGCTCAACGCTTGGGGCGGCGTGATTGGCGATGTCGTCAACTGCGCGAAGATGCTGGACACCGAGGAGGCCATCATCGTCTTCCCCGAAGGCGTGCGCGGCTCCGGCAAACTCTACAAAGACCGCTACCAACTACAGCGCTTCGGCAACGGCTTTTTGCACTTAGCCGCCAACCACGACGCACCCATCGTGCCCTGCGGCGTCGTCGGCTGTGAGGAAACCATGCCCGCCGTCTACAACATCAAGCCACTCGCCAAAGCCCTGGGCATCCCCTACGCGCCGGTGGCCCCGCCGCTGCCGCTGCCCGCCAAAGTCATCCTCAATTTTGGGCCGCCCATGCACTTCAAACCGGCAAAGACGGAAGAGCAAACCACCGAGCAAGTCGAGCAAGTCAAAACCGAAATCCGCCGCCTGATCGCCCTAGGCCTCGCCCAACGCACCAAGGCCTACAACCTATGAGACATACAGCCCAAACCGCCGCCGCCCCGCGTGCCCGCAAAAAGACCGTACTCGTGACCGGTGCTGCGGGCGTACTCGCCAAACTCGTCATCGAGCGCCTCAACGGCCCCTGCCACGTCGTCGCCGTGGACTTCCGCAAAAAGGTAGAGCCGCCAAAAGGCGTGGTCAGTTATAAGGTCGATACCCATAAGCGCGGTTTTGAGGATATTTTCCAAAACCACAAAATCGACGCGGTGATTCACATCGGCCGCATATTCGCGCACGAGCAAACGCGGATGAGCCGCTATAACGCCAATGTGCTCGGCAGCAAACGCTTATTGGACCTCTGTAAAAAATACGGCGTCGGCCAAGTGCTGGTGCACTCCACCTATTTTGTTTATGGGGCCAGCGCCTATAACCCCGCATTATTGGACGAAGACCAGCCGCTCAAAGCCAGCGAAGTCACCATGGATTTGGTGGATTCCGTCGAATTAGAAAGCCTCGCCAATATCTATTTATGGAAGCACCCGGAGCTGAATATCAGCATCCTGCGCCCCTGCAATGTTTTGGGACCGGGCGTGCGCAATTCCATGAGCCTGCTGCTGATGCGCGAGTGGGCACCGGTACTCATGGGCTTCTCGCCGATGATGCAGTTCCTGCACGTCGAGGACATGGCTGATGCGCTCGTGCTCGCCTATCAGCAAAACAAACCCGGCATCTATAACGTCGCTCCGGACGATTACGTCCCGTATCAACGCGCCGTGTCCGAATGCGGCTGCAAAAAACTCCACGTCCCCAGCATCCCGCCCGCACTGCCCGCGCTATTCAGCAACGTTTTAAACTGGAACGCCTTCTTCCCGCCCTATCTAGTCAATTACTTCAAATACCCCGTAGTGCTCGACGGCCAACGCTTCGCCAAGACTTTTGGCTTTACCCCAAAATACACCGCGCACGACATTTTTGGCTATTACCGGCGCTTGAAGCGGGTTAAATAGCGGCTGAGGTTTTTGTCCACGAGAGTGTTTACGAGATAATTTTATCTAACAGATGATATTCCTCCCCGCTGCGCTCTCAAGCCTTCCCAAAGTTGTCCCGGCCCGAGCAGCACGTCCTTCAATCCCTCGCGCACCTTGGCGGATGCCAGGGCCTGCTTGCTCATCGTGCTGTGCGCGGCCAGCGCATCCATCACCGCATTCATGATTTCCGTGGCGAGGTCGGGCGAGTTGGAGAACTGCTCTTTGGAATTGCTCTCGGCCTGCGTGATCAGGATTTCAGACTCCAGCAATTTGGCTTTGGAGGTGTTCGCAAAGCTCAACATGTCGCCTTCGGTGAAGTCGCCCTCAAACAGGTCATTGAGCTTGGCGATGATCTCGGCCAGCCGCACTTTTTCCTTCTCCTGCACCTGGCCGCCGCCGGTCTCGGTCAGGGGTTGCAGCTTTTCGGCCTCACCTTCAGACAGCGAAAGGCTGCGCTTGCCCTGATTCCTGAGCTTGTGGTGGGTCAGCGTGACCTTGCTGAGATCAACCCCCTCGCGTTCGCGCCCGAACTCCAGCAGGGGTAGCAGCCGCTTGAAGAAGATTGCGCGTTTCTCGATGGCGGTATTGCCGTAGTCAAACACCTGCGAGAGGAAGGCATACACCCGCAAGAAGGTGCCCAGATCGCTCTTGAACAGCTCCAGCGCGCTCAGCGCATCTTTGGCGTCCTTGGCAGCCGCTTCGTCCTTGCTTTCCAGGGCTGCGAGATAGGTCCCCCGCGCCGCCCTGTGCTTCTTCAACAGACGATCCGCCACCGGCCCCAAGGCCGCCGTTAGCTCGTATTGCGAAGCATTGGGATCAAGCTCCACCTTCACCACCCGCTCAACCTCGTTGTCGTCGTAGTGGCCGCTGGCGTCGAGCTTGGCGCGCAGGTCGTAGACCAGATTGGGGTCGGTGACGTCTGCCAGTTCCGCGGTCTGGTAGTAGGTCTTGAACGCCGCCAGCACCTCGGCGGCATCGTTCACGAAGTCGAGAATGTAGGTGGTGTCCTTGCCCGGATGCGCGCGATTGAGGCGGGAGAGCGTCTGCACCGCCTGTATGCCCGCCA
>CAZHTI010000058.1:0-17733 GCA_964535755.1 uncultured Salinisphaerales bacterium | reverse complement strand
GCACTTCAAAGTTGAAGTCAAGAGGCAAATCAATATCGGTAGCTGAAAAGCTGGGTTGCCCGTTGTAATAATTGGTGGAGTCACCGAACAAGTCCGTGCCCAGAGCACCAAGGCTTTCAGCCTTCTTGATTCTTGCACGCCATTCTTCGGGTTCGGTAAGTGACTGGGCTTGAATTGTGCCGCAGGCGAGCATCAACAAAACAGCAGCCGCACGGCCGCAGGTTTTCAAGGCTTTCATGATTTCCCCAACGATTTTTGGATTGCTTGCTGGCCTTGGCACAGCACCAGCTCTGTTCTTGGCTTCCTGGCCGCTTCTCAGGCGACGCGCATCTTTTTGTTGATTGATGGCTGCCCCTTCCTTATTCGATGGTCATGCAACCGCCTACGCGCCTAAAAGTACCGTTTGTCGGGAATCATGCCGATTTGAGCAAACTGATAACTTGGGTATACAGCTAGGACGTTTATCCCCTCCAGGCGCAGTAGTGAGGCGCGTTAATAGGTTCTGCTTCAGCTGCCTTGCCGCCGCAGCACTTCCCCCGCCAGCGCCAGATAGGCCTTGGCTCCGCTCGAGGAGGGGTCATAGGCCATCACTGGTAGGCCGTGGCTGGGTGCCTCGGCCAGCCGCACATTGCGTGGGATCGCAGTGCGGTAGAGCTGCTCGCCATAGTGCTGCGCCAGTTGCTGGCTGACTTCGTTGGCGAGGTTGTTGCGCGGGTCAAACATCGTCCGCAGCACACCCTCAATCTTGAGATTCGGGTTGATCGCTTTTTTGATTTTGCTGACGGTATCGCTCAGCGCTGCCAAGCCCTCCAGCGCGTAGTACTCGCACTGCATGGGGATGAGCACGCTATCCGCCGCCACCAGCGCGTTGACCGTCAGCTTGCTCAAGGAGGGTGGGCAATCGAGCAGGATGAAGTCGTAGTGACCGGTGACCTCTGCGAGCGCGGTCTTGAGCGCAAAGTCGCCGCCAGGGGCGTCGCGCAGGCGCACGTCGGCCTCGGTGGCATCGGCGTTGGCGGGGATCACATCGAGTTTCAAACCGACCAGCTTTTGGATGGCCTCAGCCGCCGTTGCTTCGCCCAGCAGGACGTCGCGGACGGTGGCGTGCTCGGCGTTTTTCTCGACCCCCACGCCCATCGTCGCGTTGCCTTGGGCGTCTAAGTCCACCAGCAACACCCGCCGCTTCATCACCGCGAGGCAGGCGGCTAAGTTGACGGTGGTCGTGGTTTTGCCCACGCCCCCTTTCTGGTTTACGACGGCAATGGTGCGACTCATGCGGGTTTCAAACGGGCAATAAGGGCGTGGCGGGCTTCGTCCACGCCGGGGACTTTCAGGGCGATTGGTGCATCTAGTGCCACTTGCGGCGGTATCTGCGCCAGTTCCTCCGCCGTTAATTTGGCCTTGAGGGCGACCCAAGCGCCATCGGCAGCGAGGCGGTGGTCGGTATGGGCGAAGAACTCTCCGAGGCTTGCGAAAGCGCGGCTGGTGATGAGGTCAAACGGCGCTTCGCCTTCGACGATGTCCTCGGCGCGGCCTTCGATCACCTGAAAGTTGCCTAGCCCCAGCGCGCGCCCCGCATGGCGCATGAAGCGCGCCTTCTTGCCGTTGGAGTCCAGCCCCGTCACTTGCCAATGCGGACGCGCAATGGCGATGGGGATGCAGGGCAGGCCCGCACCAGCGCCGACGTCCAGAAGGCGTGGGACGCGGGATGTGGGACGTGGGATGGCAGCAAGGTCGGCAGCAAGGTCCAACCTCCCACATCCTACTGCCCACGTTCTATCCAACACCGGCAGCACCGCGAGCGAATCCAGCAGATGGCGGTCGACCATCTCCAAGGGCTGGCGGATCGCCGTCAGGTTGTAGGCGGCGTTCCATTTGTGCAGCTCCTCAAGGTAGGCGACGAACTGCGCCAGCGCGCAGTCAGGCAGGCTCGTCAAGGCGAGCGTCTGCAAGCCGCGCTGCAAGCGATCGGCGACGGCGGTTGAGGGCAAAGGGTGTGCGCGCGACACGAAGAGGGGGCCAGATGCATCCAATTTAAGGGCGGCAAGTATAGGCCGCGACAGGGCGGCGACGGCTTGCGCGGCGCAATCCCTGCGCTGCGGCATGGCTATTGCGTAGCGCACGCAAATCTACCGATTGACTTGTCATCTCTACACAGGGCAAGTTGCGACCAATTGCTTATTTAAAGAAAACTTCATGCAACAAGCTCAATGGTTCGGCCACCCGCGTGGCCTGGCGACGCTGTTTTTTACCGAAATGTGGGAGCGCTTCAGCTACTACGGCATGCGGGCGATTCTGGTGCTCGCGATGGTGGCTGCGGTCAGTGGCGAGAACCCCGGCCTAGGCATTAGTAAAGAAAACGCACTCGCCATTTACGGCCTCTACACCGCCTCGGTGTATTTGTCCGGTCTGCCCGGCGGCTGGATTGCCGACCGCCTCATCGGCCAGCGCAACGCAGTCTTCTGGGGCGGGGTGGTGATTGCCATCGGCCACTTCACCATGGCGCTCAATACCCAAGCCAGCTTTTTTATCGGCTTAGTACTTATCGCCTTGGGCACCGGCTTGCTCAAGCCCAATGTCAGTGCCTTGGTGGGTGGTCTTTATAAGGACTCCGATAGCGCCCGCAAAGACGCTGCCTACTCCCTGTTCTACATGGGTATCAACCTGGGCTCCTTCATCGGCAAGCTGCTGTGCGGCTGGCTGGGTGAGAAGGTTGGCTGGCACTGGGGCTTTGGCGCGGCTGGCGTGTTTATGGTCTTGGGGCTGTTGCAGTACAAGCTCACCGAGCACCACTTGGGCAGCGTCGGCCTCCATGCCAATTCCACCGGCGATGTCGCGCGCGACAGCAACAACCGCAAGCTGGGCTGGGCAGCGGTAGCTATCTTCCTCGTCGGTGTAGTGGCGGTGATTAGCGCGGCGCTGCTTGGCGCTCTAGTGCTTAACCCTCAGGCCATCGCCAAGGGCTCTGGCGTGTTCATCGTCGGCTTGGCCATTGCCAGCTTCGGCTGGCTGTTGCTGTTTGGCGGGCTCACGCCCTTGGAGCGCCAACGTGTACTGGTGGTCGTGGTGCTGTTTGTCGGTGCTGCCCTGTTCTGGAGCGGGTTCGAGCAGGCTGGCTCTAGCTTTACCTTGTTCGCCAAAGAGCACACCGACCGCGTGGTGTTCGGCTGGGAGATGCCGGCATCGTGGATACAGGCCATCAACCCCCTGCTCATCGTCATCCTCTCGCCGTTCTTCGCGGCACTTTGGGTGAACTTGGGCAAGCGCAATCTGAACCCATCGACCCCCGTCAAATTTGCCTTGGGATTAGGCCAGCTCGCGATTGGCTTTCTCATCCTCGCTTGGGCCTCGGTCTACGTCGCCGCAGGCGAGAAAGTCGCCCCCGCGTGGTTGTTGCTGACCTACCTGTTCCACACCATGGGCGAGCTGTGTTTATCGCCAGTGGGATTGGCGGCGGTCAATAAACTCTCGCCCGCCCGCTACCAAGGCATGATGTTTGGCATGTGGTTTACCGCATCGGCCTTGGGCAAGCTCATCGCTGGCCTGTTGGCGGGCCACCTCGCCCAAGATGACACGGCAGGGATGTCCGACCGCTTCTTGTTCGTAGCACTCACTGCCGGCGGTGCTGCACTATTCATGGTGTTAATGACCAAACCCGTACGTCGCCTGACTGGGGACCTCAAATGACCAAACATTTCTCCCAGTTCTCGATGCACTCCTCAGGAGCCTCTATGCGTTTCACCTTATCCGCCAGCGCGCTGGCAATTGCCGCGGCCCTAGCAGGCTGCGGGAAGTCCTCCGACCCAGCGGCCAATTCGGCAGCTCCGGCTGCCAGCAAAGCGGGCGATGTGACGCCAGCCCAAGCAGATGCCTTTATTGCCCAGTACAACGAGGACTTCCGCAAGCTCTACGCGCCGGCGGTGGCGGCGCAATGGATGCAGGCAAATTTCATCACCGAGGACAGCCAGCTGCTGGCCAGCAAAGCCAATGAAGGCCTGTTGGAGTTCTCCTTCAACACCGCGCAAGCCGCCAAGCCGTTTTACGCCTTGAAGGATTTGAAGCCCGAAACTGCACGCGCACTCACGCTAATTCGCGTCGGTGCGACCGCCCCCAGCAAGCCGGAGCAGCGCGAGGAACTCGCCAAACTCAGCAGCAAGATGGAAGCGAACTACGGCACCGGCAAGTGGTGCCATAAGGACGCTGGCGGCAATGAGATCTGCGAGTCGCTGCCGGAGATTGAGCGTGTCATCAATAACGTCGAGTTCAAATACACGCCCGAGCAAATCGCCGAGGCTTGGGCCGGTTGGCATGCCACGGCCAAGCCCATCCGCACCGATTACACCCGCTTTATTGAGCTGCTGAATGGCGCTGCTGGTGAGAGTGGCTTTGCCAATATGGGCGAGATGTGGCGCGCCGGCTACGACATGAGCCCAGCCGAGTTCGCGGCCGATACCGAGCGTCTCTGGGGTCAGGTCAAGCCGCTGTATGAAGGCCTGCACTGCTATGTGCGCGGCAAGCTCAATGAAAAATATGGCGATGAGGTCGTGCCCAAAGACGGCATGATCCCCGCGCACTTGCTCGGCAATATGTGGGCGCAGCAATGGGGCAACCTCTACCCCATGCTGCAGCCCTACCAAGGTGTGGGCTCATTGGATGTGACCAGCGCGCTCGTCGCCCAGCGGGATGCTGAACTCGCCAAGCTCAAGGCCGGCTTCAAAGGCAAGCCCAGCGCCAAAGACTTGGCTGAGATGGAGTACAAGGCCAATGCCGCGCAGAGCGTGGCGATGACCAAACTCGCTGAAGACTTCTACGTCAGCTTGGGCTTCCCCAAGCTGCCAGATACCTTCTGGACGCGCAGCCTGCTGACCAAGCCGCGTGACCGCGAAGTGGTCTGCCACGCCAGCGCTTGGGACCTGAACTTGAAGGGCGATGTCCGCATCAAGCAGTGCATCGAGCCCGACGAAGAGCAGCTCACCACCATTTACCACGAGCTCGGCCACGTTTATTACTTCCTCGCCTACAACCACTTGGAGCCGATCTTCCAAACCGGCGCGCAGGACGGCTTCCACGAGGCGATTGGGGACGTCATCACTCTGTCGATGACGCCGAAGTTCTTGGAGAAGATTGGTCTGGTCAAGAACGTCGTTGTCGACGACAAGGCCACCATCAACAGCCAGATGAAGCTGGCGCTGGACAAAATCACCTTCCTGCCTTGGGGCAAGTTGGTCGACCAATGGCGCTGGAAGGTCATGAGTGGGGAGATCAAGCCTGATGCCTACAACCAAGGCTGGTGGGATTTACGCGCGCAGTACCAAGGCGTGTCCCCGCCGCTGGCTCGCACCGAGACGGACTTTGACCCAGGGGCCAAGTACCACATCCCCGGCAACACGCCCTACACCCGCTACTTCCTCTCGTTTGTGTTGCAGTTCCAGTTCCAGAAAGCGCTCTGTGACGCGGCTGGCTTCAAGGGGCCGCTGCATGAATGCGATGTCTACGGCAATGCGGCGGCGGGTGAGAAGTTCCGCGCCATGCTTGCTAAGGGTTCCAGCCAGCCGTGGCAGGACACCATGTTCACCCTCACCGGCAGCAAGCAGATGGATGCGACCGCCTTGGTCGAGTACTTCGGCCCGCTCATGGGCTGGCTGAAGACCCAAAACGAAGGCAAGAGCTGTGGTTGGGCTGCTGGCGCTCCCGCCACTGCGCCTGCGGCCGCTCCGGCAGCGGCAGCCGGCGGCTAAGATTGCAGACGATGTTTCCGGCAAAAGGCGTCTTCGGGCGCCTTTTGTCGTTCTATCCCTAATTCGACTTTGGCAATACAGGCGCTATGAAACGCTTCTTCAAATGGCTGGGTTTGTCGCTTTCGCTACTGGCACTGGGCTTGGCGGTATTCGTCATCAATGCTTGGTGGTTTAAGCCTTTCAGCATCAATACCTTTTACGCCCGGGTGTTCCTGCGCGAGGCCTTGGAGAACCCAGAGCTGCTGACCAGCCTAGGCTTGGTCGAGCAGTTCGGCATCAAGGGCCATCAGGCGCGGTTGACGGATATTTCTGAAGAAAAAGAGACCGAGGGCTATAGCCGCCTGCGCGATGAGCTCGCCACGCTGCGCAGCTACCCGCGCGCCAAAATGCAGGGCGAAGACGCCACCTCCTTCGACGTGCTGGAGCAGTTCCTCGCGACCCAGGCTGAGGGCGAGCGTTGGCGCTACCACAGCTACCCGATCAACCAGTTGTTCGGCGTGCAGAACGAGCTGCCGAGCTTTTTGCTCTCCCAACACCCCGTCAAAGATGCGCGTGACGCTCGGGATTATGTTCGGCGCTTGGAAGGCTTTGACGAGAAGTTCGCACAGCTACTTGAAGGGGTAAAAGTCCGCGAGCAGCGCGGCATCATCCCGCCCCGTTTTGTGGTGGAGAAGGTACTGGCCGAGATGATTGCCTTTAGCGGCAAACCGGTGCGCGAGAACCCGCTGTATTCGGAGTTTGAGAAGAAGTTGGTGGCACTCAAAAATGTGCCCGCCGATGAGCAAAAGCAGATTCTGGAGAGCACGGCCAAAGCCATCGAGACCCAGGTTTACCCGGCCTACCAAAGCCTGATTGCCTACTTCACCGAGCTACAGCCGCGCGTGTTGGCCAACAACGGGTTCTGGGCACTGCCGGAAGGTGACGCGGCCTATGCCTATGCCGCGCGGCAGGAGACCACCACGACGCTGACCCCCGATGAGATTCACGAGATTGGTCTGGCCGAAGTCGCACGCATCGAAGCTCAGATGGACGCGCTGCTGAAGAAGCTGGGCATGCCTGAAGGCAGCGTCGGTGCGCGGATGGAAGCGCTCCAGCGCACGCCCGAGCAGCTCTACCCCGACAACGACGAGGGCCGCGCACAGATCCTCAAGGACTATCAGACGATCATCGACGAGATTTCGGCCGGCATGGACGTGGCGTTTGCCGTCAAGGCGAAGGCGGGGGTCAAGGTGGAGCGGATTCCGGTCTTCCGCGAGGCCACCGCTCCCGGTGCTTATTACGAGCCACCTGCTTTGGACGGCAGCCGCCCCGGCGTGTTCTTCGCCAATCTGCATGACATGAGCGAGCAGCCGCGCCTCGGCATGCGCACGCTGAGCTACCACGAGGCCGTGCCCGGCCATCACTTCCAGATTGCCATTGCGCAGGAGCTCAAAGGGCTGCCGTTCTTCCGCACCATTTTGCCCTTCACGGCCTACATCGAAGGCTGGGCGCTCTATGCGGAGCGGCTTGCCCACGAATTGGGCTACTTCAAAGACGTGCCTAGCGATTTGGGCCGCTTGCAGGCGGAGATGTTCCGCGCCGTGCGTCTGGTGGTGGACACCGGCATGCACCGCAAGCGCTGGACGCGCGAGCAAAGCATTGCCTACATGCGCGAGAAAACCGGCATGGGCGAGAAGGAAGTGACCTCGGAAATCGAGCGCTACCTAGTCTTGCCCGGCCAAGCCCTAGCCTACAAATTGGGCATGCTGAAGATTCTGGAGCTGCGCGAGATGGCGCAGCGGAGCCTGGGTTCTGCCTTCAGCCTGAAGGACTTCCACACCCAAGTCTTGGGCGGCGGCGGTTTGCCGCTGCCGGTATTGGAGCGGCGCATCAAGGATTGGGTCGCCGCGCAAAAGCCAGCGGCCTAAGCCTCCGCGCAGCGCGATCGGCGTAGCGTCCTTCGCGCGCTACGCCGCCGCCCGCAGCAGCTTTTGGGTTTCCTGCTTTAAGGCGTCGAGCAGGGCGACGGCATCGGCATCCGGTCCGAGTAGCTCGGCGCGGCCCGACAGCAACTCGCTGAGTAGGCTCTCGGCGGCGCGCTGTAGCACCACCTCGCCAGCGGCGGTGGCTAGCTGCACGCTGCCAGCGCGCACGTCGATGCTCGCTACGCTTAAAAACCGGGCACCACCCTCGGCCAGCGGTACGCGTAGCCAGCGTCCGTGACACAGCAGGCGCGCCACTTCCGGCCGCATCTTGGCGCTGGTGGCTTCCTCGGCGCGGCGCTCGGCCTCGGTTTGCAGCGGGAAGATTTTCTGCGGTGTCGGCTCCGGTGCGTCGAGTGCGGCGAGCAGCGCGGCGATTTCCGCGTCGGGGTCGTCATTGCTGGCCTGCACGAGCTGAGTTTCGGCTTGCCATGCGGCGAGCAGACTGGCGTCGAGTGTTTCTTGCCAGAGCGCATCGGCACCGGCTGCGCGCCAAGCACGTCGGAGATCCTCGCGCAGGTCCATACGGGCGCTGAAGTGGCCGGTGCTGCGGCGGCTTTGTTGCCAGCGAGTCTGCAATTGCTGCGCTGCGCGGTGGGCGCTGGAGCCGCAGCCATCCCGCAACCTAGCTGCGACCAATAGTGGCGCGATGCCGATCTGCGCGAATTGCAGCACAGAGGGGTGCATGCTGGCGTTGACGACCGCACCTTGGGCCGCATCGCGCACGGACTCCAGCACCGCCTGCGCGCGCGCAAGGGCCTCTTGCTGGGTGGCAGCGGCAAACTGCTGGCGGGATTCGGTACTCAGCGGCGCGGCCAGCAGGGCCTGCTGGACGTCCGCCGCGCTGGGGCTGGCCTCGGTGCTCAGGCGGCGGAGTTGGCTGCGCACCTCAGCGACGGATTGGTAGCTGGCGCTGGTCAGCGCCGCAGCAACACACCATTGCTGCATGGACTGGCGCAGCGCGGCGTCGGCGCTGGCGAAAAACTCCGGCTCGACGAGCGCGCGCTTGGCGGCGGCAAAGCGCAGGGCTTCGAGTTCCTCTTGGAATAGGTTCGGCAGCAAGGGGTCGGCGCGTAAGCCGTCAAACCAGTCGTGGAATGCCGCAATGGCGACCGCCGCAGGAGTTTGTTCCGCGACCGCAGTCAGCATGCTGCGGGCAAGCTCGGCGTCGTCATCGTCCGCGCTGAGCAAGCCGCGCAGGTGTGCCTCCGCAGCGGCAGAGAGTGCTGCCATCGGTGCCCAGCGGCTGCCAACCGGCGGATGTTCGGGGTGCGCAGCGTTCAGGGTCTCCAGCGCGGTGAACCACTCAGCCCACAGCTTGCCGCCCTGCTGCTCCAAGGGGCGCAGCAACAACAGTCGGCCTTCCAGTGGCACGCCGCAGGCCCGCAGGCTGCGCAGCAACGCGGTTGCGAGCGACGCCGGCGCGACAGCCCGCAACACCTGCGCCGCTTGCAGGCCTCGGGCGTGGGCCAACACGGCTTGCCGCAGCGCTTGCACGGCCGCCGCATTGGTCGAGTGCTCTAGGGCGCAGCCAATATCGCCTGCGGCTTGCGCCTCGGTGTGGGAGTCCTGCGTGCTCGTCGCGAGATGGTCGTAGTCGAACGTCTGATTGCTGCTGAAGGCGTCTAGCGGGTCAAACGCGCGCTGGAGTTCGGCCTCAAAGCGTTGCTGGAATGCAGCAATCTGGGGCAGTAGGTTGTGCTGCACATGGAGTGCGGCGTCGCGCTCGCTGGAGTTATAGGCGTCGCCGATGATGCGCTCGATATGCTTGGGCAGCGCCTCCGCCCACGCTGCGGCGAAGTGCCGCGCCTGCCCGCCATTGAGCGTGCGCAGAGCCATCGCCAAGCCTTCTGCAGGCGCGCCGAGGTCGAGAAAAGGCATAGGGGCTGTGAGGTCGAAGCAGGGCATTCAGGGTAGGACGGCCAGTCTTTGGGCCGCAGCCCGCCAGAGCACGCAAGGGTGCAGGTTCTGTGCCGTTGGTCGCCTGTAGTGCGAACCGCTCGTCAGATCAGGGCCGAGCGCTTCGCAATATCCGCTTATCCGCATAAACGGATAAACTGTGCGTCTTGCCTACCGATGTGCCTGCACGCCCATGTCTGCCTTTACCGCCCCCGCCTTCGTCCGTCCTGATGCCACCGAGACCCTGCGCGGCTTGCTGGCGAGCCGTTTACTGGTGCTCGACGGTGCCATGGGCACGATGATTCAGCGGCATAAGCTGGAGGAGGAGCACTACCGAGGCAGCCGCTTTGCCGACTGGCCGCGTGACCTCAAGGGCAATAACGACCTCTTGGTGCTGACCCAGCCCGACATCATTCGCGGCATTCATGCGCAGTACTTGGAGGCCGGCGCTGACCTCATCGAGACCAATACCTTCAACGCGCAGACCATTTCTCTGCACGATTACGGTATGCAGGACTTGGCCTACGAGTTGAACTACGAGGCCGCGCGCCTCGCCCGCGCTGCTTGCGATGAGTACAGCGCCAAAAATCCGTCAAAGCCGCGCTTCGTTGCCGGCGCCTTCGGCCCCACCAGCCGCACCTGTTCGATCAGCCCCGACGTCAACGACCCCGGCGCGCGCAACGTCACCTATATGGAATTGGTCGAGGCCTACATCGAGCAGGGCAATGCTTTGATCGATGGCGGTGCCGACGTGCTGCTGATTGAGACCATCTTCGACACCCTGAACGCCAAGGCCGCGATCTTCGCCGTCCAGAGCCTGTTCGAGCAGCGCGGCCGCGCTTGGCCGGTCATCATCAGCGGCACGATTACCGATGCCTCTGGCCGCACGCTCTCCGGCCAAGTCACTGAAGCCTTCTGGAATTCCGTCGCCCATGCGCGGCCACTGGCGGTGGGGCTCAACTGCGCGCTCGGCGGCAAGGACATGCGCCCCTATATCGCCGAACTGGCGCGCGTCGCCAATTGCTACATCAGCTGCTACCCCAATGCCGGCCTGCCCAATGCCTTCGGCGAGTACGACGAAACCCCAGCGCAGACGGCGGAAATCATCCGTGAGTTCGCTGCCTCGGGCCTCGTCAACATCGTCGGTGGCTGCTGCGGCACCACGCCTGAGCACATCGGCGCGATGGCCCAGGCCGTCGCTGGCCTTGCGCCGCGCCCGCAAGCGACACCCAGCCCAGCTTGCCGATTGTCAGGCTTGGAGCCCTTCAACATTGGCCCCGATACCTTGTTCGTCAACGTCGGCGAGCGCACCAATATCACCGGCTCGGCGCGCTTCCGAGATCTGATTAAGGCGGGGGATTACGGCACCGCCGTCGCCGTGGCGCGCCAACAGGTCGAAGCCGGCGCGCAGATCATCGACGTCAACATGGACGAGGGCATGATTGATGGCGTCGCCGCCATGCGCCGCTACCTCAACTTGCTGGCCAGCGAGCCAGACATCTCCCGCGTGCCGGTGATGATCGACTCCTCCAAGTGGGAGGTCATTGAGGCTGGTTTGCAGTGCGTACAGGGCAAGCCCATCGTCAATTCCATCTCGATGAAGGAGGGCGAGGAGAAGTTCATCCGCGAGGCGCGCCTATGCATGCAGTACGGCGCTGCGGTGGTGGTAATGGCCTTCGACGAGGACGGCCAAGCCGACACCTTGGAGCGGCGCAAGACCATCTGTGCCCGTGCCTACAAGATCTTGGTCGAGCAGGTTGGCTTCCCGCCCCAAGACATCATCTTTGACCCCAACGTGTTTGCGGTCGCCACCGGCATCGCCGAGCACAACAACTACGGCGTTGACTTCATCGAAGCCACCCGTTGGATCACCCAAAACCTGCCACATGCCAAGGTCAGCGGCGGCGTCTCCAACGTCAGTTTCAGCTTCCGTGGCAACAATCACGTTCGCGAGGCCATCCACTCGGTCTTCCTCTACCACGCGATTCAAGCGGGGATGACCATGGGCATCGTCAACGCCGGTGCGCTGATGGTCTACGACCAGCTCGACCCTGAGCTGCGCGAGCGTATCGAGGACGTCATCCTCAATCGTCGCCCCGAGTACGGCACCGAGCGCCTGATTGAAATTGCCGGCAAGTTCAAGACCGGCAATGCCAAGGCGGAAGTCGTCGATGAGGCTTGGCGCAGCCTGCCGGTGGGCGAGCGCATCACCCATGCTTTGGTGAAGGGCATCGACGCCTTCGTCGAAGCCGATACCGAGGAGTTGCGCGCGGAAATCTTCGCCCGTGGCGGCCGCCCGATTGAGGTCATCGAAGGCCCGCTAATGAGCGGCATGAACGTGGTGGGCGATCTGTTCGGCGCGGGCAAGATGTTTCTGCCGCAGGTGGTGAAGAGCGCACGGGTGATGAAGAAGGCGGTGGCGTATCTCATCCCCTACATTGAGGCCGAAAAGAAACCGGGTGATGCCGTCACTGCCAAGGGCAAAGTGCTGATGGCGACCGTCAAGGGCGACGTCCACGACATCGGCAAGAACATCGTCGGTGTGGTTTTGCAGTGCAATAACTACGACGTGATTGACCTCGGCGTGATGGTGCCGCCGCAGAAGATTCTTGAGACCGCCAAGCGCGAGAACGTCGACATCATCGGGCTCTCTGGGCTGATCACGCCGAGCTTGGATGAGATGGTCACGCTCGCCAAAGAAATGCAGCGTCAGGGCTTCACCATCCCGCTGCTGATTGGTGGGGCGACGACTAGCCGCGCGCATACTTCGGTCAAGGTCGACCCTTGCTACGACGGCCCCGTGGTTTGGGTGAAGGACGCCAGCCGCTCGGTGCCGGTGGTGGCTGCACTCCTCAGTGATGAGCTGCGCCCGCGCCTGTTGGCAGAAACCAAGGCCGAGTACGACACCATCCGCGAGCGCCACGCCAACAAAGATCGTGGCGAAAAACTGCTGCCGCTGGCTGCCGCGCGCGCCAATAAAACGCCGGTTGCTTGGGACGGCTACCACCCGTTCCGGCCACGCATGTTGCTACAGCAGGATCACGCTGTTTGTGACGCCGCTTGCGACCACGCGGGCCATGCGCTGCACGCCAATCAGTTCGTCAAGGCGCTGCACAACTACCCGATCGAAGAACTGCGCGCCTACATCGACTGGCAGCCGTTCTTCAATGCTTGGGAGATGAAGGGGCGCTTCCCGGACATCCTCAACAATCCGGCCACCAGTGAGGTGGCGCGCAAGCTCTACGCCGATGCCCAAGCCATGCTCGACCGCATCATCCAAGAGCGCTGGCTGACCGCCAACGGCGTGTTCGGCCTGTTCCCCGCACAGACCGTCGATGACGACGACATCGCGATCTTTGCCGACGAGGACTACACGCAAGAAATTGGCCGGCTCTACAACCTGCGCCAGCAAGGCGAGCATCGCCAAGGCGTGCCCAACCGCTGCTTGGCCGATTTTGTCGCACCCAAGGCCAGCGGCCTGCGCGATTACGTCGGTGCTTTCGCCGTCACCGCAGGCATCGGCTGCAAGGAGCGGGTGGACGCCTTTAAAGCCGCCAATGACGACTACAACGCCATCTTGCTAGAGGCACTTGCCGACCGCTTGGCCGAGGCCTTCGCCGAGCGCTTGCACCAGCGCGTGCGCAAGGAGTTCTGGGGCCATGATGCCGACGAGCATCTGAGCAATGAGGATTTAATCGCCGAGAAGTATCGCGGCATTCGCCCAGCACCCGGCTACGCTGCCTGCCCCGAGCACGCCGAGAAGGAAACCTTGTTCCGCCTGCTGGATGCCGAAAAGCACACCGGCATGAGCCTGACTGAGAGCATGGCGATGTGGCCGGGGGCGAGTGTCAGCGGCTGGTATTTCGCCCACCCGCAGAGTCAGTACTTCGTGCTTGGCCGCCTCGCTAAGGACCAAGTCGCCAGCTACGCCGCCCGCAAGGGTTGGGATCTCGCGGTTGCCGAACGCTGGCTGGCGGCGAACCTCGGCTACGAGCCAGAGGATTAGACTTCGCTGCGCCCTAACACCGAGTGCTTTGGCGGGCGGCGGGTCGAGCCCGCTAGGCAAACTCGCTAGGGTTTGCGGCCTGCGAGCAAGGACCAGCCACGCTTAGGTGCCGTGCCGAGTTTATTGTGGCTGCCGTCGCAGAACGGCGGGGTCTTGGTCGCATTGCAGCGG
Organism: uncultured Salinisphaerales bacterium; assembly: GCA_964535755.1. GTDB lineage: Bacteria > Pseudomonadota > Gammaproteobacteria > Nevskiales > Nevskiaceae > Stagnimonas. The sequence goes on along the minus strand of CAZHTI010000058.1, from coordinate 3,958 downwards.
CACAGCCAGAGGGTTTCTGGGCTTTTGCACTTGAGCGAGAAGGCATGTGCCTGCCCACAGCTACCGCTGCTGCACAGTGGCTCCGAAGGTTGTTGCGCACAGCGGCACCAGTGGTAGTCACCCGCAGGCAGGGTGACGACCTTCGGGCTGGGCGGATTGGCGTCGGACATAGCGCAGCGCAGTGCGGTGGGAGGTGCTCCGTCAGCATAGCCGCCGACGGGCGTAAGGCTTGCAGGGTGAGTCCCTACGTTTTCTGTGCTAGGCCATGCGCTAGACTGCAATCGTCATCGGCCCTGCGGAGCCTTAACTTATGCCCACCAATGCCTTGAATCCAATTGCGCTCGCCGTGCTTTGCGTGGCGGGCCTTCTGGCCTTTAGCGGCAGCGCGGATGCCTCCGGCAAGACCTACCGCTGGAAGGACGCCAAGGGCCGCTATCACTACAGCGATGTGCCAGCGCCGAATGCGCAAGAGATGCGCGTGAGTACGGCGACGGGTAGTGCGGCTAAGCCCAAGGAAGCCGATGCCTCCGCAGCCGAGACCAAGGCCAAGAATTGCCAAAGCAAGCGCGAGCAACTCGCCACCTACATCTCAGCGAGCAAAGTGACCGAGACCGACGCGCTCGGCAATGCCAAAACTTATACCGATGCAGAGAAGGAGAAGCTCGTGCAACGCACACAAATGCAGGTGCGTGAAGCCTGCGGCGAGGGCTAAGTCATGCGCCGCTCCCTGAAACACCTTGGGCTGCTCGCCAGTTTGCTCGCAGTGGCGCCCGCAGTGCTTGCGGCCAACGCCGGCGTCTACCGCTGGTTTGATGATCGCGGCAACCTGCACTACGACGACCAAAATCTGCTCGGTGAGCGCGTCACCCGCTCGACCCTCAACCAGCGCGAAATTGCACCCGAGCCCGCGCTGGTCATTCCGCCAGAGTTTATTGAGGAAGTGCAACTGCGCTGCACGGACTTCTCTGAGCGCGCGCAAAACTACCGCAAGGCCTCCGAGATCTATGGCCGCGACCCCTCCGGCAATAGCTATCGATTGTCGACGCAGCAGGCTGCCATCGCGCGGCTCGATGCCGACCGTCTCAAGCAACGCTTCTGCCGCCAAGACGCAGCCCGCAAGATTTTGTTGGAGGAGCGCGCGGCACGCTTGGCCGCTGCAAAGGCGAAAGCGGCGCGCTCTGCTCAGGCCGCTAAGGCCCACCACCAGCGGGCGATGCGCTAGCGCGTTGATCTACCCGCAGGTCGCCGTAATTCGCTGACGCACTAACGAAAACAGGGCCAATTGAGGCCCTGTTTTCGTTACCCCCAAACGCTTGCTGCGCTCGGGGACTGTGCACGCCCTACATTACATGCGGTAAACATTCTGACCGTTGACGCGGACGCGCTCGCCGGTGGAGATGCTGCTGGCATCACTCACCTGCACGGTGCGGCTGTCGCCGGTGTCCATGCGCACGGTGACGTTGTAGACAGTGGTGCCACGGATGCGCTTCTCGGCCTCGTTGCCGGCGTAACCGCCGAGCACCGCGCCACCAATCTTGGCGGCGGTTCTACCGCTGCCACCGCCGACTTGGTTGCCCAGAGCCACGCCCGCAGCCGCGCCCAAGACCGCGCCAATGCCGGAGCCGGAGGCTTGGTTGTTCACGGGGACGATCGACGACACCGTGCCGCAATCCGCGCAGACTGGCTCGCTGCGGGTTACCACGGGAGTGGGCTCTGAGCGCGGCGCTTGGGCTACCGATTCTGACCGGCGACGCTTTGCCTCAGCGACTGCTGCTCTGCGCTCAGCTTCAGCGCGGGCAGCTTTGCGCTCGGCATCGGCGGCTGCTTGCTTCGCGGCGGCGAGCTCATCGGCACGCGCTTTAGCTTCGGCCTCAGCGGCTAACGCAGCTTCGGCATCCTGCTTGGCTTTGAGGTCCGCTTCGGCCTTCGCTAAAGCAGCCTCGGCGGCCTCAGCACGGGCGGCAGCTTCGTTGGCTTTTTGAAGAGCCAGCTGGACTTCCTGTGCTTGCGCTGTGGTGGCTGTGGATTTCTCCGCTCCGCTGCAACCAGCGGTGACGAGTGCCGCAGCCGCAATACATGCGGCGATCGCGTTGCGGCGGAATGAATTCGAGGTGGTGTGGTTCAGTTGCATAGGTCGCTCCTTAAGCGTTAAGCACGGCCAGTGTCTAGCAAGGGCATGACAGGCGGCTGAATCGCTATTTGGCTGCGCGCAGTAGCTCAAACCCAGTGCCACGGTGGATGCGCAGGTGGTTAGACTGACGCTACATACCAATCGGTTTGAGAATGCCCATGACCACGAACCCCGCCCCTGCCGCCGCCGTCAACCGCCAATTCACGCTCGCTGCCCGCCCGGTCGGGATGGTGAAGCGCAGCGACTTCCAGTTTCTGCAAGGTGCCATGCCCGAGGCTGGCCCCGGTCAACTTTTGGTGGCAACCCGCTACATCAGCCTTGACCCTGCCATGCGTGGTTGGATGAATGAGGGCAAGAGCTACATCCCGCCGGTGGGTATTGGTGAAGTCATGCGCGCCGGCACTTTGGGCGAAGTCTTGGTGAGCCATGTCGATGGCTACGCAGCGGGCGATCACGTCGTCGGCACTTGGGGGGTGCAGGCATTTGCTGCCATCAGCCCTAAGGGCTTGCACAAGGTGGATGCCCGCTTGGCACCTTTGCCCAAGTATTTGGGCGTGCTCGGCATGCCCGGGCTCACGGGCTACTTCGGCCTGTTGGATACCGCCCGTCCCGTCGCCGGCGAAACCGTGGTCGTGTCGGGTGCTGCGGGCGCAGTCGGGCAGGTGGTTGGGCAGATCGCCAAGCTCAAGGGCTGCCGCGTCGTGGGCATCGCGGGGGGCGCTGATAAATGCGCTTTCGTCGTCGATGAACTCGGCTTTGACGCCTGCCTTGACTATAAGTCCGGCGACCTGCGCACGGCGCTCAAGGCGGCAGCGCCCAAAGGCGTGGACGTTTATTTCGATAACGTCGGCGGCGAAATTCTCGATGTCGTGCTCAGCCAAATCCGCATGAAGGCGCGCATCGTGATCTGCGGTGCGATCTCGCAATACAACAACACCACGGCGGTGAAGGGGCCTTCTAACTACCTCGCTTTGCTCGTCAACCGCGCGCGTATGGAAGGCATCGTCGTGTTCGACTGGGCGGATCGCTACGGCGAGGCGCTGCGCGAGATGGGCGGCTGGCTGGCGAGCGGGCAACTCAAAAGCCGCGAGGACATTGTTGAGGGCATCGAGACCTTCCCGGAGACGCTGAACAAACTCTTCACCGGCGAGAACTTCGGCAAGCTGATCATCAAGGTCTAAGCCACGCCATGCGCTCACGCTATTTGCGCCTGCGCGGCCTGCGCTTTCATCTGCGCGAAGCAGGGGCTGATGACGCCCCGCTGCTGATTTACCTGCACGGCTGGCTGGATACCACCGCGACCTTCGTGCCGGTGGCGGAGCGTTTGGCGGAGCGCTTCCGCGTGGTGGCGATGGATCAGCGCGGCTACGGCTATAGCGAGTGGCCGCAGGACGGCTATTGGGGGCCGGACTACGTGGCCGATGTCGATGCCCTAGTGCATGCGCTCGCACCACCAGCGCCCTTCACTTTGCTCGGCCACAGCATGGGCGCGCATATCGCCAGCCTTTATGCGGGCTTGAGGCCAGCGCGGGTAGGGCGGCTCGCCTTGCTCGACGGGCACGGCATTCCCGAATCGCCGCAGGAGGCGCTGCCCAAGCGCTACGCCACTTGGCTGGATCAACTGCAATCCGCCCCGCGCGAGCGCCGTTACCCGAGCTTCGAGGCGCTGGCCGCGCGCATCCAAAAGCAGCACAGCCAGCTCAGTGCGGCGCAGGCCTTGTTCGTCGCCCGTGGCTGGGGCCACCAAGATGCGGACGGCCAGATTCGCTTGCTCGCCGACCCCAAGCACCGCTTGGACATGCCGAGCCTGTTCCGCAGTGCCGACGC
>CAZHTI010000057.1:2962-18756 GCA_964535755.1 uncultured Salinisphaerales bacterium | reverse complement strand
GCTAGACAGGGGCCGCCAATAGGCCAACGTTGCACTTAGTTTGTGAATCCACGGCGCCTAACAAGGCGTTGCACCGGAACGCCCCGCTTCGCGGTTCGTCCGGTGAACTTAGGCGTTAGGCCGCACCAAAACGCGCCTTTGGCTCTCAGAAAGTTAGGTTCATGCCTTCCCAGCACGCGAGAAGCTGAAGGTAAAGCGATTGGGTGCATACTCGACGCCTCTAATCAGCTCCACTCGCGTTCCCGCACTGACGAAGACGGTCGCGTCATTCACTTCTAGAAGCTGACGGACAATCGAGAGCCCAAGTCCGCTGCCGCTGAGCGAATACTTCTTGGCCATCGCCCCCGAAACGCCCTCCTCGAAGATTCGTAACTCTTCTCCCGGAGAGATCGGAAGCGATTTCATTTCCATTACGACATCCAGTCGACCCGCATTCGCCAGAAAAGCAATATCGATTGTCGATGTTGGGGCGCAATACTTAACGCAGTTCTCGAAGAATCTGTATAACGCTGCCGAAACCAACTCGTAATCCACCCAAACTCGCTCGACGGTGGCCCTGAGATTCCAGTACAACTCTCGGTCCTGCGCCTCTTGAAAGAACGTGATCAATACATTCTTGATCACCTTATGAATCATGTGCGGCCTCAGCTGTGGCGGCAGTTGGGGCGCTGTTCTAAACCGCCGCACAACCTGCATTTCGGTCCGCGCTGCAACAGCATTCTTCAGAATTCTAAGCGCAGCCTGCGCAGCCGCAGGCGGATTATCAGAGATTGCCTTGGCTATCACAGAAATCTGTCGGTTTGGAGTACCAGCCAACTCGTCTTGCGGAACAATATTATAGATCTCTTGAATAATATGTGAGTTCAGCGTCGTGAGATTGTGAACGAGCCGCCTACCCTCTTCGCGCGCTTCTTCCGCTGCAAGACGCTGGATCTCAACGAGGCCTTCAATCATCTCAGCGTACGAATCCAGCGTTCGGGCAAAGACTCTCTTGCTCTTGACCATATCTTCATCTGAGGTACAGAAGAATACGGTTCCAGCGGCAACGCTCTTTTTGCCCCTCCGTCGCATGCCGCTGCCTTCATGCACAACGCACTTTTCGCACGACGCCGACGCAGCGGCCAAACACGCCTCTAGGCAATTCACACCCAGACGGGAAAGCAGGACTTTACCCGCCGAGTCAAATACGTGAACGTGATCCATCCTACTCACTCAGTCGATCCACTGCTTCCATAAACTCATAGGGATCAGCATCTTTACTAATTCTTTCATTGGCCTGCCCAAACGCAGGATGGAAAGCATTGGCATTTTCAGCAGAGTAGATGACAATCTTCTTCGTCGGGTATTTCTTACGCAGGGCAATTACCAGACCAAGCCCCTGATCTTTAAAGCCCAAGCTAACGCCAACACCTTGAATGTCGACGAAGAAGATGTCCGCGGACGCAACTTCTGGCTGCTCAAGAGAAATTACGTCCTTAATGATCTTCGTGTTGCTCCAGCCATTCCTCTTGAGGATGTTGACGACCTGGAACTTGAGATCATCGTCAATGAAGAGAACCGACACGGCTGATTTCTGCTTGACCCTAGGGGCCCCAACAGGCTGCGCAAGTGAACTGCTCGAAGGGGCGTTGATTGTCACGGACTGATGGTTGTTTACCGCCACAGTCGGTGGATCCTCCGAGCCAAGTCGCTTCTTTCGTAGCCAACCCACGACTCCAGCGAGACCGGCTACGCCAACCCCGGAGAACACCCACTCGACATTCTCAGACAACCAGTCCAAAGCCCCCACAATGTGCCCCTCTTGCGTGTAAATTAGTCTTTGCGCGAACACCACATGACTGAGTATCGCACTGCCAACATCGTATCGCACTGCCAACATCCCGGTGAGGCATCGAACGCACCGAAATTAGGGGACAGACCACAATTAATTCCCATACACGTTCAAAACAGCTCTCGCGACACTGGTTCTGGCGGTCTCAAATCGCAATCTGCACAAACACCAAAAAAGCCGACAAAAGCCGCCATCGCGCCGATATTCTTCCCGATCTCACCGCCTGATCAACGTCGCCTTATCCTCCACCTTCATACTCAAGCCCTTCACCGCTGGGTCATCCATGATGTTCTGGCGGGCGCGTTTGGATTCGAGTTTGACCTTCAGGCGCAATTCGTTCTGGCTGTCGGCATTACGCATCGCTTCGTCGAAGCTAATCGCACCTTCTTCAAACAGTTTGAACAGGTATTGGTCGAAGGTAATCATGCCCATTTCATTGGAGCGGCCCATCACTTCTTTAATCGTGTGGACTTCGCCTTTGAAGATGAGGTCTTGCACCAAGGGTGAGTTGAGCATGATCTCCATGGCCGGCACGCGGCCGCCGTTCTCGCGCCGCACCAAACGCTGAGAGATGATGGCCTTGAGGTTAAGCGAGAGGTCCATCAGCAATTGCTCGCGCTTTTCTTCCGTGAAGAAGTTAATGATGCGATCCAGTGCTTGGTTGGCGCTGTTGGCGTGCAAAGTCGCCAAAACTAAGTGACCGGTTTCTGCGAAGTTGATGGCGTACTCCATCGTCTCTTTAGCGCGAATTTCGCCGATGTAGATGACGTCGGGCGCTTGGCGCAGGGTGTTCTTGAGTGCGTGCTCCCAACTATGGGTGTCGGTGCCGACTTCGCGCTGGGTGATCATGCAGCCCAAATGTGGGTGCACGTACTCGATGGGGTCTTCGATGGTGATGATGTGGCCGCGTGAATTGGCGTTGCGGTGGCCAATCATCGCGGCGAGCGAGGTGCTTTTACCGGAGCCAGTCGCACCCACCATCAGCACCAAGCCGCGCTTGGTCATCACCACTTCTTTGAGGCTGACCGGCAGGGCGAGTTGGTCAAAATCTGGGATCGTGGTTTCAATCGTGCGCAACACGCCGCCGACTCGGCCCTGCTGCACGAAGGTGCTGACGCGGAAGCGGCCAATCGCCGGTGGGGCGATGGCAAAGTTGCACTCGTTGGTCGCCTCAAACTCCTTGACCTGACGATCATTCATGATCGCCCGCATCAGCATTGCTGAGTTCTCTGGCGTCAGTGGCTTGTCCATCACCGGCGTCATTTGGCCGTCGAGTTTGATGGAGGCAGGGAAGCCTGCGGTGATGAAGAGGTCAGAAGCCCCTTTTTGCTTCATCACGGTCAGCAGTTGCTGGATGAGTTTGATCGCGGCGTCACGTTCCATAGCTAATCTCTGATTTGTCGCGTGGGAATAAAGCGCTGACTACATCGCAAACGTGCGCGGATCCATCGACTTATTGCGTGCTTCGGCGAGATCCACCACGCCGCGCTTGACCAGTTCCTTCAAGCATTGGTCGAGGGTCTGCATGCCGTCCTTGCCGCCGGTTTGGATCGACGAATACATCTGCGCGATCTTGTTTTCGCGGATGAGGTTACGGATCGCCGGCGTGCCGATCATGATTTCGTGTGCGGCCACTCGACCGCCACCCTTCTTCTTGAGCAGGGTTTGGGAAATCACCGCCCGCAGCGATTCGGAGAGCATCGCCCGCACCATGTCTTTCTCAGCCGCTGGGAAGACGTCGACGATACGGTCAACCGTCTTGGCGGCTGAGGAGGTGTGCAGAGTGCCGAACACCAAGTGTCCGGTTTCAGCCGCCGAGAGGGCTAAGCGGATGGTTTCCAAGTCGCGCATTTCACCGACCAGAATCACGTCAGGGTCTTCGCGCAAAGCCGAGCGCAGCGACTCATTAAAGCCTAGGGTGTCGCGGTGCACTTCGCGCTGGTTAATCAGACACTTTTTTGACTGGTGAACAAATTCGATCGGGTCTTCAATGGTCAAAATATGACCGTGCTCGTTCTCATTGATGTGATTGACGATGCCCGCCAAGGTGGTGGACTTACCCGAGCCGGTAGGCCCGGTCACCAAGACGATGCCGCGCGGGGTATCGGCGATGTCCTTGAAGATGCTCGGTGCGTTGAGGTCATCCAGCGACAAAATCTTCGAGGGGATGGTGCGGAACACCGCGCCCGCGCCGCGGCTTTGGTTAAAGGCGTTAACGCGAAAGCGCGCGAGGCCGGGGATTTCGAAGGAGAAGTCCGTCTCCAAGAACTCATCCCAAGCCTTGCGCTGCTTGTCGTTCATGATGTCGTAGACCATGTCGTGCACGGTCTTGTGGTCCATCGGCGGCAGGTTGATGCGCTGGACGTCGCCATCGACGCGGATCATCGGCTCCAAGCCTGCGGATAAGTGCAGATCCGACGCCTTTTGCTGCACGCTAAACGTCAGTAATTGGGTAATGTCCATCGCCATGCGCTGATCCCTAATTGAGGTTGTGATGAATGCAGAATGAAGCCACGTTATCCACTTCCCATGCCAACGGCAAGGAAGCGTTGCAAGCGCAGATAGCTGGCAGTTTTCAGGCGGTAGAAGCACGGATTTCCGCCGCGTGCAGCAGCGCGAATCGCCCCCGAGACAGCGTCCGCTTATTGGCGGTCAGCAAGACCGTCAGCGCTGATGCGATTGCTACCGCCTATGCGCTCGGGCAGGACTGTTTTGGCGAGAACTACCTGCAGGAAGCCCTGAGCAAAATGCCCGCGTTGGCCGCCTTGGAGATCGAGTGGCACCACATCGGCCCATTGCAGTCGAACAAAACGGCGGCCGTCGCGGAGCACTTCGCGTGGGCGCACGGGGTGGACCGCCTCAAGCTGGCCGAGCGCTTATCGGCACAGCGGCCCGCCCAGCTGCCTGCGCTCAACGTCTGCGTGCAGGTAAATATCTCGGGAGAAGACACAAAAAGCGGCTGCGCGCCGGAGGCTTGCCTCGACCTCTGCCATGCCATTGCGCGGTTGCCGCGCCTACGTTTGCGCGGCCTGATGGCCCTGCCCGCTCCGGCCGCAAGCCTTGCCGAGGCGCGTGCACCCTTCGCGGCCCTAAGGCGGCTGTCCGAGCAGGTTCAAGCCAGTGGTCTGCCGCTGGACACCCTCTCCATGGGTATGTCCGATGACCTCGACGCTGCAATCGCCGAAGGCTCAACGCTGGTGCGCGTGGGCTCCGCCCTGTTTGGCAGGCGGCTTGCACAGTAGAGATTCCACCCGCCGTCACCGAGTTGTTCGCATAAGGCCGTAAACTGCGCGGCTGAATTGCCCTAATCCCTCCATGACTTCCCTCAGCCCTGCGCGGCGCCGACTCCTGATCTTGCTCGCCGTCGCGAGTTTGGCGGGGTACCTAGCGCTCGCCTCCTACCTCAACGCCGAGGCTTTGCTGGGTGGGCTTAGGTCTTTGGGCTGGACGGGCGTGGCTGCGGTGCTCGGGCTCTCACTCTTTAATTACTTGCTGCGCTTTTGGCGCTGGCATGGTTATGTCGCAGCCTTCGGGCATGACGTCCCGCTAGGCCGCCACTGGCTGTATTACTTGGGAGGCTTTGCATTCACCGTCAGCCCCGGCAAGGCGGGCGAGGCGGTGCGCTCGCTCTACCTCAAGCGTCATGGCGTGAGCTACCCGCATAGCTTGGCCGCACTCTTCGCCGAGCGCGTGCTCGACGTACTGGCGATCTGTTTGCTCGCCGTGGTCTGCGCCGGTGCTTTTGCCGGCTATCAAGCTGCTGCTCTTGCCTTTGGTGCGGTGATCTTCGCGGTCGCTTGGTTTTTAGGCCGCCCGAGCTTGGTGGATTGGTTGCGCACACGCAGCGAAGCCGCTACGGGTGCCAAGCGCAATACCTTGCGGGGCACGGCCAGCACGCTCGAAGGCGCACGCCAATTGCTACTACCGCGCCGCCTCTACCCAGCTTTGTTACTCGGCGTGATCGCTTGGGGCGCTGAGGGCTATGCGCTTTATCTGTTGGCCGCAGCCTACGAGGTGCCGATCAGCATTGAAGCGGGCGTTGCGATTTACGCGCTCGGCGTGCTCGGCGGCGCACTGTCTTTCTTCATGCCCGGCGGTTTAGGCGGCATGGAGGCCGTGATGACGGGCCTGATCGTTGCGGTCGGCAAGGCCAGCTTGGCCGTAGCCGCTGCCATCACCTTGCTGTGTCGCTTCGCCACCCTCTGGTTCGCCGTAGCGCTCGGCTTGGTCGCGCTGACCCTGCTAGAGCTGCTTGAACTCCGCCGCAGCCCCACCGCCGCCCTCGCTAAAGATTGATTTATGGCACCCGTCCCCCTGTGTATTGACCTTGACGGCACCCTCTGCCGCAGCGACACGCTCGTCGAAGCCCTACTCGCCGTGCTCAAACACCAGCCTTGGGTAGCGTTGCTGCTGCCGCTTTGGCTGCTCTCAGGCCGCGCTGCCTTCAAGCAAAAAATCGCCGAGCGGGCTGCACTCAACCCCGGCGACCTCCCCTGGCGCGATGACCTCTTGCAGGACTTACAACAGGAGCGCCAGCGCGGGCGCAGCATTTACCTCGTCACCGGGGCTGACCAGCGTGTGGCGCGTGCCTGTGCCGATCATCATCCGGGCTTGTTCGATGGCGTCATCGCCAGCGACGGCAGCACCAACCTCACCGGCAGCCGTAAGCGTGCGGCCTTGGTCGAGCGCTTCGGCGAGCGGGGGTTCGACTACGCCGGCGATGCCACGGTGGACCTCAAAGTCTGGGCCAGCGCGCGTGCGGCTTGGGTGGCTGGGCCCAACACGGCGCTGCGGGCCAAGGCCGCGACTCTTACCGCGGTGGAGCAGGACTACCCACAAGCCAACGGCGGCGCAAAGGCTTGGATCAAAGCCCTGCGCGCGCATCAGTGGGTGAAAAACGTCCTCATCTTTGTGCCCATTCTGCTGGCACAAAAGCTAGATGCCGCCACTCTGTTCGACGCCGTATTGGCGTTTATCGCCTTCAGCCTGTGTGCGTCTTCGGTCTATCTGCTCAATGATTTGCTCGACTTAGCTGCTGATCGCGCCCACCCGCGCAAGTGCCTCCGCCCGTTTGCGGCTGCCCGCCTACCGCTGATTAGTGGTGTGGTCCTCGCCCCCGCCTTGCTGCTCGCGGCATTTTTGGTCGCGGCGTTCACCCGTTGGGAGTTCGTGCTCGTACTCGCCGCCTACTACGTCTTGACGCTGGCCTACTCGCTCTACCTCAAGCGCATGCCGCTGATTGACGTGCTCATGCTCGCGGGCCTCTACACCATCCGCATCATTGCCGGTGTGGCGGCGACTGGCGTGGTTTTATCGTTCTGGCTGCTTGCCTTCTCGGTGTTTCTGTTTTTGTCTCTGGGGATCGTCAAGCGCTATGCCGAGATGGATATGGTCAAGGCCAGCGCCGGTGAGAAGGCCGCCGGCCGTGGTTATCACATCGATGACCTACCCTTGCTCGGCAATCTCGGCACGGCTGCGGGGTATGGCGCAGTGGTGGTGTTGGCGCTCTACGTCAATTCGCCCGAGAGCCAGATGGTTTACGCGCATCCGCGCCGCCTTTGGCTGCTAGCCCCCTTGGTGCTCTATTGGGTGTCGCGCGTGTGGCTCAAAACCCATCGGGGCGAGATGCACGATGACCCCATCGTCTTCGCGCTGAAAGACCGCGCCAGCCGCCTTGTGGGGGTAATCGGCCTAGCCGTTGTGCTCTCCGCGAGCCTATAAACGGTGAGCAGCTTGCGCGCTTGGGGGCGGCTGCCGCTGGAGTCCGGTGCGGTGGTCGGCGTCCATGACCGCTTCGCGCTGCCCGCACTCGCAGAGCCGCCCTACCTCGCCCATGGCAATGGCCGCAGCTACGGGGACTCCAACCTCAATGCCGGCGGCAAGCTGTTGCACACGCGCGGCTTGGATCGCTTCATCCGATTCGACCCCGCGACCGGCCTGCTGGAGTGCGAAGCCGGCGTTTTGCTCGCCGACATCCTCCGCTTAATCGTGCCGCAGGGCTGGTTTTTGCCGGTGACGCCGGGCACCAAATTCGTGACGGTTGGCGGGGCCATAGCCAATGACGTGCACGGCAAAAATCATCACCGAGCAGGTAGTTTTGGTGCCCACGTATTGGGCATCAGCCTGAAGCGGTCTGACGGGCAGTTGCTAGAGCTCAGCGCGAGCGAGCAGCCCGAGCTGTTCGCCGCAACCATTGGCGGCCTAGGGCTAACTGGGCTCATCCTCACCGCGACCATCCAGCTGCGCCGGATTGCCGGGCCTAGCATCGTCGGCGAGAGCATAAAGTTTGCCAACTTGAGCGCCTTTTTTAAGCTCTCCGCTGAGTCCGACCGCGACTGGGAATACACCGTTTCATGGGTGGATTGCCTCGCCAAAGGTGCGGCACTCGGGCGCGGGCTATTCATGCGCGGCAATCACGCTCCGGCAGCCCTTGCGCTCAAAACCCAAGCACCGAGCAAGAGCATTACCGTGCCCTTTGCACCGCCGATCTCGCTCATCAATCAGGCTTCGCTGCGCGCCTTCAACGCGCTCTACTACGGCAAGCAGCGGGCCTCGGTGCTGCCCGCAGTTTGGCATTACGAGCCCTTTTTCTATCCGCTCGACGGCATCCTTGAGTGGAACCGCATCTACGGGCCGAAGGGGTTCTACCAATACCAATGTGCGATCCCACCTGAGCATTCAGAAGCGGCCATTGCTGAAATCCTCGGGCGCATCGCCAGTAGCGGCCAAGGGTCTTTCCTCGCCGTGCTCAAGGTGTTCGGCGCGCAAAGCTCGCCGGGTATGTTGAGCTTCCCTAGGTCAGGGGCGACGCTCGCCTTGGACTTCCCCAACCTCGGCGCAAAAACGCTGAAGCTGCTGGCGGAGCTCGACCAAGTGACCACCGCAGCGGGTGGAGCCATCTACCCCGCCAAGGACGCGCGCATGAGTGGCGCGATGTTTGCCCAGTCCTTCCCAAAACTTGCGGAGTTCATCCCGCACGTAGACCCTGCATTTTCCTCCTCCTTTTGGCGCCGGGTTCGCGGCGCATCACTTAGCCCTTAGCGCGAAATCATGAAAAAAGTGTTGATCATCGGTGCGGCCTCCGCGATTGCCGAAGCCGTGGCCAGAGAGTTCGCAGCACAGGGTGCCGCTGTGTTTTTGGTCGGCCGCACGCCGCAAAAGCTCGAAGCAATTGCCGCCGACTTGCGCGTGCGCGGTGCGGCCCAAGTGGGCAGCCAGTGCATGGACGCCACCGACTACCCCGCCCATGCCGAGATGCTGCGCGCAGCGGATGCCGCAATGGGCGGTTTGGACTATGCCCTCATCGCCCACGGCACCCTGCCCGATCAAGCCGCCTGCGCGGCTGACGTAAACGCCACGCTCACCGCGATGGATGTCAACGCCACCAGCGTGATCAGCCTGGCGACGCTCATCGCCAATCACCTGGAGCAACGCGGCAGTGGGTGCTTAGCGGTGATCTCCTCAGTCGCGGGCGACCGTGGCCGTGCAAGCAACTACGTCTATGGCTCGGCTAAGGCGGCGGTTACCGCATTCTGCTCAGGCCTCGCGGTGCGCATGCTGGCTGTAGGCGTGCGCGTGCTGACGATCAAACCCGGCTTTGTCGACACCCCAATGACGGCGGAATTCAAGAAGGGCGCACTGTGGGCTAGCCCGCAAGCGGTCGGGCAGCGCATCCACCGCGCCATGCTCAAGGAGCAAGGCACGGTGTACGTCCCCGGCTTCTGGCGCTACATCATGTTGATCATTCGGCATATCCCTGAGTTCGTGTTCTTAAAACTCAGCAAGCTCTAAGCTCGCAGAGGTAGCAGTCTGGGAGGGCTGACCATCATGGAGTTCAGGGACGAAATATCGGTGCGCCGCGGCACAGCGCTGCTCTGCGCAACGGTGGTCCTCTGCATTTATTGCCTGTTGTTCTGGCCTTTTCTGCACCAGGCGATGCCCTTGGATGAGGATTGGGCGTTTACCGCCGCCTCGCGATTTGACCCACCGATCACTTGGTTACAGCAGGGTTTCGCGTATTTCTTCGTCGGCTATCCGGAATGGGATAGCCCCGGAACCCACCTCGTCCGTCCCTTGGGCAGTGCCTTGTATGCCTTGGTCTACGCACTGGGTGGCGACCACCGCGTGCTGCTGTTCTTGCTCTACGCAGCCCATGCGGTATGCGTCGCCCTGGTCTGGCAATGGGCAAGCACGCATCTCAAACTTGCGCCCGCTTGGGCCTGGTTTTGCGCGGTGATTGCAGCACTCTCGCCGGCGCTCTTGTCGATTCCGGTTGGCTACCAGGTAGCCCCCGCATTGCAATACCCGGTCTATGGCCTCGAGATTTGGTGCGCGCTCTTGATGATGCTTGCTTGGCAGCAACTCATGTCCGGCGCCATTTGGGGCTACACCCTGTTCGCCGTGCTGGCCTTGGCGATGAAGGAGAGCGCACTACCCCTGCCACTCGCAGCGCTTCTATGCACTGGGCTCTGGTGGCAATCAGGCCGAGCAAGGGCGAACTGCATCCGTGCTTTTGCCATCGTCGCACCCTTGCTGCTGTGGTTGTTGGTGCGTCTGTTCGTGTTCACGGTGGACGGCAACATCACCATGGTGGCGGACGACGCCAAGCACCTCGCGGTCAGTGCGGCCAAGGCGGCGTTGAACTGGCCCACCCTGCTCTACCGCGACGCACCGCGCAATCTCGTCAGCCATTGGGGTGCCCAAGGTTTCGGCGCGGTTCTGCTGCCACTGATTGGGATCGGCCTCAATCTAGTGTTTTGGATTGTGCTGGTTACCCCCGTACTGCGGGCGTTGAGACTGCATTCTGTGTGGCGTTGGCAGGGCTGGCTGTCGCTCACCGCGCAACCTCTCTACGCGCTGGGCGCTCTCGCTGCGAGCAACTTGGTGTTCGCCCTAGTCGTTGGTGGTTTTGAGTTTCGCTACGGCTATCTGTTTACGCTGTTGGGGCCGCTGAGCCTCTTGGGACTATGCCTGCGGCATAGTCCGCCGCGCGCCGCAGCCTTAGCACTCATCTATGTCGCTGTGGCGGTAGTCAGCGTCGCAGACATTCAAAAGAACCGATCGGACGCAGCACGGGCATCGCACGCCAAAGCCCGCCAAGCATCAGTGGAACTGCAATCGCTCATCAAAGCACTGCCGTCAACGGTCGCCACGGTGTATTTGGTCAACGACGTGACGCTGCTGTTCTCGAACGCGGAGGCGTTCCGACAGATCGTCGAGGTGCGCCCACGCTTAGTGCGCATCAACAGTGTTTCCGACTACGGTCACGCGCCGTGCTCCTCTCACGAGCGGCTAGAAGGCCGCACCGAGCTTACGCGGCAGGGCGATCAAGTCCGCCTGTGGATGGAACCATCCCGCTGCTACAACCTTTGGTTTTACTCCTCGACCTTGCCGCTCATCATCCCGCTAGATGCCAACCAGCAAGTGCAACGCGGTGAACTGCGCTACACCCTGCCACAGGCTCAGACCACAGCACCCGGCCTAATTGCGCGCACGGGTAGCCAGAGGCCGGGCCGCCAGTTGCGCGTTGACCTACCCTATGCAGCCGATGCCGCTTGGATCTACTTCGACTTCGCAACAGAGCGATACCAGCGCATCCTTGCCTCCGAAATCCCCGTTCAAACGATTGAAACTGCTCCATGACCGCTGACGAAGCCAAAAAAGCCGCCGCTCTTGCCGCCCTTGAATTCCTTATCCCCGGCGAGGTGCTGGGGGTCGGCACCGGCAGCACGGTGAACCACTTCATCGATGCGCTCAGCGCCTACCGCGACCAAATCCCCGGTGCGGTGTCGTCGTCCGAGGCCAGCAGCAAGCGCTTGGCGGCGGTGGGGATTCCGGTCGTCGACGCTAATTCCGTTGCCCGCCTGAGCATCTACGTCGATGGCGCTGACGAGTCCGACCACGGTCTGCATCTGATAAAGGGCGGCGGCGGCGCTTTGACGCGCGAGAAGATCGTCGCGGAGATGGCAGACCGCTTTGTCTGCATCGCTGATCAGAGCAAATTGGTGGCGACTCTTGGCAAATTCCCGCTGCCGGTTGAGGTTATCCCCATGGCCCGCAATGCGGTGGCGCGCCGCTTGGAGCAACTGGGCGGCAGCGTGCGCCTGCGTGAGGGCTTCACGACCGATAACGGCAACATTATTTTGGACGTAGCAGGCCTCGCGATCACCGACCCCTCTGGGCTCGAAGCTGAGCTCAATCAGATTCCCGGCGTGGTGTGCGTCGGCTTGTTCGCGCGGCGTAAAGCCGATGTGTTGCTGCTCGGTACGCCCGACGGTGTGCGGCGCATCACCACCTAGTTCAACACCTGTTCAGGCGCAGGTTTCAGCCTGCTGCCGCCGTCTTCACGCTTACCTAACGGACTTATTCAACATGCGTACTCTCGCCCCCCTGATTTTCGCCCTCGCTACTGTCTCCCTGAGTGCCCAAGCTGGCTGGAAGGAAGACATGAAAAAAGCCGCGCAAGCGCAGGCGCAGCAGCGGATGGAAAAGGAACTTGGCCTGCCGCAAGTTGCACCCGCAGGTGCTAAGGCCTACTTCATCAATCTGAAGGATGGTGACACCGTCACTTCGCCGGTGTTCATTCAGTTCGGGCTTAAGGGGATGGGTGTGGCTCCGGCAGGCGTCAACTCCGAGAACACCGGCCACTTCCATGTGCTCATAGATAACCCCACGATCAACTACACGACCATCCTCCCCGCGAATGATCAGGTGAAGCACTACGGCGGCGGCCAGACGGAAACCGAACTAGCGCTTAAGCCAGGCAAGCACACTTTGCAACTCCTTTTGGCGGACTGGAAGCACCAGCCACACAACCCAGCGATACAGAGCGAGAAGATCACCATCACGGTGAAATAAATTTTCGGTAGCACACGATTTGCAGTCGCTGGCTATGGCATTTTCTTCACTGTGACGGGCGCGTCAGCCTCGGCGTCCTCAGTAGTCCCTCACGGCTCGGAAGATTGGTTTCCGGGCCGTGTTTGCGTTTCAGGGATTAAAGGATTTTCTCGGAGGTAACGCTTAGGGAGTTTGACGTGATGGGCAGTGGCAGCGCAGCAGCCGTAGAACCCGTGCTCACCGGTGTGGTGTTGCCGGTTCCCCATACCACCGTGCATGCACTGTTTGCGGCGCAGGCGAGCAGAACCCCGGCGGCGATCGCCCTGCGTTGCGGCGCAGAGAGCTTGAGCTACGCCAGCCTCAATACCCGCGCCAACCAATTGGCGCATGCGCTGATCGCCCAAGGGGTGGTGCCTGGCAGCCGCGTCGGCTTGCTGCATGAGCGCAGCAACAACCTCATCGTCGCGGTACTTGCCATCCTCAAGGCAGGCTGCGCCTATGTGCCGATGGACGCCGACTTCCCCGATGAGCGCGTCCACCTCATCGCTAAGGACGCTGGCTTGAGCGCCGTCGTCAGCGACGCCGCACTTGCCTCGCGTGCAGCAGCCACCGGGCTGACCGTGCTGCGCAGTGATGACCCCGTCCATGCGGGCAACAGCGCGGCGAATCCGGAGGAAACCGCAGGGCCTGAGCGCGAGGTCTACTGCATCTACACCAGTGGCTCGACAGGTGCACCCAAGGGCACCGTGTTGTTCCATCGCGGTGCGGTCAACCTCTACCAGTGGTTTAACCAGTGCTTCGGATTTGACGCGAGCACGCGCTTCATTGTGCTCTCCAGCATCGCCCACGACATCACCCAGAAGGGCATCTTTGGGCCGTTGCTCTGTGGCGGCACCGTGGTGTTGTTGGAGTCCCAGCGCTACGACGCTGGCCTCATTACTGAAACCATCGCCCGCGAGGGCGTGACGGCGATTTCCTTCGTACCGACGGCGCTCTACGGCTTGCTGGATGCCGCCACCGAGGCGACCTACCGGCAACTCGCCAGCCTCAAAGTGATCTTCCCCGGTGGCGAAGGCCTGCACCCCGCGCGCATCCGCAACTGGCTGCGCAACCCGCACAACCGCTGCCAAGTCATCAACACCTACGGGCCGACCGAAACCACCGACCTCACCAGCTACCACCCGGTGCAGGAAGCCGAGCTCGATGGCGAAGGCATCCTGCCGATCGGCAAGCCCATCGCCAACACCCGTCTCTATGTGCTCGACGAGCAATTGCGCCCTGTGGCCGCAGGCGAGCGTGGCGAGCTCTGCATTGCGGGCGCGCTGATGGGCGGCGGCTATATCGCCAAGCCCGAACTCACGGCGGAGAAGTTCTGCACGCTGGCAAACGGCGAGCAGATTTATCGCTCGGGCGACATCGTCAGCTGTGCTGCGGACGGCGTTCTGCACTACCACAGCCGTGTCGATCACCAAGTCAAGGTGCGCGGCTACCGCATTGAACTCGGCGAGGTTGAAGCCGCGCTTGCCAAACTGCCGCAAGTGCTGCAGGCAGTGGTCAAGCCCTACCAAGACGCCAGTGGCGAGGGCAATCTGGCCGCCTATTTCTTGTTGGAAGCTGGCGCCACGGCAAGCCTAGAAGCCCTGCGCGCAGCTGCCCACAACAGGCTGCCTGCCTATATGGTGCCGACCAGCTTCATGGTGCTGGAGCGCTTCCCGCTCAATGCCAGCAACAAGGTGGATCGCCATCAGCTGCCGGCCCCGCAGCGTCAGCGCCCTGCCCTTGCCACCGCCTACGTCCCCGCCAGTTCGGCGCTGGAGCACAAGCTGCTCCCCTATTGGCAAGCAGTGCTGGGTTTTGATGCCATTGGCGTCCAAGACCCCTTCTTGGAATTGGGCGGCTCTAGCCTTAAGGCCATTCAGCTCGTTGGCCGCCTGAGTCAGGCGCTGGGGCAGCGCATTCCCATCGCCCAGTTCTTCGCAGCGCCCACGCTGGCAGGCTTTGCCCGCAGCCTAGAAACCCAGCAGACCAAGGCGGTTGCCGCTTGGCTGGGGACAAGCATCCGCAGCGCGGAGCCGACCCTCACGTCCCACGCCCCTCATCCCACGTCCCACGGTCAGGCAGACATCGCCATTGTTGGTGTCGCGATCCGCACCGCAGGCGCCGAGGACGCCCGCGCGTTCTGGCAAAACATCGCACAGGGTGTGGACTGCCTCGCCACCTTAAGCGATGAGCAATTACTCGCTGCTGGCGTGCCGGAGGCTAGCTTCAAGGACCCCAACTACATTCGCCGCGCGGGCGTGGTGGCGGGCTCGGATTGCTTCGACCACAGCTTCTTCGGCCTCTCCCCGCGTGAGGCAGAGCTGACCGATCCACAGCAGCGCGTGCTGCTCGAATGCGCCTGGCATGCATTTGAAGACGCTGGCATTCCGCTAGACCGTGGCAACAAGCGCATCGGCGTGTTTGCCGGTGTCGCCCGCAATAGTTACTTCATGCGCAACCTCGCAAGCCATGCGGAGCTGCGCGAAAACACCCTGGACTTCCACACCATCCTCGGTAACGACAAGGACTACGCCGCCACCCGCATCGCCTTCAAGCTGGACTTGCGCGGCCCGGCGCTCAGCGTGCAGACCGCTTGCTCGTCCTCCGGCGTGGCCCTGCATTTGGCAGCACAGAGCCTGCGCAATGGCGAGTGCGACGCCGCACTCGCCGGTGGTGCCAGCATCCCCGTACCCGCCGCAGGCTATCTGCCGTTTGATGGTGGCCCCTTGGCGCAAGACGGCGTGCTCAGGCCCTTTGACGCCAAGGCCAGCGGCATGGTGCTGACTGCCGGTGTTGCCTGCTTGGTGCTCAAGCGCGTGGACGATGCCGTGGCTGCGGGCGACCGCATCTACGCCGTCATCAAAGGCTCGGCCATCGCCAACGACGGTGCCGAGAAAGCCGCCTACACCGCGCCCTCGGTGGCCGGGCAAGCGACGACCGTCGCTGCTGCACTCGATGCCGCAGGGGTGACTGCGGAGAGCATCAGCTACGTCGAAGCCCACGGCACCGGCACCTTGCTGGGTGACCCGATAGAAGTCGCGGGCCTGACTCAGGCCTTCCGCCGCAGCACCCAGCGCAAGGGCTTTGC
>CAZHTI010000057.1:0-2862 GCA_964535755.1 uncultured Salinisphaerales bacterium | reverse complement strand
CGCTGCCAGCACTGCCAGCAGCCGCACGCCGCTGCTGCGTTTTTCCGCCAAGACTGACGACGCCCTCAAAGCTCAAGCGGCTGCCTGCTTTGCCAGCGCGCCCAACGCTCTGCACGACGCTGCCTATACCTTGGACGTCGGCCGCAGCCGTCTGCCGCGCCGTGGCGTGGTGCTGGGCAATGCCGCTGCCGATGCCAGCAAACTGATCACCGGCAGCCCTGCCCACCCAGCGCCGAGCTTGGTCTTCGCCTTCCCCGGTCAAGGCGCGCAGCACCCCAATATGGGTTTGGCGCTCTACCAGCAGGAGCCGGTGTTCCGCGCTGCCGTGGACGACTGCGCCAGCATCCTGCAGCCCTTGCTGGGGCTGGATCTGCGCAGCGTGCTCTACCCGGCCGCCGCCGATGTCAACGAGGCAGCCGAGACGCTCAAGGCCACCCAGTTAGCGCAGCCGGCCATCTTCACCATCAGCTATGCCACGGCCAAGCTCTGGCAGAGCTTGGGCCTAGAGCCTGAGGCGATGATTGGCCACAGCGTCGGCGAATACGTAGCGGCTACGCTGGCGGGTGTATTCACGCTGGAGGCGGCATTGACGGTACTCGCCGCCCGCGCCCGCCTGATGCAATCCATGCCCGCAGGCGGGATGCTCGCCGTGCGCCTGAGTGAGGCCGAGCTTGCGGCCAAGCTGCCCGAGACCTTGGCGATTGCCGGCATCAACTCGCCCAAGCTCTGCGTCGTCAGCGGCCCGCATGAGGCACTCACTAGCTTCACCAACGCGCTGCAAGCAGAGGGCATCGGCACCATCGCCCTGCATACCAGCCACGCCTTCCATTCCTCGATGATGGATGCGGTATTGGCACCCTTCACCGCCATCGTTGAGCAGCAGACGCTCTCGCAACCCAAGGCGCGGTTTATCTCATCGGTATCGGGCACTTGGATTACTGCTGAGCAAGCCATGAGCGCTGGCTACTGGGCGCAGCAGTTGCGCCAAGCGGTGCGCTTTGCACCCGGTGTGGAGGAACTCGCAAGCCAGCCCGGACGCGTGTTTTTGGAAGTAGGCCCGGGCCAGAACCTCAGCACTTCGGTACGGCAGACCATCAAGCCCAACCATATGGCGGCGAGTGTGGCCTCGCTGCCGCACGCCGGCACTGCGGATGCCAACGCCGCCGAACACTTCTGGGAAGCACTCGGCAGGCTGTGGTTGGCGGGCGTAGAAGCTGACGCTGCCAAGCTCTATGCAGGCGAGCAGCGGCTGAAAGTTAGCCTGCCTGGCTACCCGTTCGCGCGCACGCGGCATTGGGTTGAAGCACTGGCTGCAAACCCCGCAGAGCGGGTTGCCAGCAGCGATAGCACTGTTGCGGTCACGGAGGCCGCAGCACCTGCCGCTGAGACCGCTGAGAGCAAGCAGGAGCTAGTCCTCAAGCACCTGCTCAAGCTAATGACCAATCTCACCGGCATCGAATTCAGCGCTGAGGAAGTCGATAAGAGCTTCCTAGAACTGGGCTTGGACTCGCTGATGCTGACCCAGGTGGCGGGCAAGCTGAAGAACGAGTTCAAGGTGGAAGTGAAGTTCCGCCAACTGATGGAAGACCTCACGAGCGCACGCGCGCTAGCGAGCTATTTGGAGCAGCACAGCAGCGGCATGCCGGGGGTCACTGCGACCGCCGCCAAGGCCAATACCGTCGCACCTCCGGATGCGGCGAGTGCAGCTCCGGCAGGCCCAGCTAAAGTCTTCGGTGCGGGCACCCGCATCATTAAGTCCAAGACCGAAGGCTTGAGCGAGCGCCAAGAGCAATCGCTAGCCGCGCTGATGCAGCGCTATTTGGCGAAGACCGGCAAGAGCAAGGAGTTTGCCCAGAAGCACCGCGCCACGCTGGCCGACCCGCGCACGGTTTCAGGCTTCCGCCCGCTGGTTAAGGAGTTGGTCTACCCCATCGTCACGCCGCGCTCTGAGGGTGCTTACCTGTGGGATTTGGACGGCAACCAGTACATCGACATCACCAATGGCTTCGGCTGCGTGTTTTTTGGCCACCGGCCTAAGTTTGTTGAAGACGCCGTCGCCGCACAGCTCAAGAACGGCTGGGAGATCGGCCCGCAGACGCCGCTCGCCGGCGAGGTCGCGGAATACTTCGCGCGCTTCTCTGGCCTGCCGCGCGTGGCTTTCTGCGCGACCGGCTCAGAGGCCGTGCTCGCCGCCATGCGCACCGCGCGCACCGTCACTGGCCGCAACCTCATCGTCATGCACCACGGCGACTACCACGGCGTGTTCGATGAGGTCATCGTCCGTGGCACGCCCAGCCTACGCAGCGTGCCCGCCGGTGCCGGGATCCCACAGGAGGCGGTCGCCAACACCCTGATTCTCGACTACAGCAGCGAGAAGACGCTGCAAATCCTCAAGGAGCGGGGCGATGAAATCGCCGCCGTCATCGTGGAGCCGGTGCAATCGCGCCGCCCGGATTGGCAGCCGCGCGAGTACATGCACGAGGTGCGCCGTATCACGCAGGACTGCGGCGCGGCGTTCATCATGGACGAGGTAGTCACCGGCTTCCGCGCGGCACTCGGCGGCGCTCAGGAGTACTTCGGCGTACAGGCTGACCTCGCCAGCTACGGCAAAGTCATCGGTGGCGGCCTGCCGATTGGTGTGATTGCCGGCATCCCCAAGTTCATGGACGCCCTCGACGGCGGCTACTGGCAGTTCGGCGATGACTCCGTGCCAGAAGTAGGCGTCACCTACTTCGCCGGCACTTTCGTTCGCCACCCTTTGGCGATGGCGGCAGCGCTGGCCGTCTGCAAGCACTTGGACGCCAATCGTCACCTGCAAGTGGAGACCACGCGGCGCACGCAGAAGATGGTGGACGTCATCAA
>CAZHTI010000056.1:14410-19041 GCA_964535755.1 uncultured Salinisphaerales bacterium | reverse complement strand
CATCTGGTCGATTTTTTTCAGGCCCAAGGCGTGATCGTCGCCGAGATGAACAGCCAAAAATACCTCTCTGGCCACACAGGTGCCTCCATGTGCAGCGTGCAGATGGTGCTGCATGTGCCGGTGGACCAACATCCGCAAGCGCTGCGCGAGAACTTCATGGACCTCTGTGATGATCTCAACGCCGACGGCATGCTCGACCCCATCAAAACCTGATCTGAATCCCCCATGAGCCTAAGCCTTGGCAGCCCGCTGCCCGATCTCACACTCCCCGCCAGTAACGGCAAAACCATCCAACTCGCCCAGGACTACACCGGCAAAAATCTGGTCGTTTACTTCTACCCCAAAGACGACACCCCGGGCTGCACACTGGAGGGCCAAGACTTCACGCGGCTCTACCCAGAGTTCGCCGCTGCCGATTGCGCGGTGCTGGGTGTGAGCAAAGATTCCGTAAAGAGCCACGACAAGTTCTGCCAGAAGTTTGGGTTCCCCTTCGACTTGCTCGCAGATACCGAAGAGCAAGCCTGCGCTGCTTTTGGTGCCATCGTCGAAAAGAGCATGTATGGCCGTAAGTATTTGGGCATCGACCGGTGCAGTTTTTTGTTCGGCAAGGACGGCCTGCTCAAAGCGGAGTGGCGCAACGTCAAGGCCAAGGGCCATGCCGAAGCGGTGCTCAAAGCGGTTCAGGCGCTGCCGGTTTAGTTCTGCCGTACTTCGTGGTGCGGCACGTCCTAGCCCTAGGTGCCGCCCAGCCTTACAACCTAATCTCGCGCTTAAACACTAGCCCCTAATGTCCAAAAAAAAGATCTTCGTGCTTGACACCAACGTCCTGATGCACGACTCCACCTGCCTCTACCGCTTTGAGGAGCACGATCTTTTTATCCCCATGGTGGTGCTGGAGGAGCTCGACGGGCTCAAAAAAGGCAACTCAGAACCCGCGCGCTCAGCGCGTTCCATCAGCCGCCTGCTGGATGAATTGGTCGCCAAAAAAGACCACGCCCAAATCGAGAAAGGCATCGCGTTGCCAACGGCGCTGAGCCGCAAGCACAGCGGGGTGGAGAAGGGCGCTGCGCTGCCCAGCGGCAAGCTGTTCTTCCAGACCCGTGCGACGGAATCCAGCCTGCCGGGGATATTGCCGGGCAATAAGCCGGATAACGCCATCCTGCTCACCGCACTGCATCTGCAAGCACAGCATGTCGGGCGGCGCATCACCTTGGTCTCGAAAGACATCAACCTGCGCATCAAAGCAGCGATCGCCGGTGTGCACAGCGAGGATTACCACAACGACCAAGTGCTAGAGGACACCGACCTCCTCTACTCCGGTTATAGCAACTTGCCGAATGATTTTTGGGCCAGCCACGGCCAAGGCATGGAGGCTTGGCAGGATGGCCGTGCGCGCGCTTGTTATCGCGTCCAAGGCCCCTTGGTGTCGGACTGGCAAACCAACCAATTTCTGCATGTGCCGGATGAGGCCGACGGCACCGGCTTGGACCTTATGGTCACGGCAAGCGAGGAGCGCAGCGCGGTGCTTCGGGTGGTGCGCGACTACCAGCACGGCAAGACGCCGGTCTGGGGCATCCACGCCAAGAATCGCGAGCAGAACTACGCGCTGAATCTGCTGCTAGACCCTGAGATTGATTTCGTCACCATCTTGGGCACCGCCGGCAGCGGTAAGACCCTGCTGACGCTGGCGGCGGGGCTGGCGCAAGTGCTCGATGAGCAACGCTACAAAGAAATCATCATGACCCGCGTTACCGTGCCCTTGGGCGATGACATCGGCTTCTTACCCGGCACCGAGGAGGAGAAAATGACGCCGTGGATGGGCGCATTGATGGACAACCTCGAAGTGCTTACCCAGCCCAATAGCGGCTCCGGCCACGGCAACGATTGGGAGCGGCAGGCTACCAATGACTTGGTCATGAAGCGGGTGAAGATTCGCAGCCTTAACTTCATGCGCGGCCGCACTTTTTTAAATCGCTTCGTCATCATCGACGAGGCACAGAACTTATCTGCCAAGCAGATGAAGACCCTGATTACTCGCTGCGGGCCGGGCTCGAAAATGATCTGCCTCGGCAATTTGTCGCAGATCGACACGCCATACCTGTCCGAAACAACTTCTGGCCTCACCTACGTCGTCGATCGATTCAAGGGTTGGCCGCACGGTGGGCATGTGACGCTCGCGCGTGGTGAGCGCTCGCGCCTTGCGGCACACGCCTCGGATGTGCTGTAACCGCATAACAAAAATTAGGAGCAAGCAATGATCGGAAACCTCATGCGTGGTGCCAAAGACACCGCCATCGCCATGGCGCTGAAATCCATGGTGAACGACAAGATGGGCATGTACGGCGAGGTCGTCCAGTGCAGTATCTCCACCGCAGATAACAGCCTCACGGCGCAAGCGCTGCTGAAAGGCGAGCGCGAAAAGGTCGACGTGAAGCTTGAACGCTACGAACTCGAGCAAGAGGGCGACACCCACTACATCGTCCTGAAGTCCTTCAAAACTTCCCGCGAGTGGCTGACGGTTGCACTCAATAAGTTCCTCGCGGGCAAGCGCTACAAGCTGCCCTCCGCGGTCTCGCGCCTGCTCTAGGTGCTTGCAGCACTGTTATCCGACTACACGCTTTGGGCGCTGGTCGGGTTCGCCTTTTTAGCGGGCTTTGTCGATGCCATCGTCGGTGGCGGCGGGCTGATTCAAGTCCCTGCTCTGCTGGTTTTGCGTCCGGACGCTGGCATCCCCACGTTGTTCGGCACCAATAAGTTCGCCAGCATTTTTGGCACCGCAAGTGCTGCGCTGCGCTACCTACGCACGGTAAGCCTGCCTTGGGGGGTGATCGCCACTACGGCAGCGGCAGCGTTTGCTGCGTCCTTTTTGGGCGCAAAGTTGGTCAGCCAGCTGGACCCAAATTTGCTCAAGCCAGTGGTGCTGCTCGCGCTGCTAATGGTGCTGGCCTACACACTCTGGAAGAAAGACTTAGGAAAATTGCACGCGCCGAAACTCGCGCGACCACAGCAATATTCAGTGGGCATGGGCATAGGCGCGGTGCTCGGTTTTTACGACGGCTTCTTAGGGCCTGGTACCGGCAGCTTTCTGATTTTTGCCTTCGTCGGGCTATTCGGCTTTTCCTTCCTCGCCGCCTCTGCGGCTGCTAAGTGTGTCAACTTCGCCACCAATGCTGCCGCGCTCAGTTACTTTATCCCGCACCAGCAAGTGCTCTACCAACTCGCCATCCCGATGGCCGCGAGCAATGTGGCTGGCTCCTATCTAGGCAGCCATCTGGCGCTGAAAAAAGGGTCCGGCTTTGTGCGCCTAGTGTTCCTTGGAGTAGTCAGTGCACTGCTCTGCAAACTGGCTTGGGATATCGCAAAGGCCCAGTGAGCCCAGGCGCTAAGCGCGCTCCCAAGAAAAGCTCATCACTTGGTCGATGCGCTCAGCGCCTTGCATGAGCATCAGCAGGCGATCGAAGCCCATCGCAACACCGGCACATTCGGGCATGCCATGGCGGAGCGCGGCGACAAGGTGGTGGTCGTAGGGCGGCACACTGGCCTGTGCCGCGCGGCGCGCGGACTGCTCGGCAATGAAGCGGCGTTCCTGCTCCTCAGCATCGGTGAGTTCGTGATAGCCGTTGGCCAGCTCAACGCCTCGCCAGAAGACTTCAAAGCGCGACGCCACCGGCCCGCGCACGCGAGCCAAGGCCGCTTGGCTCGCTGGGTAGTCGAACAAAAAACACGGTGCTTGCAGCCCGAGTGCCGGCGCGACTAGATCCGTCATGACGAGGTCTAGCCAGAAGTCACGATCCCTCGCCGCCTCGGCGCTCAGCATCATCGGCAGCGGGCGGCCACGTTGGGTCAGCAGTGCTTGCAGCGTGGCGGCGTCGGCGCTGAGCGGATCAATCCCCGCGTGCTTGAGGAATGCCTCCTGATAGCTGATGCGCGGGCAATCGGCGGGCGCGCTGACAACACCGAGTGCTGCGAATAGCTCGGCCATCTCCGCGATGAGGGCATGGTGATCCAGCCCTAAGCGATACCACTCAATAAGCGTGAACTCTGGGTTGTGGTGCCGCCCGCTCTCCTCTAGGCGAAATACTTTGCAGAGCTGCCAGATGCAGCCACTGCCTGCCGCTAAAAGGCGCTTCATCGCAAATTCTGGCGAGGTCTGTAGCCAACGTCCGTGGCTTGCGAAACTCTCGATGTGGCGGTCGACCGTGGCGGCTGCGCTGAGGATTGGCGTGTCGACTTCCAGCACCCCTCGAGCGGAAAAAAATGCTCGGATTTTGCTGCACGTCGCGGCCCTAAGCCGCAGCGCTTCGTGGCTCGCGGAGGGCATCCATAGAGTTTGTGGTGGATTGTTGCGATCGCTCATGAGAAGTTCGTTGACGGTAAGAAAAATGCGGTGCTATAACTCACTATCGCTTGTGCATTTGACGCCACCTTAGGCACATTCGAATAGCGGTAATCATCCATTTTGCTACTCAGAGGGAGATGCAAGTGACCGAAAGTAAAAAACCAAGCGCGGCGAAAAAGCCGACACCCGCAAAAGCTGCACCGGCGAAGAAGCCCGCCGCTAAAGCTGCTGCCAAACCTGCCGCCAAGTCAGCTGCCAAACCTGCCACTAAAGCAGCGCCCAAAGCAGCGGC
>CAZHTI010000056.1:0-14310 GCA_964535755.1 uncultured Salinisphaerales bacterium | reverse complement strand
CCAAAGCAGCGGCGAAGCCGGCCGCCAAAGTCGCTACCAAGCCCGTTGCTGCGAAGAAGCCCGCCGCGAAGGCGCCAGCCAAACCTGCTGCCAAGGTTGCTGCTAAACCGGTGGCGAAACCTGCTGCCAAGCCCGCAGTTAAATCCGCCGCCAAAGCGGCCCCTGCGACCAAGAAGCCCGCCGCAAAGCCTGCCGCCAAAGCAAAGCCTGCTGCTAAGGCCAAGCCAGCTGCAAAGCCAGCCGCTAAGCCAGCTGCTAAGCCCGCAGTTTCACGCGGCAAGAAGGAAGACAATCGTGCGATGCCTGCGACTCCGGTAGCCGCACCGGAAGCGCCGGTTGCTGCCGAAAAAAAAAACTAAGCCCTAGGCTGGTTAGTTCTGCAGCAAAGAAGCTGACGGCGCCCTCGGCAAAAGTAAAACCTAGTCCGGTTCAATTGCCGAGAGGCGCTGTGATCACTGAAGAACAAGTTCGGGCAATGCCCGACGCTGAGTATATGAACGACGCCCAGCTCGAATTTTTTCGCGCGCGGTTGATCGCCCAAAAGCAGGAAGTTTTGACCCGCGAAATGGACGCTAAAGAGCGTCTACATGAGCGAGAAGTTTTTGCTGACCCCGCCGACCGCGCCACCGCCGAAGAGGAACATTGGCTGGATCTCCGTCTGCGCGAGCGTGAGTCCATGCTGGTGCGCAAGATTGATGAGGCTTTGCGCCGCATTCAGGACAAGGAATACGGCTATTGCGAAAAGACCGGCGAGCCCATCGGCATTCCGCGTCTGTTGGCCCGCCCTACCGCCACCGTCATCGTCGACGTCAAAGGTCTTTCGGAGAAAGTCGAGACGCACTACCGCGACCGATGAGCCCGTCGCGGCCTGCGAGCGCGGGGTGCGCGTCCCGTCTTCGCAGCCGCTAGGAGATTGCAGGAGTTTGTCGTTTCGGCCTTGCACACCCCATTGAAATGCCCGCCGCAGCATTTGCTCCGGCGGGCTTTTTTTATGCGCTTGCGCTAGCGACTGCGGGTGACGAAGTGGCAGCGCTCGTTGGTGAGTGCGACGTAGGTCTTGGTGTAACCGAGTGAGGATCGGTTAGCCGTGTGGCGCACCGCGATACTCTGCCCGGGTTGCAAGCGGCCCTTGCTACTGGTGAAGGTGCCATCGCCAATGCGGTATTCCACCCCCGGCCCTGGGGTCACACTGATCTCCGTGTTAAAGCCGGTGGGCGTGATCGGCGCAGACGCAACCTTGGCACCCGGCGTCACTCCGCTCTGGCTCACAAAGCCGCAGGCATCGGGGTCGCGGTCAAAATTGTTGGTGATGCTGCGGAACACGGTGCTGAAACTGCCGACCGTCACCAGCGTATCGGTCGCTGTATTTCCGGTGCCTGAGCTGACGTGCCGCACCGCGATTTGATCGCCGCAGTTGACGCTGCCCGCCGCATTGGTGAACGGCCCGCGATTGATGCTGTACTGCCCGCCTGCGGAAACCGCTATCGGCAGGCTGCCGCTGCAACCGGTGATGCGCACCAGCTCGCTGGTGATGAAGGTGTTGCGCTCGACATTCAAGCGCACGATGAACTCGAAGTTCACCGCCGGGGCGAGCTCAAGCTCTGCTGGGAATCCCAAATTACCAACCTCATCCACCGCCTGCACGGTGATGCGATAGGCCGGGCCTTCGGGCAGGTTGTTGAGCGTGAGGGTTTGCGCCCCACCCGCCGCAGCTGGGGAGGGTAGGCCCGTGGTCACGGCTTGGCCGTTGACCAAAACGCGGTAGCGCGTGGCGGTGCCGCATTGGCCATCATCGCCTGTCGCTAACCAATTCAGATTCAGGCTGCTGCCGCTGCGGCTGAAGTTGAAGTTGGCGAGTGCACCCGGTGCTGCACCATCGCGCCGGTAATAGCCGCTGCCTTGCTCGTCGTGGCGGAAGCCATTCCACTCGGTTTGGCAGGCGGGGTGATTGGTCTGCCACTCAAACAGGAAGCCCTCGCGGGTAATCGCCGCCATACGGCCAGAGTTGCTGATGGCTACCGGTGCGAAGAGCCATCCGCCGGTTACTTTCGGGAAGCCCGCGACGTCCTGCCCAGTGGCTCCGTCATAGGCGTGGACCAAGCCTAAGCCGGTGCCCGCCAATACTTGGTTGGTCTGACCTGCGACCATCTTTGCGACCGTGGACGAAGACAAGAACTGGTAGTCGTCGGTGATGGTTGGGAAGGCTGGCAACGAGGTGCCGGTGCTCGCATCCCAAGCGCCGATCATGTGGTTATAGGGCGTGTTCTGGCCGACTAAGAGCAGGTTGGTCACCTGCCCTAGGCTGAGTTGGTACTTGACGATATTGGGCATGCCGGTGCCCAGCAAATCGCCCACGACTGCGGACTCGAACAAGTTAATGCCGCCGGAGGTATCGGTGATGTTGGAGGCTGCACCTTTGGCATTCTGCTGCATCTCCGTCACTTTGACGCCGGCAGCGTTGTAGGTGGAGAGCCCCGAGCCGGTGCCGGGGATGCCGGTACCGGTGGCGGACAGCACCACATGCGGCTCGCCGTTGATGTTAAGGATGGCCGGGTCCGCGCCGGGGCCAATGAAGGGCAACACGTCTTGGATGATGCCGCTCACCGCGACCGGCCAACCGGCCAGATCGACACCGGTGCTGCCTTTGATGGCATACACGCGCGTCGATTTAGAGCCGACGCTGGCAAAGCTGACGTCATCCGGCGCGCCCGGCACGGCGGCCCCGCCACCCTCGCCGTAGGTTTCGTTCGTTGCGACGACTACATCGTCCTTGCCATCGCCGTCGAGATCGCCGACTGCGGGGTTGTGGATGGCCTCAGCGACCTGCCGGTCCTCAGCGGCAATGCGCTGGTCTTGCAAGCGGCGTGGCGACCAGCTCAGCGGCACGCCGTTGGCGTCCCAAGCGTAGAGGTTGCCGTCCATGGACGGTGCCAAAATCACCGGCGGCTGATCGCGGCCATTCACCCACGCGGCCACTGGGCTGGCGACGAAGCCGCACTTCGGGTGCAGATTTTCTTGGCGCTGCTTATCCGGCGTGCAATTGCTATCCAAACCTTTGACTGGGAAGCCGGGCCGCACACTGCCGTCCGAGTTGAATACATAAACGTCTAGGCTGGCTGCCGTGAGGATCTGCCGTTTGCCGTTGTTGTCGAGGTCGACCACGTTCGGCGCACGGAATGGCCCGCGCGGCAGGGCGACGCCGCCGCTGGTGAAGCCGGGTGAGGCGACGTGCGCCGTTGCCCGTGGGAAGGGGCGCGAGAACACCGGGAAGCCCGGCAGCTGGCTGCCATCAGGCCGATAGACATTCAAGCTGCCATCGACGAGCGGGACGATCAGCTCCTGCACGTTGTCGCCGTTGATGTCGGCGTAGCGGATGGGGGCTTCGCCGCCACTGCCGACGCGCTTGGGGTAACCGTCAACCAGGTTTTGACCGTCGGGCAGCGCCGTCAGCACCTTGCGGTCGACGCCGGGCATTTTGCCGGGCGTAGTGACCGTCAAGCGCACGGTGAACTGATCCTGCAAGGGGTGGCGGGAAGTAGCAGAGAACGTTGCATCGGCGGCGTCCGGCGGCACCACGGCGGTGGCCAGTGCCGCACGCACGGTGGCGAGATTGAGCGTGCCGAAGTTTGTCACCGTGCCGGTGCTGCTGCCTTGGCCGATCAGCGTCCACGTCGTCGGGGCTTGGCCGACCCCCCACTCCATCCGCCATGTCATCTGGCCACCCACTGCGCGGCGCGCACGGGCAATGCCGGTAAAGGACACTTGGGTGCCCACCAATGGCTCGTACCAATCGGGCGTAATGATGGCGGCCTCGGGCGGAATGTTGCCGTCCTTCACCGCTTGCACGGCCTTACCTAAGTCCACACGTCCCCAGCCGAAGTGGCTGTCCCAGCCCGGTTGCGCGGGGTCGGGGTTGCCGGTGCCCAATGTGTTCGGCGCGGTGATGTCCTCGGCCGTTTGCTCCAGCAGGATGCGGGTCTCATCGGGCGACAGCGGCAGGCTGGGGCTAAAGCGCCGGCCGGCGCTCACGACGATCCCCGCTGCACCGCCCGCACGCCCCGTGTTCTGTGAGCCTGTGCTTCCCCACATCGAGATGCTGCTCTTGCCGCCAAACTGCGCTGTATTGGCGCTGCGGAAGTAAGTCCCCACGGGCGCATTGCTACCGGGGCAGGCAGTCGCTAGCGGGCCTTGGCAGAAGAAATCTCGCGCCTCTTGGAACTCCGGGCTGTTGGTCCCTAAGCCTTGGTTATCCGGTACCGTGCCTTCAATCAACATGGCGTGGGTATTGTTGGCGGGGTAGTTGTGATTGCCAGTGTTGAGGTCATCCCCAGAATAGGTCTGCACCACGCCCTGCTGCCAAGCGTACTTGGACGCTGCTTGGGTAAAGGCTGGGTTGGTCAAGCTGCCATTAGCCCCAACAATGACCGACACCCCGTTCTCCGCCGCATAGAGAATGCCCATGCCGAAGCTGGTGCCATCAGAGACGAAGGTGTCCCAGATGCGAATGGGCATCACCCGGCAGTTGGGGCAGACCCCGATTTCACCCGTGCCGTCGTTGCCGCGCTCAGCGGCTTCTTCCATGCGCCCGGTGCCGTGATTACCGGCCGCGAAGTAGCTGGAGGCGTCATTGGCGTCGTTGTCGTCGTCAAAGAAATCCCAGCCGGCGATGTCATCGATGTAGCCATTGCCGTCGGCATCGGTGCCGTCCGAGAAGCTCTTAATCAAATCCTGCGCATCGATTTGGTCGCGGATGCCGTTCGGCCCAACGTTTTTGTCCACCCGCGCGTCGTTGGCGTAGTCATCAACGTCTAGCGCTCCGTTGCCGTTGAGGTCATAACCACCTAAGCCCGCAGCCGGATTGGTTTCGCCCGTCGCGCCACGCGGCAACGGTAATTCCGCCGCTTTGAGGCCGATTTGCGTGCGCAGATTGCCGTTGTTCCAGCGGATGCCGGTATCGAGCACGGCAATCACCACGTCCGGGCGACCCCGCTCAATCTTCCAAGCGCCGGAGGCATTAAAGCCGGAAATCTGCGGCTGGCCGAAGCGCACAGGGTCGGTTGGGTCTGCATACAGAGTGGTTAGGCGTGTCAGCTGCGAGGCAAAGCCGAACAAATCAAAACGCTGGTCGTAGAGATTCGAGCAGCGATTGCTCAGGCCAGTGTCTTGCTCGGCGCAGTCGTAGCCGGGGTCATTGGGCGTATCGCGGCGGTGCGAGTTCACCGCGGCGAACTGCTGCGCGGTGTCGCTGGCGGTGGTATCCGCTGGGGCGTCGAAATTGCCCAAGGCCCAGACCGCGGTGACGATAGAAACCGCCGCCATGCCGAGTAGCGCCGAGGCGTGCCTTGTGTTCATTTGCTCTCTCCAAACCGCAGGTTTTCGTGCCAAACACTGCGTCTAACGCGCAGAAGGTCGCTAAGGTAACTGAGCGCTACCTCCGCACCAGTGGTAAATCAGGCCCCCAGCCGCCTACAGACTGGTGATTACCTTCGGGAGGAAATTCTGCTTAAGCGTTGATTCAGCTATTGACAATTTTTTAAACACCGCATGTCCGCGCCTTGCGCCGCGCGCTGTCATAGAACAGTCTTAGCGCATCACTGAATTTACGGATCGCTCAATGACCAATAGTCAGCAACCGCTGACCGCGGACTCCCACGAAGTAGAACGGGTTATTTCGCGTTTCTATCGCTCGGTAGTCTCCGTCGCAGCAGACGAGTACCGCAGTTGGGCGCTCGCCAGCATCAAGACGGTCATCCCGCACGATTACGCGCTCTGGGGCTCTGGGGTTTGGGAGTCACGCCGCTTCCACAACCTCACGCTCAACGATTTACCGCCCGAATACGTCCGCGCGATCGAGCGTAGTGCCGACCAAAATCCCTTGGTCAAGCGCTTGATCAAGCTGCCGCCCGGCACTCCAGCCCGCATGGAAGATGCCACCGACGACGCCAGCTATTTCGCCTCGGAGTTCTACCGCAATACCTTCGCCCCCTTCGGCATCGAACGGACGATGTCCATCGTCCACTTGGACAAGCGCAGCGGTGTGTACTCCTTGGTTTCGCTGTACCGCAACGACCGCAACAAGCCGTTCACGGACGACGAGATGCGCATCCAAAAGCGCTTGGTATTTCATCTCTTCAACGCCGCCTCGCATGCGTTTTTTATCCACCTCACCCGCACGCACCGCGACCGCCCCGCCGGTGCGGCGGCTGCGGTTGTCGATCGGCGCGGCACCTTCCACGACGCCCAACCGCGATTTTTGGACGCCCTCGATGCGCACTACCCCAACCGCTCTGGCCCGACATCCGGCGCGCGGGCTGGCAGCCTTCCCTTCCCGCTACCGGAGCCGGGGGAGATCTGCCAAGTCGGCCCGCGTGGCGAGTTGTGTATGTCCGCAGAGACGATGGGGGACTTATTCGTCGTCCACCTCTGGCCGGCCGGGCCGCTCGACCGCCTCACCGCGCGCGAACGTGAGATCGTGCTGGCCGTCGCGCACGGTCTGAGCTTTAAACAAGCCGCGCGCAAGATTGGCGTGGCCCCCAGCACCGTCGCCAACCACCTGTACCGGATTTACCGCAAGCTCAACGTCAATAGCCGCACCGAGCTCGCCAATCTGGTGCACGTCGAGCCGCCAGAAGTCTGAGCAACCTCACCAAGGCTAACCTCGGACTACGCTGCAATGAGCTTGGAAACCCTACAGTTGCCGCTGCCCGAAAACGGCCCGGGCATTCGCCGCAGCGTGCAGTTGCTGCGTTTTTTGGGTGCCAAACCCGGCCCCAAGGCCTACATCCAAGCGGCCGTGCACGCCGATGAAATCCCCGCGCTGCTGGTCGCGCAAGCGCTGCGGGTGGCGTTGGAAGCACTCGATGCCCAAGGGCGGATCATCGGCGAGATTCTGCTGGTGCCCTATGCCAATCCCATCGGCCAATCTCAGTTTTTGCAGGGCCGCCACATGGGGCGCTTTGAGTTGGAGACGGGCGAGAACTTCAACCGCCAATATCCGGATGTGTTCGCCGCCGTCTGCGCCGCCGTGCGCGGCCGCTTAGGCGCAGACCCGACAGCCAATGTCACTGCGATTCGTGACGCAATCCGTAAGGCGCTCGCTGCGCTGCCAGCCAGCCACAACGAAAACACTGCGCTCAAACGCCTGCTGTTTGGGCTCGCAGCCGATGCCGACATCGTGCTCGACCTCCACTGCGAGGACGAGGCCATCATCCACACCTACATCGGCACCCCGCTGTGGCCGCAAGCGGCGGACTTGGCGCAGTGCTTGGGCAGCCGAGTGAACCTCTTGGCGGAGGACTCCGGCGGCGAGGCCTTCGATGAAGCCAACTCGCGGCTCTGGTGGCGACTAGCCCGCGAGTTCCCAGACGCGGCCATCCCCGCCGCATGCCTAGCGGCAACCGTAGAACTGCGCGGCGAGCGTGACGTCAGCGACGACTACGCCGCGCAAGACGCAGCAGCGCTAGTCAGCTTCTTGGCCGGGCGCGGCTTCATCGTCGACTACCCCACCCCCGAGCCC
The DNA here is from genome assembly GCA_964535755.1 of uncultured Salinisphaerales bacterium. GTDB lineage: Bacteria > Pseudomonadota > Gammaproteobacteria > Nevskiales > Nevskiaceae > Stagnimonas. Next base: position 6,794 of record CAZHTI010000056.1, on the reverse strand, counting down.
GCTCCTGCGGCCAGTGCCAGCCTGCTGGAAGCCGTGGATTACCTGCACTGCGAACACGCCGGAGTAGTGGTCTGGGCCGAGGAGGTTGGCGCTAACGTGCAGGCAGGCCAAGTCCTCGGCCACGTCGTCGATGTCCACAGCGGCACGCGCCTGCCAATTGCCGCGCGCACATCGGGCGTGTTCTTCGCACGCCGTGCCCATCGCTACGCGCGCGCTGGCCAGTGGCTAGCGAAGATCGCCGGTGAGCAATTGCTGGATTGGCGCAAGCCCGGCGCGCTACTCCCCAACTGAACCCCGCTAGGGTGCTGCCGCCACGCGCGGGAGTTCGCCGTCAAAGCAATAGCTGCCGATATGAGCTAACCGCGCCCACGGGGCCGCGTGCACCTTGCCCCCGTGCCGCCGCCAAAGCATGCAGAAATGGTAGTCCTCGCTCAGCAGGCGCTGGCTTTCCGGATCAATGCTGGTGGAGAAAAACTCGCGCACCATCGCCCCACTCGGCAAGGTGCCGGATAGATCGTTGAGGTCATTGCGATAACTCGGCACCTGTGGCGCTAGAGCCTCAAATACGGCGCGGCGGATCAGCATAAAGCCCGTCCCCCCGTGGGCGATCTCTACCGGCGTATTCGCCGCCACGACTTGCTGGCCTTGGTTGCCGATGAGGTTCACCACGAAACTGCCCGAGTGGCGGCCTAATTCCTGCGCAGGCACCCCAAGTGCGGCCGCGCGCGCCACCTGCGTCCAACTAATTTCCTTCTTAGGGCAAATTCCGCAAAGGATGTCGACATCTGCACGCAGCATGTGCACGACGTCCTCAGGGGCGAAGCGAATATCGGCGTCGATGAACATCAAGTGCGTGGCATCGCTCGCCAAGAAGCCATGCACGAGGGCATTGCGGCCGCGTGGGATGAGACTCTCATTAAACAAAAATCGATAGGTGCTGGCGATGCCTTGCTGCCCCAGTAGCTGCACTAGGCCCAACATGGAGCTCGCAAAATGGCCGCTGCATTGCCCGCCGTACATGGGGGTTGCGAGGTAGAGGTGGGGCATGGCGTGGGGCTTAAGTCGTGCGATCGGTGGCGGGAGTTCGAGCCGCTAGAATGCCCGACCTTTCTCACCTTAGCGCCCGCATGTTTGACCGAATTTTGGTGGTATGCACCGGCAACATTTGCCGCAGCCCAATCGCCGAGGCCTTGCTCCAACGCGCCAAGCCGAATCTGCGCGTGACCTCGGCGGGCACGGGTGCGGTGGTCGGTGCACCGGCGGACCCTAATTCCGTCAAGGTTTGCCAAGCGCGTGGAGTGGATTTATCCGCACATATTGCCCGGCAAATCACGCCAGAAATGCTGCAAAGCAACGACCTCGTCCTTGTGCTCGACAGCAGCCACCTCCATTGGCTCAACGGCAACTTTCCGCAGTACCGAGGCAAGGTGCACCGCTTGGGTAAGTGGCAGAAAGAGCAGGACGTCGACGACCCTTATCGCTACCCGCTAGAAGTGTTCGACACCTGCTACCAAGAAATTGAGTCCATGGTGGCGGACTGGGTAAAACGCATTTAGCCGCAAGGGCTTAGCGGCTATACTCCGCGCCCTTTGACCAACAGCCCCGGATTAAGCTCCGTGCCGCTACCCATGACTGATGCCCTCCCGCTCGCCGCCCCGAGCGCGCCCGCAGCCGCCCCCGACAGCAAGAAGCTGTTCGTGATTTCTTGGGGTTGCCAGATGAACGAATACGACTCCGGCAAGATGGCGGACGTGCTCGCCAAGAGCCACGGCTACAGCCGCACCACGGTACCGGAGGAAGCCGACCTGCTGCTGCTCAACACCTGCTCGGTGCGCGAAAAAGCGCAGGAGAAAGTCTTTAGCGAATTGGGCCGCTGGAAGGACTGGAAGGCCGCCAAGCCCGACCGCTTAATTGGCGTCGGCGGCTGTGTCGCCAGCCAAGAGGGCATCGCCATCACTCAGCGCGCGCCTATCGTTGACCTCGTGTTTGGCCCGCAAACCTTGCACCGCCTGCCCGCCCTCTTGGAAACCACGCGCGCCACCAAGCGGCCGGCAGTGGACATCAGCTTCCCCGAGATTGAGAAGTTCGACGCCCTGCCCGCACCTAGAGCAGAAGGGGCGACTGCCTTCGTCAGCATCATGGAAGGCTGCTCTAAGTACTGCACCTTCTGTATCGTCCCCTACACCCGTGGGCCAGAAGTCAGCCGCCCGCTGGACGATGTTTTGGTCGAGGTCGCCCAGCTCGCGGCCCAAGGCGTGCGGGAAATCAACTTCCTAGGCCAGAACGTCAACGCCTATCGCGGCCAGATGGGCAATACCACTGAGTTCTGCGATTTAGCGCTGCTAATTCACTACACCGCAAAAATCCCCGGTATCGCGCGGATTCGCTACACCACCAGCCATCCGGCGGAGTTCACCGACGCCTTGGCCGACGCCTTTGGCGAGGAAGAAAAACTCGCCAGCTATTTGCACCTGCCGGTGCAAGCAGGCAGTGACCGTATCCTCGCGATGATGAAGCGCGGCTACACCCGCGCCCAGTACCTGCAAAAAATCGCCCGCGTGCGTGCCATCCGGCCCGACATTTCGCTCTCCACCGACATCATCGTCGGCTTCCCCAGCGAGTCGGATGCTGACTTTGCCGACACCATGGCAGCGGTGGTGGACGCAGGCTTTGACGGCGCGTTTTCTTTCATCTACTCCCCTCGCCCCGGCACGCCTGCGGCGAATCTAAAGGACAACGTAGCGGTCGCTGTTAAAGAGCAGCGCTTGGCACTGTTGCAGGCGCGGGTAAAGCAGATGGACCAAGCCTTTAAAGAGGGCTTGCTCGGCAGCGTGCAGCAGGTACTGGTGGAGCGCCCGGCGCGCAAGGGCGTGGGCCAGGTCGCAGGCCGGACGAGCTCTAACCGTTGGGTGAACTTCGACGGCGATGTGTCACTGATCGGCAAGATGGTCGCGGTGAAAATCACCGAGGTTCAGCCCAATTCCTTACGGGGCCAGTTGGTCGCAGGCATCGCCCATGCTTGACGCCGCCACCGCACATTTGGACCTGATCCTAGAGCCGGACGAAGGCAGCCGCCTTGCCAACCTCAACGGCCCATTCGACGCCAATCTGCGCCAGCTAGAGTTGCGCCTAGGCATCGAGATTCGCAACCGGGGCAATTTCTACCGCCTGCTGGGGCCTGAGGCGGAGATCGCCAAAGCCCAAGCTTTGCTCGAAGACCTCTTCAAGCAGGCCGAGGACGAAGTGCTGACGCCGGAGAAGATTCACCTCTCCCTGCTCAATCTGGGCGATGCCCGTGGCCGAGCACCCGCTGCGTTGGACGACTCTGAAGAAGTGGTGGTGCGCACCAAGCGTGGCGTGGTGCGTGGCCGCACGCCGCAGCAAAAGTCCTACCTCAAGGCCATCGCCAGCCACGACGTGAGCTTCGGTGTCGGGCCCGCTGGCACCGGCAAAACCTATCTCGCCGTAGCAAGCGCAGTGATGGCCTTGGAGAAAGACCGCATCCGCCGCATCGTGCTGGTGCGGCCTGCGGTCGAGGCGGGCGAGAAGCTCGGCTTTTTGCCCGGCGATTTAGCGCAGAAGGTCGACCCCTACCTCAGGCCGCTCTACGACGGCCTCTATGAAATGCTCGGCTTTGAGCGCGTCGCAAGGCTGATCGAAAAAAACGTGATCGAGGTCGCCCCGCTTGCCTACATGCGCGGCCGCACGCTCAACGAGAGCTTCATCATCCTTGACGAAGCCCAGAACACCAGCACCGAGCAAATGAAGATGTTCCTCACCCGCATCGGCTTTGGCTCTTGCGCGGTGATCACCGGCGATTTAACCCAAATCGACCTGCCCAACAAAGAGCGCTCTGGCCTCAAGCACGCGCTCAAAGTCTTGGAAGACGTGCCCGGCATCAGCGTCACGCTGTTTCAGAAGCAGGACGTGGTGCGCCACAGCTTGGTCCAGAGCATCGTCGGCGCCTACGAGCGCTACGAGCACGCCCAGGAGCACTAAACCGCGCTACCCGCGCTGCTGCTAGCCGCGCCGCTTGGACGCCGGTGCATCCTTGCGGCGCACATAGATCACCAAACTGTGGCCGACGATTTCATAGCCATTCTGCTCGGCCACTTTGTGCTGTAGCTCCTCGATTTCTGGGCTGACAAACTCAACCACGCTGCCGCTATCGACATCGACCATATGGTCGTGGTGGTCGCCACGCTCTAGCTCAAAGACGGCGTGGCCGCCTTCAAAGTGATGACGCTTGACCAAGCCCGCTTGCTCAAACTGCGTCAGCACTCGGTAGATGGTCGCCAGACCAATATCGGCATCTTCCTTCAACAGGATTTTGTAGACGTCTTCTGCGGACATATGCCGCATGCTGTTGTTTTCAAGGATTTCCAGAATCTTGAGGCGCGGCAGAGTCACCTTCAGGCCGGCGGTGCGGAGGTCCAGAGTTTCCATGAGGGAGCAGAGCAAACGAGGTGACAGGAGGTTGAGTATTATCGCCGCCTATCCCCGTATCGGCTAATGAACATGTTGCGTGCTGCTTGCTTGCTCCTCATCGCTGCCTCGTTGTCTGCCTGCTCGCTGGTGTACCGCCTACCCACGCGGCAAGGCAATGTCTTGGAGCAAAAGCAGTTGGACCAGCTCAAGGTGGGCATGACGCAGGAGCAAGTCGTCTACCTGCTCGGCACCCCACTGGCCGCCAGCCCCTTCCGCAACGACCGCTGGGATTACGTCGGCTATTACAAATCACCGCGCGGGCAAGTGACCTCGCGCACCGTCAGCCTGTTTTTTGAAGGCACGACGCTCGCGAAGATGGAAGGTGCCGCGGCTCCTGTAACCGAGCAATCGGCTACGACGCTCACCGCCAAGCAAATCCGCGACCAACAGAAAAAAGACGTGTTGGAAGCCGAGCGTGCGAAGGAAAACACCAGCACCGGCGTGATCTTGGGCGACCCAACGCCGAATCCTTAGGACGTGGGACGTGGGACGGCAAAGCTTGCCGCTCTCCCCTCGGCGCATAGGGGAATCGGGGTAAGTCTGGCGGTGCCATTGCACCTCTAACCAGATTGGCTTCGCTTTTTACGCGCCTGCTGCACCCGCGTGCGGCGCTCCACTTTTGGGTCGATCTCCAGCGCCCGCAAAAGCTCGACGCGATCGCCCGGATGCAGCGCAGTTGCCTCAGTCACGCGGCGTCCAAACACCCCGTAGCCCACCACCGCACGGAAGTCCAGGCACGACCAATCTGCCTGATTCTGCGCGCTGAGTAGTACCTCCGCCACGCTCATCCCCGCCACAAACGGCAGGCGCAGCAGCGTTTGCTGATCCGCTTGCGCCCAGACCACCTCCACCCAAGGCTCCGACGGGTTCATGAAGACGCCCCATAGATGGCGGCCGCGCGCTGGCGAAATGCCTGCATCACGCCGCTCACCGCTTGGTCGATCTTGCTGCTGAAGAGGTTTTGCAGCGCCTTAGCACCGAGGTCTACCTCCACCCGCAGGCTCACTTTGCAGCCCAGTTCGCCTAGGGTTTGAAAGCTCCATTGGCCATCGAGCTTGCGGAACGGGCCATCCACCAAGCGCATGGCAAGGCCGCGATTGCCATCGGCATCCTGCACGCGCCGATTACAAGTGCTGAAGCGCTCGGTCATCCCCAACCACTTAAACGACAGCTGCGCATGCGTGGCATCGCCGTCCTGCTTGAGTACGGTGGCCTCGGTGCAGCCAGTGAGGAAGGCCGGATAACTGGGCACATCCTCCACCAAAGCCAACAACTGCGACGCGGAATACGGCAGCAGAGCGCTGCGTTCAACAAGCGGCATAAAGATTCGATGCAGACAAGGGGCCTATAATTTTGCGGATGAGCCAGTCAAAAACAAAAAGTGGCGCGCCAGAGCGCCTTATTGCCGTCAACAAACGTGCCCGCTACGAATACTTCATCGAAGACACCTATGAAGCGGGCCTGATGCTACAGGGCTGGGAGGTCAAAAGCCTACGCGCAGGGCGCGCCCAAATCATGGAGGCCTACGTCGTCATCAAAAACGGCGAGGCCTGGTTGATCGGCGCGCACTTCACGCCGCTCAAGCAGACCTGCACCCATGTGCTGGCAGACGCCACCCGCACCCGCAAGCTCCTGCTCAACCGCAGGGAGATCGAAGTCTTAATGGGCAAAGTAGACCGAGCTGGCTACACCCTAGCCCCGCTCGACCTGCACTGGCACGATGGCCGCGCCAAACTGCAAATGGGCTTGGCTAAAGGCAAAAAAGACCACGACAAGCGCGACACCATCAAAGAGCGCGACTGGCAGCGCGAGCAAGGCCGCATCATGCGCAAGATTTAACGCCCACCTGCCCCGCCCTCTGCACTGCAGGGTCGGCGGCGCACGCCGGCAAATAAACCCGCCTACGTTAAGGCACGCGCTAGGCGTCGCTGCTAGTATTCGCCTCCCACGGGGGTGACCGGTTTCGACAGCGGTATTGAAGCCCGACGTGCATGCCGAGATGCCAACTTCCTCGTTAAACTTGTTGGCAAACAAGCTAGTTGCGAACGACGCTAACTACGCCCTCGCCGCTTAATCCCGGCGAGCGGATGCCCCTCTAGTGCTGGTGATGGGGGGTGCATCCGTCGACTCTCACCAGACCGCTTTTGCGTACGCCCTTTACGCAAAAGTCAAAACCCAAGGGGATAAGCGCTGGCCTTCCGTGCTCCTCCGGTAGCCAGCGACGAAAACCAAAGAGCGGGCTACGCATGTAGATCGAAGGATGGAGAATCGTTGGACGCGGGTTCAATTCCCGCCACCTCCACCAA
>CAZHTI010000055.1:12709-19096 GCA_964535755.1 uncultured Salinisphaerales bacterium | reverse complement strand
CACCCCTCCGGTGGAGGGGAATACCACCTCGCCGCTAGAGGGGGAAAGCCGCATATTCCCCTCCTTTGGAGGGGTGGCAGGCGCAGCCTGACGGGGTGGTTCAGCGACAGGAGGGGGCTCGGCGGGTGGTTTTGCCGCGCTTACGCCAGAGAACACCTTGGCTGTATAAGCCGTAAGGCGCTCATTACGCTCTAAGGCTTTGCAGGCTCAGTCACTAAGCGGTACAGCCGCATCCGGCCCTCCACCCCTTTGAGCCGGTGCTCGCCACGGCGGTCGAAGTTGAAGTCTGACCCGGCCACTAATTCTTTGACGGTGTTAGAGGTCCAAATCTCGCCGTCCTTGGCCTCAGCCATCACCCGTGCGCCGATGTGCACGGCAAGCCCGCGCAAGTGCGCGCCGTCGCGCTCGCACTCGCCCACATGCAGGCCGGCGCGCAGTTGCAGGTCTAGTTGCAGTGCTTCTTCGCGGATCGCCACCGCGGCCCTCAGCGCCTGGCTGGGGCTGGCAAAACTGGCAAGGAAGCCATCGCCGGTTTTGTCGATCTCCTCGCCACGGAAGCGCTTGAGCTGCTTGCTGACCATGCCCAAAAAGCGCGCGGCGAGGTCGCGCCAAGCGGCGTCGCCCAAGTTGCTGGCACGCTCCGTAGAGCCGCAAATATCCATAAACAGCACGGTGGTCAGCACCCGCTCGGCATAGCTCTCGGCGCGCATGCCGGTCAAAAATTCCTCGATGTGCCCGAGCACGGTGGCCTCGGAGTCGTGCGAGAACATCGCATCGCTGCCCTCGACCTCAACCATCACGGAATCTGGCAGATGCGCGTGCAGGTAGCGGCCATGCTCGATGTTGATCAGCGGCGACTGCTTGCGGTGCAGCACCAAGGTCGGGCAGCGCACCAGAGCTAGACAGGGGCGGGCGTCGCCATCAAAGAAGTGGCGGAACTGTGCGGCTGCGCCATTCGGCGTGGCGATGGCCCGTTGCAGGCGCGCCGCAGCGCGTAGGAAGTCACGGTCCTGCGCATGCGTGGGCATGGCGATCGCTGCCATCTGCTCACTGCCCCAGTGTTGGTGGATGGTGCGCAGCAGTTGGTCGATGAGCTCAGGTGCCAAGCCGCAGGGGTAGTCGGCGGCCCAAGCCAAGCGCGCTGAGCTATTCGCGAGGATCAAAGCGCTGACTCTCGAAGGGTTGCGCGCCGCGAACAACAAGCCCAATCGGCCTGCTTCGCGCTCGGCATAGACCGTTGCTTGCTGCGAGCCGGCGGCGTCCATCACCAGTGCGATTTCCTCCGCCCAATCTTCCCAATCAGGATAGGCACCGGTTGAGACCGACTCCGAGATGCCGGAGCCACGGCGGTCGAACAGGATGAGGCGGCAAAAGGCAGAGAGGCGGGTAAAGAAGCGCGCTGTCTCGGGGAAGTCCCACATCGCATCCAAATGGCTGACCAAGCCACCCAAAAACACGACGTCGCGCGGGCCATCGCCCAGGGTCTGCCAAGCGATGTCGCCCTTCGGCGTTCGGACGTAATGGACGGGTGGGGTAGTCATGGGTTGCCACCTTAGCGGCATTGATTCAGCCCTGCACTGGCCGCGAAATTGCAGTGTCGCGTCCCCTCACCGTTAGTCCGGCCTAAGCCTTCCAGACGTCAGCAGTTCAGTTCTGAGTCGGCAAGAAGTCGGAAAATCGTTACATCGCAGCCTGGCCATCAACTGCTTCACGCACCGAGTCGTCAATAAATCGTCATGGACTTCCGCTCTCTGTCACACCGATTAGCATTGCCGCATTCCCCAACGGTGAAACCCCAGTGGTTGCAGCAGCCCCCCGCATCGCCCCGCCGAACAGAGCCGCGCGATCCTCGCAAGCCTTTGAATGTAAATACAGTTTTCGCCGTTTTGGCGCGGCATCTGGCAGCCTTTCCGGTCGCCCCAGCGCCGTTGCCGGAGCGCTGAGCGCGGCCAGAGGTCGAATCTCATTTTGCCTGCCGCCCAGCGCTAGGCCCCAGTTTGGGGCTGACTGATGCCAGAGGCACTGCCAAAAATGGTCGCTCCTGAGGGGGCAATCCGCCCCAAGATTCATTTGGAATGCCCGGAGCAGCCGCAAGATGCGTCGTACATGCAGCAGGCATTGGCGCTTGCCCGCGAGGCTGCCGATGCGGGCGAGGTGCCGGTCGGAGCGCTGATTGTTTATGAGGGCAGGGTGCTGGCCACTGGCCGCAATAGCCCGATTACCGACCACGACGCCACCGCCCATGCCGAAGTGCGCGCCATCCGCGCGGCGAGCGCGGCGCTGAAGAACTACCGCATCGTCGGTGCCACGCTGTACGTCACGCTGGAGCCCTGCGTGATGTGCGCGGGTGCCATTCTGCACAGCCGCATCCAGCGCTTGGTGTTCGGCGCTTGGGACCCGCGCGCGGGCGCCGTGCGCTCGGTCTACCCGCTGATTGCTGAGCCCAAGCTCAACCATGCGGTGCAATTTACCGGCGGTGTCTTGGCCGAGGACTGTGGCAAAGTGCTCAAGGAGTTCTTCCGCGCAAGGAGATAAGCGCCATGAGTCTGATCCCCCGTGTTGTGTTGGTTCTGTGCTTGTCGCTATCGCTACAGGCCTGCGTGATTGGTACCGTGATTGGGGTGGCGACCGATGTCGCGGTCGAAGTCGTGAAAGTCCCGTTTAAGGTCGCGGGCGCAGTGGTCGATGTTGTCACCGAAGACGATGAAGAAGAGGCAGAGCGCAAGGCCGAAGAGCAAGCCGAGGCCGAAGAGGAAGCCGCCCGCAAGCGCAAGCAAAACGATTAGAGCGGCGGCCGTCTCCAACCCCTACGCCGGGCCAATCGAGCAATGACTACTCAAATCGCCCCGAGCGCGCGCAACTCCTCTGCCAAGGCGCTCGCCAGCACTCCATAGCCTTCGGCATTGGGGTGGATGGGGTCGCTGCGCAGCCGTTTAGTCGAGAGCACGTCGGCAACCACCTCTTCGGCCAAGGGAATGGCTTCGCTGCGGGCGAGGGCTTGATACTGCGGCGCGTCGGAGAGCCGTAAGTAGGCAGGTGTTGGCACCGCAATCAGCAGCACTGCCGCTCCACTCGCGCGGATGAGCTTGACCATCGCCCGCAAATTGGCGGCCATTTGCTCGGGGTCTTGGCGGCGCAGCAGGTCATTGCCGCCCAAACACAAGAGCACCAACTGCGGCTTGACCTCCGCCAGCACCGCAGGCAGGCGCTCTAGGCCTTGGGCGCTGGTCTCGCCCGGCACGCCCTGGTTAATGACGCTGCGGCCAATTTGGCGTGCGAGGTGGCTGGGGTAATCGCTACCCGGTGGCGCGCCCGTGCCAAAGGTGAGGCTGTCGCCGAACGCGAGCACCACCGCATCGGTCGCAAGCCTGGGCAAACGTGGCTCCGGGCTGCCGCAGGCGGCAAGGCCGAGCAACCAGGCCAGTGCCAGTAGCAGCAGCCGCGCCCGCACAAAAGGGCGGAGGATCTGGGGCGAGGGGCAAGTGAGCGCGTGCATCGTTTGAGTCTGGCATACCTAGTCGGCACACTAGCGGCTTACACACACCGAATACCCCGAGCATGGCCAGTAGCTTTTTCATGTTGTTTGACGACATCGCCGCGGTATTGGACGACGTCGCGGTGATGACCAAAGTGGCGGCCAAAAAAACCGCAGGCGTCTTGGGTGATGACCTAGCCCTCAATGCCCAGCAAGTCGCCGGTGTGCAGCCAGACCGCGAGCTGCCGGTGGTTTGGGCGGTGGCTAAGGGCTCAGCGCTCAACAAGGTGATTCTGGTGCCAGCCGCGCTGGCCATTAGCTACTTTTTGCCGGTTCTCATCACGCCCTTGCTGATGATTGGTGGTGCCTTTCTGTGCTTTGAAGGCTTTGAGAAGGTGATGCACAAACTGCTGCACCGCGAGGACGAGAAGGCTCACGAGGCGGAGCACAAGTTGGCAGTCGCCACCCCCGCCTTGGACTTGGTGGCCTTCGAGCGCGACAAAATCAAAGGTGCCATCCGTACCGACTTCATTCTCTCTGCCGAAATCGTGGTGATTGCGCTCGGCACGGTGGCGACGGAAACCCTCTCTAAGCAGTTCGGCGTGTTGGTCGGAATCTCTGCGGTGATGACGGTCGGCGTTTATGGCCTCGTCGCTGGCATCGTCAAGCTCGATGACGCTGGCCTTGCTCTGCAAAAGAAGGCCAATGCCTTGGCGCGCGGCTTGGGTGCCGCGCTGTTGCAAGTCGCACCGCGCTTGATGAAGCTGCTCACCGTGGTCGGTACGGCTGCGATGTTCTTGGTCGGCGGCAGCATCATCAGCCATGGCGTCCCAGCGCTGCACCACATTGAAGAGGCCGTGGCTACGGCAGCAGGTGGTGGCTTCTTAGGTAGTCTCGCCACGATGGGCTGGCAGGGCGTGGTCGGCGTGGTGGCCGGTGGCTTGGTGCTCGCGGGCGTCAAGCTGGTGCAATCGCTGATGGGCTACGGCAAGCCCGCGCACTAAGGCCGCGTTGCCGCCGAGCTACGGACGAGTCTCGCTAGTCTCTTCGTCCAATGGCTGCACTGCTTTGATGCGCGCCACCTCTGCCTGCCACTCCGCCTGCGCGATGGCGTAGAGGTCCATCACGCATACCGCGCAGCCGCTGTCGCAGCAATCGCTGGGCAATGGCCGCTCGGGCGGTGGCGGTAGCGGTTTCGGGCTCATGTGCAGGCGTATTCGACGGCCTCAGCAAGCAACTTGCAGGCTTGTTCCAGCTCTTTGGCGCTGAGGACATAGGGCGGCATCAGGTAGAGCACATTGCCCAAGGGGCGCAGCAGCAGGCCGCGCTCTAGAGCGTAACGATAGGCGCGCAGGCCACGCCGCTCCTCTGTCGGGAAGGGCTTTTTCTGCTGCGGGCTGAGCATCAGTTCCACTGCGAGAATCACGCCGGTTTGCCGCACCTCGGCGACGTGACGATGGCTGCGTAGGCTGGCGGTATGCGCCCACATCAATTGCGCGAGCACGCCGTTGGCGTTGAGTGCATTGGTCTGGCTGAACAAGTCCAGCGAGGCGAGTGCGACGGCGCAGGCCAAGGGGTTGCCGGTGTAGCTGTGGCTGTGCAAAAACGCTTTACCCAAGTGCTGCTCGGCGTAGAAGGCGGCAAATACTTCTTCAGTCGTCAGCACCGTCGCCAAGGGGAGGGTGCCGCCGGTGAGGCCCTTCGACAAGCACAGAAAATCCGCCTGAATGCCGTGCTTCGCCCCGCGACCATGCACCAAGGGCGGGGCTTGCTCGCAGGCAAAGAAGCTCCCTGTGCGGCCAAAGCCGACAGCAATCTCATCGGCAATCAGGTGCACGCCGAACTGGTCGCAGGCTTGGCGCAGCAGCGAGAGGTAAATCGGGTGGTACATGCGCATGCCGCCTGCCGCTTGCACTAGCGGCTCGACGATGACGGCGGCGATTTCCTCGTGGTGGCGCTCCAGCAGCAGGTGCATCTCGGCAAAGCAGCGGCGGCTGTGGTCTTCCCAAGAGCAGCCGGGTGCTCGCTCAAAGCAATCCGGGCTCTTGGCGAAGTAGGGCTCCAGCAGCAGCGGCGCGTAGAGGTCGCGGTAGATGCTGGGGCCGCCTACCGCCAGAGCGCCGAGCGTCTCGCCGTGGTAGCTGTTGGTCAGGGCCACAAACCGGCGCTTCTTTGGCTTACCGCTGTTCTGCCAGTAGTGGAAGCTCATCTTCAGCGCGGCTTCGACCGCCGATGAGCCGTTGTCGGTAAAAAAGCAGCGTTGATGGCCGCTCAAGGCGCAGAGCTTCTCTGCCAACTCCACCGCCGGTGGGTGGGTGAAGCCCGCAAAAATGACGTGATCAAGCGCAGCGACCTGTGCGTTCAGAGCCGCGCGCAGATGCGGGTGGCCGTGGCCCCAGAGATTGGTCCACCAACTGCTGACGCCGTCCAAAATCTTGCGACCATCGTCCGTGTGCAGCCAAACCCCTTCCGCCTTGGTGATGCCGATGAGGGGGATGGCGGGGTCCTCGCCCGCGTGGTCGTGCATCTGCGTGCAGGGGTTCCAGACGCGGGCCAAGGAGCGGGTGACGAGGGCAGATGAAGGCATGGCAGAGTCTGGCAAAGTAGCAGTCCATTCTAGAGTTTCTGGCCATGCTGCCTCCGACCGTCGTCATTCAAGGCTTGAGCAAAACCTTTGCGGGCAAACCCGCCGTTAAAGACTTGAGCCTCACCATTCCACGCGGCAGCTTTTACGCCCTGCTGGGGCACAACGGCGCGGGCAAAACCACGACGCTGCGGATGATCGCCGGCCTGTTGCCGCCGGACTCCGGCAGCTTGCAGGTGCTGGGGCTCGACGTGCAAACCCAGACCTTGGCCATCAAGCAGCGCATCGCCTTTATGCCCGACGAGCCCATGCTCTACGGCAAGCTCAC
>CAZHTI010000055.1:0-12609 GCA_964535755.1 uncultured Salinisphaerales bacterium | reverse complement strand
TGCCGGGCGAGGTGTTTGTCGAGCGCGCGACCTCCTTCACTGAAGCCATGCTGCTGTTGCTCCCACTCGGATCGGTGCTGGCTGCCGCGCAAGCCCTGCTGCGGGCCGAGCAGTGGCAGCTCTACCTCAGTGCGCCCATCCCTTGGCCGCGGGTGGTGCTGCTGCGCTGCCTGCAAGCGGTGCTCACCATGTGGTTGGTCACTGGCGCGGTCATGCCCTTCGCGGTCGCCAATGCATTGATTGTGCTGGGCTTTTCTGAAGGCCTTGCGCTGTATCTGATGAGCCTTGCGCTGCACTTGGCCGGTGGTGCTTTCGGGCTCTTGGTGGTCGCCTCAGCTGTGCGCGCATTTGGCCCGCAACATGCGCGCAAGGTGCTGATCGGCTTCGGCCTTGCGTTCTCGCTGCTCTGCGCGGCCTTGCCCTTGCTGCTGCGCCCAGCGCCGAAGCCGGATGACGCCTCTGGCGGCGTGTTCCCAGACGCTGCGCCCACGAGTGGTGCGGCTGCGTCCTCGCAAGGCCTGGTGGAGATCGTCGCCGATTCAGCCTTCGGCGAATGGATTGCCGCTGGGCTGATGGGGCAGTGGTTACCGACGCTGAGCTGCTTGATTGTCGCTGCCGCGCTGTTCTGGCTTGCCTGCCGCGCCGTCGGCCCTGCGGCGCAGGCTTTGGCAGCACCACCGTCCATCCGCTTCGCAGCTAGTGACAGCAAGGCGGGTGCGGCGCGCGGCTTCGTCGTCACACCACTTTCGGCGATGGCGCTGAAAGAATGGCGCATCGTGCTGCGCTCGCCGATGGAATGGCTGGGCTTACTCGCAAACATGATTTTGATCATCGGCATGCTGCGCCTGTTGCTGGCCGATGCCCCGCAGGCCGCTGTGCTCAGCACCAATATCGTCGCGATCGCCGCCATGCTCACCATCCGGCTGATGCCGGTGTTCATTGGTGCTGAGGAAGCCGCCACCTTGCTCGCCTCTGCCCCCGTGCACCGCAGCCGCCTGTTGGCCCTGAAGGTCGCGGCGGCACTGCTGCCGCTTTTCGCCCTGCTGGTGCTCTCCGTGCTGGTGGTGGCTTGGCGGGTGGGCCTAAGCGCTGCCGCCATCACCGCCTTATTTGCCAGCGTGGCGATGGCCTCAGTCGCGGCGGTCAACGTCTGCCGCCCCTACGTCGTCTCGCGTAAGTCCTTCCAACAGACCGGCTGGCCGCAGGGGCTCAATGCGGCGGACATCCTCGCGCAGATGGTCTTGCAGTTCGGCTGGCCCTTGCTCGCTTGGGCAGCGTTATCCGGCTACTACCGGGCCAGTCTGTTCGGCGCGGGCTTGCTTTTGGTGCCGCTCTGGAGCTACTGGCAAGACCGCCAAAGCGAGACGGTGCTGGGCTACTGAGCTGCGCTGTTGCCTACCTTGACCCAATAACGCCCCCTCACCCGCTTGCGGGAGAGGGTCCGCGCTAGCTGCCGCCCAAGGGCTTCACCAACACCAGCGAATTCCGCCGGTAGTTGTAGATGCGCTGCTTCTGCACCGGCAAGTCTTCGAGCTGGCCCTCGACAAAGCCGTGCTCGCGGAACCAATGACCGGTCGTGGTGGTGAGCGCAAACAGGCGGTTGATGCCGAGCTGCTTGGCAGTGGCTTCCGCGCGTTTTAGCAAGGCTGAAGCGCGCCCTTCACCCCGGTAGTCGGCGTGCACGGCGACACAGCTGAACTCGGCCATCGCCACTTGCGGGTAGGGGAACATCGCACAGCAGGCGATGACCAAACCATCGCGCACCATGACGTCGAAGTGGCTGATCTCCAGCTCCAACTGCTCGCGCGAGCGCGGCACCAAGATGCCGGCGTCTTCTAGCGGTTTGATGAGGGCGAGGATGCCGCCGACGTCCTCGATGGTGGCCTCACGCACGGCCTCGTAGTGCTCATCCGTGTAGAGCATCAGCCCGACGCCGTCGCGGGTGTAGAGCTCGCGGAGCAGTGCGCCTTCTTCGTCCGCGCCAATCAGGTGGATGCGCCGCACGCCACCGCGCCCCGCTGACACCGCTGCGGCCAGATGCGCGCGGTCTTTCTCCGAGAGATGCGTGGCTTCTTCTTGCAGCCGCGCAGCCTCATTGAGCGAGAGCTGGCCGGCATCGCCAGCGTCGTCCGCCAAGGCCCATTGTTCGGGGTCGGAGTCGAGCACAAAGATGAGTTTGTCGGCCCCTAAGGCGCTGGCGACGGCAGTCGCTACTTCCTCATAGCTCAGGTTGAAAGTCTCGCCGGTCGGCGAGTAGCCGATGTTGGACACCAAAGCGATACGACCGCTGTCCAACGCTTGCCGAATGCTTTGTGCATCAACGCGGCGGATCTCGCCGGTGAACTGCAAATCCACGCCGCCGCGCACGCCGCTGGGCTTGGCAACAATCCAGTTGCCCCCCGCGACCTTCACCCTCGCACCGCCCATGGGCGTAGACGCGAGGCTGGTCGATAGCCGCGCTTCGATGTCCATGCGCAGCGCGCCCGCTGCTTCTTTGACGCACTCCAGTGCCGTGGCATCGGTCACCCGCTGGCTGCCGTGGTGGCGGCTAACGCCACCGCGTAGGGCAATGCGTGCCTCGATCTGCGGCCGCGCGCCGTGCACCAGCGCCACCTTGACGCCTAGCGATTGCAGCAGGGCTAAGTCGAACAGCAAGCGCTCAAAGTCTGCGCGCGCGCAAATCTCGCCGCCGACAGCGAGCACGAAGACTTTGTCCACATGGGCATGGACGTAGGGCGCTGCGGCGCGCAGGGCTTGGACAAACTCTGAGGACTGCATGGCTCAAATCCAGAACTTGATGGCGGCGGCGGCTTGCTCTTTGAGACGCTCGGTCAGAGGGCGCTCGCGCCACTCCTTGGGCAGGATTTCTTTCGACTGCTGCAAGTCTTCGAGGAACTGCTGCTCCATCTTGCCGCCGAACTCGCGCCCCAAAATCACGGCGTTAGCCTCGTCGTTATGGATAAAGCTGCGGAAGTCCAGATTGCTGGAGCCCACCGTGCTCCAGACGCCATCAATGACCGCAGTCTTCGCGTGCATCATCACCGGTTGGTACTCATAGAGCCGCACGCCGGCATCGAGTAACTCATCGTAGTAGCTGCGTGAGGCTAAGGTCAGCAGGCCGACGTCGCTCTCTGCGGGCAATAGCAACCGCACATCGACGCCGCGCTGAGCCGCCTTCTTCAATTGCTTGAGGAACTCATCATTCGGCGCGAAGTACGCCTGTGCCACCCAGAGCTTTTGTTTGGATTCGCGGATTGCGGTCAGGTAGCTCGCGTAGATGTCGCTTTTTTTGCGCTGCTTGCGTAGCACTTTGTTGGCGGTGTCTTGCGGGATGTCCAAAACCAATTGCAGGAAGTCTGTGCCCTCGTTAGTTACGACGCGGACGATGCTGCTGCCCTCCGGCTTTAAGTGTGGGAAGTATTCAGGCCCGAGGTTGAGGTTGCGCTTTTCCGCCTCCCAGCCGGCGATGAATGCGCGCTGGAACTCCGCCACTGCGGGGCCGGCAACGCGAATGTGGGTGTCGCGCCAGCCGCCATGCTGCGACGCCCCCGAGGAGCCCGCAGCCGGCGAGGCTTCGGAGTATTCATCGGTGATGTTGATGCCGCCGGTAAACGCGACGCGGCCATCGACCACCAAGAGTTTGCGGTGACTGCGGCGGTTAAGCCGCCAGAGGCGCGGATCCTTGAGCGGGTTGACCGTATTGAACTCGTGAATCTCTACGCCAGCGTCTTTGAGCGCTTCTCTAAAGCTGAAGCCAGCGCCCATGCCGCCGATGGCATCGAAGATCAGCCGCACCTTTACACCGGCGCGGGCACGATCTTTCAGAGCCTCCGCGTAGGCCTTTCCGAGCGCTTCGTCGGTGAGGATGTAGACATCCAGATGCACATGGTGCTGCGCACTGCGGATAGCCTCCAGTTGCGCCGCGTGGGTGGCAGGGCCATCGACGAGCAAATCCACTTGGTTGCCAGCGAGCAGCGGTGCGCGCTGCAAGAGGCTCTCCACCGAGCCGACAGTGCGCGCGAACGCTAAGGTCTTTGCGTCGTCACCGACCGCCGCGCGCAGGGCTTCTTCGCCACTGGGCGGGATGCAGTTGGGGTCAGTCGCCTGTATCCACTGCACGCCTTGGCGCGGAATGACGCGGCTCTCCGGCAATGCTGCGCAGCCGCCTAAGCTGAGTGCGGCGGTCAGTACCAACAGCAAGTGAGTGCGGGTCATAGGCTTAAGCCTGGGGATAGGCTGGCAGGCAGTTGCAGGGTGGGGGACTCGGCGGAAGACACCGGGTAGCTGCAATAGTCGGCCGCGTAATAGGCGCTGGGCCGATGGTTGCCCGAGTGCCCGGGGCCCCCGAAGGGCATGTTGCCGGAAGCGCCGGTGGTAGCGCGGTTGCGATTGACGATGCCCGCCTTGATCCGGCGGAAAAACTGCGCGTACTCGGCGTCGTCATCGGTCAGCATGCCGGCGGAGAGCCCGTAGCGAGTGTGGTTTGCCACAGCAATCGCCTGTGCTAAGGAATCGGTGCGGATGACCTGCAGCAGCGGGCCAAAGTATTCCTCATCCGGCAAATCGCGCACTGCGGTAACGTCGAGAATCCCTGGGCTGACGAAGGCGGGGCCGAGGTCGAGCGCGCGCATGGCGAGCAGGGCGGTCGCACCGGAGTCCAAGAGTCTCTGCTGCGCCTCTAGCAGCATCTGCGCCGTGCGCTCCGACACCACCGGGCCCATGAAGGGCTGCTCAGCAGCCAGCGCTGGGCCAATCTTTAAGGTTTGCGTCACGGCCACTAAGCGGGCGAGCAGGGCATCACCCGCAGCGCCCTTGGGCACCAACAGCCGACGCGCGCAGGTGCAGCGCTGGCCAGAGGTGATAAACGCCGACTGGACAATCTCGTGCACGGCGGCGTCGGTATCCGCAATGCTGCCAACCAGCAAAGGATTATTGCCGCCCATCTCTAGCGCCAAAATCACGTTCGGGCGTGCGGCGAACTGCTGGGCCAGCAGCGCGCCGGTACGCGAGGAGCCAGTAAAAAACAGGCCATCGAGGGCAGGGTGGGCAGCAATCGCCTCACCGGTGGCGCGCTCACCTTGCAGGAGGCTCAGTACGCCCGCTGGTAAGCCAGCCTGCTGCCAAAGCCGCACCGTGTGCTCGCCGGTACGCGGGGTTAGCTCGCTGGGTTTGAACAACACGCAATTGCCCGCCAACAGCGCCGGCACGATGTGGCCATTGGGCAGGTGGCCGGGGAAGTTATAGGGGCCATAGACCGCGACCACCCCGTGCGGCTTGTGCCGCAATACCGCACGGCCGAAGGGCTGAGCTTGCTCGCGGCTGCCGGTGCGCTCTTGGTAGGCGGCAATCGAGATCTCGATCTTGCCGACCATTGCCGCGACTTCTGTCCGCGCTTCCCACAGGGGCTTGCCGACCTCCTCAGCGATGGTGGTGGCGAGTGCCTCGGCGTCCGCCTTCAGCAGACTGGCGAACTGTCGGCAGAGCGCTGCACGGCCCTCAAAGCTCAAGTCTGCCCAAGCCTCAAAGGCGGCTTCGGCGGCGGAGTAGGCCAGCGCCACGTCCTCGGCACTCGCTGCCGCCCCGCTCCATACTTCAGCACCGGTGGACGGATTGAGGCGTGCAAAAGCCGCTCCACTGCCCGCTTGCCAAACATTGTTGATGTAGAGAGTCATTAGTCTTTTGCTTTGAGTGGCGTTGACGCCGCGCTGACGGTTGCGATACCGCAGTGTATTAGCAAAAAACGCTTCACTTGCTGGATGGCTTGCAATCGCCTTGGCCCCGCCTTAACATCCGCGCCCTCTTTCGAGGTGGCATCTTGCTGTGCGCCACTGAATAACCATTAGCCCAAGGTGTATTTGCAGGGCCTCACAATCGGAGCTTCACCGACCATGAAAACGGTCTTTTTTAACCAGGCCACCGCCAAGGGCGATTGGTACCTGATCGACGCGGAAGGCAAAACCCTCGGCCGTCTCGCAAGCGAAGTCGCCCGCCGCCTGCGCGGCAAGCACAAGCCAGAGTTCACCCCCAACATGGATGCCGGCGATTACATCATCGTCATCAATGCCTCCAAGGTGCGCACCACCGGCAATAAGCTGGCGGATAAAACCTATTACTGGCACACCGAATTCCCCGGTGGCCTCAAGAGCACCACGCTGGGCAAGATGTTGGACGCCCACCCTGAGCGCGTGATCGAGAAAGCCGTCAAAGGCATGCTTCCCAAGGGTCCTTTGGGCTACGCCCAATACCGCAAGCTGAAGGTGTATCCGGGCGCTGAGCACCCGCATACCGCCCAGCAGCCCAAGTCCTTCACCATATAAATTGATCACTTAGGCGCTCATCATGGCTACCAAAGCTCCAATCCAAAACTACGGCACTGGCCGCCGCAAGACCGCCACCGCGCGCGTCTTCCTCAAGGTCGGCACCGGCATCATCACCATTAACGACAAGACCGTTGAGCAGTACTTCGGGCGCGAGACTTCCCGCATGCTGGTTCGCCAGCCGCTGGAAACTGTCGACGCCGTCGGTCGCTTCGACATCCTCGTCACCGTCGCTGGCTCTGGGCCATCCGCCCAAGCCGGTGCCGTGCGTCATGGCATCACCCGCGCGCTGATGGACTACGACGAATCCTTCCGCCCCGCACTGCGCGCCGCTGGTCTCGTTACCCGCGACGCCCGTGAAGTTGAGCGTAAGAAAGTCGGCTTCCACAAAGCCCGTCGCGGCACTCAGTACTCCAAGCGCTAATCGCGCTGGGCTCTGGCGCTTGGTATCACTCGATGCCAAGCCCAGAAGCCGGGGAGCTACACCGCGGTTTGCCTTACCCCAGCGCCGAAGCTACCTTCGGCGTTGTTTATTTGCGGAACTACCAGTTTTTGGGAGATCGTCTAATGGTAGGACAACAGACTCTGACTCTGTTTATCTAGGTTCGAGTCCTAGTCTCCCAGCCAATGTTTTCAAGCACTTAGCCCGCTCTCACCCAGCGGGCTTTTTTGTTTTTGGTGCTTGGTTGCCTTTAGGTTGCCTTTAGCAGCCGCGCTAGGGGCCGCATCGCACCATCAAGCCGTTACCGCCGACCTCGATATTTCAGAACCGAAAATTGTCTGCCGGTGCGAGTCGGTACGCGCCCCTCGATTGAAAAAAAGTCTCAGAAAGTACCTTTTTTGTTTTGGCGGATTCGTCAGCCGCATCAAAGCCACAGCAACAGCCCGCCAAGAAAAGAACGGGCAGCCGTGCCTCTAGCTCAAGGCCGCAGCAATCGCGGCTCGATGGTGCTCAGCAAATTGGCGCAGGTCGTCAGGCGGGCTAACTGCACCCGCCGCGCCTTGGTCGTCACAGAACACTAGCGCGCCGCCGCGCAGGATTAGAGATAAGCCTTCACCCTTTAGCCATGCGTCTAGCGCGTCTAGGTCTAGCTCATCGCTCGCACCGTCGTTTGCAGCCTTGGGCGGTCGATACGGTTCAGCATCGCTTAGCGGTGTTGGCGTGTCGCAAAAAGTTTGAAAACCTTCTAGGTCGCCACCTGCTAAACCCTCTAAATTGGATTTAGCAGGTTTAGCAGGCTTGCTCTTGGTACGTTCTCCAAGTTTTTTGGCGGCTTCGCGCTCTCGCAGTCTGTCTAGGGCGTTCACACTCCCGCCTCCAAGAGTCTCGGATTTATGGCGTACTTAGGCAGCGGCGGCCTTCCGGGGCCTTTGGGTTCCGCTGGCAAGGCGCGCAGCCAATCCAGTTCTTCGAGCATATCTAGCGCCTTTTCCGTGGCTTCGCGGTCTAGTCCTTGCCAGTCCTTGGTGTAGACGGTTTTGGCCGTGAATCCGTCGTTAAGGGCTTTGGCGCGCAGACGGTCGGCTAGGGCAAGCGCGGGCGCTGTGTGGCTGCCCATCGCTGGGGCGTAGGCGCGGTAAGCGTGAGACTTGAGGTAATCGCCCCATGCCACAGCGCGTTCAAGGCTCTCCACCTTTACAGGGCCACCTTGCGGGCAGTCTGCCAAGTGGCTGATAAGTGCCAAGCTGGGTATTAACTTGCGGTACTTGGCAAAGTGCCCAGCTAGGCATTCGGGCTGCGATTGGCGCAGGTCACGCTCTAGGTTTGCGTGCCATTCGGCAAAGAGTTCTTGCGCCTCAGGGTCGAAGCGTAAAAACCAGTTTTTGCCATCAGCATCCGTAGGCTCTGCGCCAATCGCTTGCGGGTCTAGCCGGGCTAGGCGCTCAAAGATTGCCGATGCCTGATTGCGGGCGGCGGTGTCTTGCCATCGGTCGACGTTTTTCCAGTCGTGCGGGTCGTCAGGCCATACCAGCATTTGGAACCGCTGCATTAGGCCATCGGCTCCAGCGCCTCCCGTGGCGGCTGCGTGCATGTAGCCGCCAATCACGCCGGGCTGTGTGCCACCGATAACGCTCACGCAAGGGCTATCGATAACGATGGTTCCCCGCTGGATGCGGTCGTAGGTGTAGGACTTGCCGTCAGCGTTCCAAGCCTCAAGGTAAAAGCTGCGGTCATTTTCGTGCCCGGGCTTGTCCATGTTGCGCATCCAGCCGACAAGCTCATCGCGCTGCACCAAGATGCCAGCCGGGTTATTTGCCAGCAGCACGCCAAGCGCTTCGACGGTGGGGTCATTGGTGGTGTAGCGCACGCCTTGGGCGCTTATTTTTTGCTGTGCGATTTGCTCGACAACGGTCTTTAGGTCGTACTTGATGTCCGACAGGGCGCGTCCGGGCTTTTCAGGGTCAGCGGCCTTTATTGACCTTTCAAGCTCGTTTGTCAGGGCCTTTTGCCGCGCCGCTAGCTCCATGGCATCCACTTCGTTTTCAGAAGCTTTCGCCTTTGCCGCATCCATTGCGGCGCTCTGCAAGCGGTTTAGCGGCTTTAACGCTTCGCCAAGGGCCGGGCTTTTCATCGCTCCCGGCTTGCCGACAACAATTCCCCATAGGTTTGCGGCTAACTCCCAGCTATCGCGGCGCTTGGGCCTCATGCGCACCCGTTGGCCGATAACTGAACCAAGGGCCACCATAGCGCCCACTGCGGGGTAGTCCGGCGGGCATTGCATCCGGTCGTAAATGTCCGTTATCCATGGGCGCATTGCCTCAGGCAATAGCAATTCATCAAACGGTGCGACGGCGGGCAAGCCTTCCGGCAAGGCTTTGGGCAGGGGCCATTCAGCTTGGGCTTGGGCGTCGATTTGGGCATCGAAAGCGGCGCGGGCGCTCTCCATCTTGTCGAAGTCCTTAAACATGGGCCACCTCGCACGCTGCACGAATGCGGCGGGCTGCCAGCGCCAAGCGTTGCGAGTCAGCAGCGTTCAGGGCGTCGCCCTTGGCTAGTAAATCTGCGGCTGCGAGCACCAGCAATGACTCACCAGACAAACAGCGTAGCGCGTCGCTAGGGTGCGGGCCTTTCGGCGGCTGCCGCTTGCTGTACTCGGTCGGCTTGGGCGGGAACAGGTCGGATACCGTCAGGCCGATAGCACCCAAAACCGCGTCAGTGCCGCAGCCTGCAAAACAATGAATCAGCGTGCGGCCATCGTCCAAGGCGCGCACAGCTAGGCTAGGGCGCTTGTCGGCATGTGCAGGGCAGCGGGCTATCCAAGAATCGCGGGCGGTCTGCCGTGGGCTATCCAGCCGCTCAATCAGCTTATGGGCGCTCATTGGCGCACCCCGCTGGCAGTGGATATAATCGGTTTGACTTGTTTTGTTATTGAATTATCCGCCTCTGCGCATATACGCTCAGGCGGTTTTTTTATGGGCGTTCGTCCAACATCGGGCGGCATTAAATAACCAAGTTTCGGCAGGGTGCAGGCGGTCAGACTTAATCCGCCGATAACCAGCGCCAAGGCGCGAATCGTTGTGGTGGTCATTTAAGCCACCTCGCCAAGTGCGCTAATCCAAGCCTTGAGTGTCGGCATGTGAATCAAACGGCAGCGCGGGCTTAGCTTGCTCGATAAGCCTTGCGGGGCGTCAGGTCGTGCCAGCAGCAAGTAAAGATAGTTCCTGCCAACTCCTACAGCAGGCGCAGCGTGCTTAGGGCGTAGGTATTCGGCGGCGGGATTGTGCGGCTTTGCGGTGCGGGTCTTGCGGTGTGGCTTTGCGGGTAAAACGTCGGTGTGCATTTGCGGCTCCAGTCGGGCGGGTTCAAACAACTGGAGTCAAATCTTAGTCACGAAACGCGGGGCGTCCATGTAAACGCTAGCGATTACGTCTTTAGACTCTCTCGCAATATGGAGATGATGTTTCTTTCAAGGTGGGCCGCACCCATCCGTTTTATTCCCGCCTTTCTCGCTTGCTTTGCTAATTCCTCAGCCGCTTTTTCATTGGTTAAAGCGAGAATAGAGGGGTCTGCACGGCACAGTTCCTTTAGCTCTTCGAGCTTTTTTTCAGCCTCTACAGCGCCTTTATTGCCACCAGCGTTTGCGGTGGATTTGCGCACAGCCTCAAGGTGCTCGCGTGTTTTACTCCGCACCCGCTCTGCGCTAATGCCTATAACCCGCTGCGCTAATGTGTCAGGGGCTTTGCCTTGCTCTAGCCACTCATTAGCCATTGCAGTAATTAGCGCGGTTTGCGGCTGCTTGAATGATTTAATGCCTGGCTCATCTGAGGGTTCAGGCTGACTACGGTTCATTTCTCGCCTAGTAATAGCGCGCATCACCTCAGCAATAGCCGCTCCCGCTTCCATGCGGGCTTGCACCGTGTTGGCGTCTGAATCAACGGGTATTCCTGCATAGCGCTCTAGCAGCACCACAGCACCCAGCAGCCGCGCCAACAAGTCAGCCATTGCGGGCGCGCTGTAGGTCGCTTCCAACAGTCCGACAAGTTCAGCCGGTGCGGGGCTTTGCTGAATCTTTGCCAACTGCTCGCTCAGAACGTCAGGCGTCCAAGGCTCAGGCTTTTTCTTGCCCATTAGCGCCGCCTCACCATCGGCACTACCTTGGCGCTCTCGGGGCGCAGCAGCAGAGCCTCCCAGCGCTCTAGGGCCGCTCGCTTTTCTTCTAGGTAATCGTGGCGGTCGTAGCGCACATGTTGAAGCCCGCTTAGGCCGTGGCTCATGATTTGGGCGCGAAGGTCTTTGGGGAATCGGTTTTTAGCCATCAAGGTTTCAGCGGTGCGGCGCAGGTCTTTGGCTTGAAACGCTGCGGGCAGGTCGCCAGCGGCTACCCATGCAGCACAGCGGTTAGCTACCCATTTGCCGATGCTCGGCAGGCGAACAGGCGTTTTGCCTTCGTCGCTGAACAGCAGGTCGGTTCCCAGCAGGCGCGCACGTTCAGCCATTACGCCAATGTGGGCTTTGGCTTCACCCGCCAAGGGCAATAAGTGGGCGCGGGCTTGTTGGCGCTTGCCTTTGCCATCCCACAGTAAAAGCGTGCCGTCGTTGGCGTCGAAGTCTTGAACGGTGGCGCGGGCCATTTGCTGCGGGCGTTGTCCTCCCGCCAATATGCAGGCGCGCAGCAGGTGGGCCACGACGCTTTGTGATTCGGCCATGTGTGCCAGCACCATGCGCAATTCAGGCGCGGTAAGCACTCGCTCACGGGTCGCCACGGCGAAGCCCTTAATGCCATCGACAGGGCTGTGCTCGATGCCAAACGGTATCAGTGCTGACGGGGCTTGCGGGTCGCCCTCTGCGGCCATTGCTAGGCGATATGCGGCCATCAGATATGAACGCAGCAGCCCAGCAGTGCGGGTTTTGCCTTGCTCGCTAAGGGCGCGGATTACTAGCGCAATATCGGCGCGGCTCACTTGTTTGGCAGGCATTGCGGCTAGGTCGGGGCGTTCCTCAAAAATGTGCAGGCGCACGGCATCTGCCACACCCTTGGCGCTCACTCGCCCCTTGGCGCGCAGGTGCTCGCAATAGATACGCATCAACTCGCCTAGGGTGAAGCGGCCTTGCTCTTGCTTGGCGCGCTCTATTGCGGCTTCGCGGTCTAGCTTGTCTTGTTCCAGCTTTAGCCGGTCAGCCTCTTGATTGGCGAAGTGGGCGCGGATGTTTCGCGTTGCCGGTTCCTTGAGTAGCTCGCCATATTCTTTTGCCTTGGCTCTCGCTGCCGATAGGTTGTAGCCCTTACCCAGTTCTGCCGCCGCTGCGTTCTTGGGCGCTTCTACATAGGGGCCAAGCGGGTAGGCGTCGCGTCGGCCATCGCTCATCACATAGCGAAAAAACCATGAACCCTTTCCGTTCTTGATGCGCAGCACTAAGCGGCCTCCGCCGCGCTCGCTGCCATCCGACAGCCAGCAATCGCCGGTCGCGTTATCGCGCAGTGCCTTGGCTATCGACAGGGGCGTCAGCGGTGGGCAGTCACGCTTACTTGCGCGCTTGTTTTGGCCGTCGTTCATATTTGGTTGCCTTTAGGTTGCCTTTAGCGGGAGTGCTGCAAGGATGCAAACAAGGGCAACCTAGGACAACTGACGTCAATAAACCATTGAAAAACAAGCAATCTAAAATCTCATGAAGACGTACGAAAACCCATGAAAACTCCGTTGAAACAGACTCTGACTCTGTTTATCTAGGTTCGAGTCCTAGTCTCCAATGTGGCAAAGAAAAGCCCGCTCTTAACCAGCGGGCTTTTTTGTGGCTGCTGCTTGGCTGCTAGAAGCTGTACTTAGTGGAGAACTGGAGCCGGTCCAGACT
>CAZHTI010000054.1:5721-19278 GCA_964535755.1 uncultured Salinisphaerales bacterium | reverse complement strand
CGCACAAACAGATGGAACGCCGCTGCGTAAGCCGCAAAAAAGCCCACTAACGGGACGTAGCGCCAGGCTTTGTCGCTGAACTCGGTGCGCAGCGGCACCATCATCGCCAGCAGCAAGAAGATTTCGAAATAGCGGTTGTAGGGGCGCGGTTGCAGCCAGAGGCTGACTACGTAGGCAAGCAGGCCGAGCGCGGCGAAGGCGGCTTTCGGTTTGCGGCTCGCGGCCTGCCAGAGCAGGTAGCCGACCATCGTCGCGCCTAAGCCTATGCCCAGCAGTTTGACCACCAGCAAGGGCGTTGCGGGCAGATTGGCGCGGTCGAGCATGTAGAGCATCGCCCCACTCCGCAACGCGGTTGGGGTGTCTTCTGCCACCAGCACCCAAGTACCCGCCCAAAGCGTCCAGACCACTGCCGCAGCACCTAAGCCGAACCAAGGCAGCAGGGGTTTGATCGACCAATCCTTGCGCGCAAACCAGAGCAGTGGGGCGAGCAAGCCAGCCCAGAACAGCTCCGCAACGATCACCGCGCGGGTGAAGGCGGCGCTGTTATTGGCGTCTAGGCCGGGTGGGTTGAGGCTTTGCCACTCCCACAAAAACGGGCTAACCGCCAGCACCACGGCTGAGAGCCCCCAGAGCGCACGTTCACGGCTGACGTCCAAGTCCTTCCACACTGCGGCGAGTGCGAACAGGCCGAGCAAAGCGGGGAAGTAAATATTGCGGCTGAGCACGCAGGCGGCGGCGATGAGCGCCAACAAGGCATGGCCGCGACGGTTCTGCGGCAGGCGCAGCGCAGCGACCAAGGTGAGCGCGAACAGACCACGGCCCAAGCCATCGGTATTCATCCACGCCGCCTGCGAGACGGCGTACGGGCCGATTAGCATCGTCAGCCACGCGGCGGTCGATGCCACCGGCTGGCCGGGCAGCAGGGTGCGGGCGAGCATCAGCAGCATCAGCAAGGCGAGCGTGTTGCACAGCAGGTGGGCAGTGACCCGCAGGCCCTCGGGCAGTGCGGCCAGCAGGGCGTGGTAGCCGGGGATCATCGCGGCCTTGGAGTCATCCGAGACGATCGCCCCGCCTTGGGCGATGCGCTGCACCTCTGCGCCGTGGAACACCACCTCATCCTCACGCGCAGATAGGTTGGGATTATGGATGCTGGTGTGCGCGCGGTACTGGGCGGCCGCGAGCATGAACAGCCCCAACGCCAAGAACACCCAAGCGAGTGATGGCAGGCGCGGCAGTACGGGATGGTTCATGGCGTTTGATTCTTCTTGATATTGGCTTCGCGCTCGGTGCGGATCCACTCACCAGAGGCTTCGTTAGGGCGTGCGCTTTTAAGCTTCCAGAGCAAATAGGTGGGAGCGCGCAGCAAGGCGCGCAAGCCGCTCCAGCCCAATCCGCTGGCGGGAATGCCGAGCAAGATGTGGCTGAGCAGCAGCACAAAGCACAGGGCAAAAGCCCAAGCGCTGAGTGCGGGGGCCATCAGCAGTGCGCTGAGCCCCAGTGCCAAAACTAATCCGAGCACGACGTAGAGTCCGAGGTAGGCGAGCGGCGGGGTGTAGAGGTCGAGCGCGGTGTCGAGTGCTACGCCAGAGCGTTCACGCAGGAACTTCTTGAGCAGTGGGCCGATGTGCAGTTTGGCCATCTCAAAGCGACCACCCTCCCAACGGCGACGCTGCGAGCGCGAGGCTTCTTCGCTAGAGACCATCTCGCCATAAACGATGGCTTCATCGGCAAACCAGACGCGGTGGTCTTTGTAGGCCAGATGAATCGCATACTCCAAGTCCTCGGCGATTGAGAAGGCTTGGTGGGGGACGTCTTTGAGCAATTGATGGGTGAAGCACATGCCGTTGCCGGCGAGGCCCGCCGATACGCCCAGCGCGTCGCGCCCACGCCGCCGCAGGCTATTAAAGAGTGCCAAAGCCAAGGTCATTAGCTCAGTACGCCAGCTCGCATGGGGGTTCAGCACCCCATAGCGCGCTTGAATCGCTTGCGCACCGAGTGGCAAGCGCGCGGCAAAAGCGGCGAGCAGATTGGGCGAGACCTCGGTGTCGGCATCCACCACGACCACCGCATTGGCAAAACCTTCGCGCTGCGAAATCGCGTACATGTGGCTCAAGGCATAGCCCTTGCCCCGCTCCGTTTGATGGCTGCGCACTTCCACCCGCGCACCCGCTTGTGCAGCAAGCTCAGCCGTGTGATCGCTACAGTTATCGGCCACCACCAGCACGCGGAAGTTTTCCTTGGGCCAGTCCATCGCCAGCAGGCTTTTTACCGTGCGCTCGATCACTGCGGCCTCGTTGTGCGCAGGCACGATGACATCAAACTTCTGGCTGCGCGCGGCGGCGGGCAGCACTTTTCGCGCCGGCAGCAGGGTGATCAGCAGTAGGTAGCCGCAGGCGATGAACGCAGGCAGTGCAAGGGCGAGCAGTACGACATCCAGCAACAGCGTCATTTGTATTCCTGATAGTGCGCGCCGACCAAAGCCGACAACTTGCCAAAGTTACCCGCCATTTTCTTGAGCCACTCTGCGGAATGGTGCCGCCCACGCGGCAGCACGAGCAAGGCGATCACCGGTGCGGCGAGCATCTGAACGGCAGATTGAGCAACAAATTGCGCTTTGGCTGCCGGCCCCATCGGCCCAAACTGGCCAGCCAAGCGCAGCTTGGCGTGGTCCTGCCCGCCTCTGAGTGAGCGGCGCAGCAGCCAAGCCAAGCTCAAGCGGTTTTGCTCGACCTCTTCAGTGGCGAGCGCTTCGTCGCACCAGACCAGCTTGGCGTTTTTTTGCTGGACCAAGCGGGTAAGGAGGTCGGCATCTTCGCCGCCTGTGAGGCCAAACTTGGGGTTAAACGGCCCGTCCAGCGCCTTCACCAAGTCTGCGCGCAGCAGCGCGTTGCCAATGCCGATCCGGTTCAGTGGCGGCACGCTATCCGTGGCGAAGCGCGGCAAGGCGTAGAGCTTGCCGGCGCGTATCCAAACGGGGGCTGAGTCCGGCACCAGGCAGACCACGGGTGCTAGCACACCGTCTGCCTGATTCGCTGCGGCGGTGGCCAGCAGGCGCTCCAACCACTCGGGGATTACCCGTTCGTCGTCATCGAGCATCGCCAGCCAATCGCCCGAGGCGTTCGCCACGGTTTGGTTGCGGGTGAGGGAGATGTTCTTCACCGGCTGCACCGAATAACGCACCGCAAAAGGTGCGTTGGGCGCCAAAGTTTCGACGGTCGCGCGGGCAGAACCGGCCGCGTCGTTATCGACGATGACGACTTCTTCAGGCAGCCGAGACTGGCCCGCGAGGTCCTCCAACAAGGCCTTTAAGCGAGCTTCCCGACGATAGGTGCAAATGCAGACGCTAACGGTATTCATGGATCAAGACATTATGTCAGCCTGTCCCGCTCGTTGAATCCGCTTGTGAGCCTTATGACCACCTCAGGACAGAATCTGCTACCGCACTCGGCTGCGCGCTCCCCCTCGGAACGCATTTTGGCGCTCGACGGCCTACGCGGGATCGCCGCAATCGGCGTGGTGTTGTTCCACACCTATGGCACCTACACCTTCTGGTGCTGGAGCTTTGTGGATCTCTTTTTCGTGCTCTCAGGTTTTTTGATCACCCAAGTGATCATTACTTCCAACCTGCCCACGCCCACCCTGCTCAAACACTTCTGGATGCGCCGTGTGATTCGCATCTGGCCGGTGTATTACGCCGCCTTGTTTATCTGCCTAGCCTATGGCGTGGCGAAAACCCTGTTTGTGGATCCAAGCTTCCAGATGAATCAAGTCTGGCAGAGCTTCTTCTTCCTGCAATTCTTCAACTTTCAGTTTGAAGCCGTCCCGCAGAACTGGGACTACATCCCGCACTTTCTGCACTCATGGTCGATCGCGGTAGAGGAACAGTTTTACCTGATCTGGCCCTTCATCATTTTTGCACTGCGTGGCCGTTGGTGGCTGCTGCTCCCACTCGGCCTGCTTGGCATGGTCGGCAGCTTTTATCTGCGTCAGGCGGGGGCCTACGACTTGGCGCTGTTCACTCGGCCAGATGGCTTGATTCTCGGCTCGCTGGTCGCCATCGCCTACGAACACCGGCAGTACCGCTACTGGATTTGGGCATTGCTGCCGCTCTCTTTATGGGGCTTCTGGACGGTCGGCACCTATCTGCTACAGGGCTACACGGTTTTTCTCGGCAACCCCATCTTTGACCGCGCCCTACTCGGCAGCATCATCCTCACGCCGGCCTTCGCCATCGTCTACACGGTGTTGCTGATTGCCGTGCTGCGCTGGCGCACCAGTGCGCTCAACCGCATGCTGGCGACCAAGCCGCTGCTGTACTTGGGAAGCATCAGTTACGCGATCTACATCTTCCACGCGCCGATTGCCGGCTTCTTTAAAGGCATCGCCATCGCGAAATTTGGCGGTGAAGTCCCCGAATGGATGCACGCTTTGGTGCTGCCTTGCTCGATAATTGCAGGGCATGTTTCATCGTTGACGCTTGAGCGCTTCTTCCTGCGCTACAAGCATCGCTACCCGATGATCGTTCAAGCGCCGGGGCTTGCTGCCGTTAAACCGCAAGCTGTCGCCCCATCTTCCTACGCCAATCCCCTTACCCATTAACGCCATGAGCATTGCCCTCATCACCGGCTCGGCCGGCCTTATCGGCTCTGAAGCCTCCCGCCACTTTGCAAGCCTTGGGATGGAGGTCGTCGGCATTGATAACGACCTCCGCAAAACCTTCTTCGGCGAGGAAGCCTCCACCCTCTGGAACCGCCAGAAGATGCAGGCGGAATTGGGCAAGCGCTATACCCACGTCGAGGCCGACATCCGTGACTTCGACGCCATCGAAGCGCTCTATAAGCAATACGGCAAAGACCTCAGTGTGATCATCCACACCGCCGCCCAGCCCAGCCATGACTGGGCCGCGCGCGACCCGCACATGGACTTCTCGGTCAATGCCAACGGCACGCTCAATTTGCTGGAGGCCACGCGCCGCCACGCGCCGACCGTGCCCTTCATCTTCACGTCGACCAATAAGGTCTATGGCGACACTCCCAACCGCCTGCCTCTCATCGAGCAAGAGCTGCGGTGGGAAATTGACCCAAGCCACACCTATGCCACCGGCATTCGTGAGGACATGTCCATCGACCACACCATGCACAGCCTCTTCGGTGCCAGCAAGGTGGCTGCCGACGTCTTGGTGCAGGAGTACGGACGCTATTTTGATATGCCCACTGCCTGCTTCCGTGGCGGCTGCTTAACCGGCCCCGGCCACTCCGGCACTGCCCTGCACGGCTTTTTGGCCTATTTGATGAAGTGTGCCGCCACCGGCACCGCGTATACCGTCAATGGTTACAAGGGCAAGCAAGTGCGGGACAACATCCACAGTGCGGATTTGGTCAACGCCTTCGATGCCTTCCGCAAAGCCCCGCGCATTGCCGAGGTTTACAACATCGGCGGTGGTCGCCACAGCAATTGCTCGATGCTGGAAGCCATCAAGCTCTGCGAAGAAATCACTGAGCGCCCGATGAACTGGAGCTACACCGATACCAACCGCATGGGCGACCATATCTGGTGGGTGGGCGATTTGGCCCGCTTCCAAAACCACTATCCAGACTGGCAGCTGCAATACAATGTGCCTGCGATTCTGCGGGAGATTTACGACTTCAACCGTGAGCGCTGGTCGGTCTAAATACAATCACGGGGAATCTCATGCTGGATTACGGTAAGCGCAACGTCTTGGGTGTGCGCATCGATGCGCTGGACTACGAGTCCGCAGTGAAGCGGATCACGGACGCCGCTAAGGCAAAAAAAGCCTATGGCGTATCGGCACTGGCGAGCCATGGGGTGATGACCGGGTTTGATGACCCGCAGCATCGCTTCCGCCTCAATCAATTGGAGTTGGTGACGCCAGACGGCCAACCCGTGCGTTGGGCGCTCAATTGGCTCTACGGCTTGGGCATGGAGGACCGCGTGGCCGGCCCCGTGCTGACGCTCAAGGTGTTAGAAGCCGCAGCACAGCAAGGTCTGCCGGTGTATTTCTACGGCTCCAGCCAAAAGGTCTTGGATGCCCTTGCGGCCAGAATGTGCGCGGCCTACCCCGGCCTCAAAATTGCTGGCATGGAGCCGTCCAAGTTTCGCCAGTTGAACGCCGAGGAACAGGCAGAGGTCATCGCCCGCATCAAGGCTTCTGGTGCCAGCATGGTGTTCGTTGGCTTGGGTTGCCCACGGCAGGAAGTCTGGGTGTTCGAGAACCGCGAGGCGCTCTCGATGCCCGCGTTGGCGGTGGGAGCCGCCTTTGACTTCCACGCTGGCCTGTTGCCGCGCGCGCCGGAATGGATGGCGCGTAACGGCTTGGAATGGTCGTTCCGTTTGATGAAGGAACCAAAGCGCCTTTGGCGTCGCTACCTCATTCTGGGCTCGCGCTTTTTGGTCGCTACCGGCAAGCAGAGACTAGGCTTATCGGACTTCCCGACCGACAACGCCCCTGCCCCGGCAGATCAAGTCCGTTACGGCTGAGCGCTTGCGCTGGCGGCTCTAGCTCAAGCCGCCTGCCCCCAAGCTCGGCCTAAGCAGTTGCCACGCAGCAATAGCGCTTAGTCGGCACCGAGTGCCGTGGTCAGTGCGGTGACGACCTCATCGACCGAATCAACGGTCTGGAACAGATTTAAGTCCTCTGGGCTAATCAGCCCCTGGCGCGCTAGCGCAGGGAGGTTAAGGACTTCTTCCCAAAAGGCTTTGCAATACAGAATGATCGGCATGCGGCTGGACTTCCCAGTCTGCGTCAGCGTCAACACTTCAAACAGCTCATCCAAGGTGCCGAAGCCGCCGGGGAAAATTACCACCGCCTTGGCCAAGTTCATAAACCAGAACTTGCGCATGAAGAAATAGTGGAACTCAAAGCCGCGCTCAACGTCCATGAATGGGTTGCCGTGCTGCTCAAACGGCAGAGAAATCCCCAAGCCGATATTTAGTGTGCGGTCTACCCGCGCGCCACCCTCGTGGAACGCTTGCATCAAGCCCGGCCCGCCGCCAGCCACCAAGTGATAGCGACGCGCAGGTTTGTGTTTGCTCGTAGTCCACCGGGCGAGTTGCTCGGCGACGGCCGCCGCTTCGGCGTAAAAATCGCGCCCTGAGGCCCCAGCAGTTAGTGGCCGAACCCGAGCGGAGCCAAAGGCGACAATCGCCCGCTCCACTTGGGATTCCCGTAGCCGCTTCTTTGGCTCTAAGTATTCGCTGAGGATGCGAATCTCACGAGCTTCGTCGCTATCCAAAAACTGGGTGTTGCGATAGGCCTTGGTGAGTTTCAAAACCGAACCTCGGGTTGGTCGCCGTAGCGGTACACCAAATCTAAGCCGACGCTTTGGTAGCGGTAGGAGGAGAGTTGCTCGGGCGACCTGCGCCGCTCGGTGCGGAACTCCGGAATCACGCTCAGACGATAAATTGGCCGGTACTCTGCGCCCAAGCGCAGCGTGGTGACGTTGTCTTTACGGCCATCATCGCCCAGCAAAGTGAAGCGATCCGAGCCGCGATAGCGCGATTGCACCCGCTCCAAAGTGCCGCCCAAGCGCAACTTGCTGGAGTAGAGGTAATCCCCGCCAATGGCAGCGCCTAGGTTCTCGACGTAATTGGCACCCACTTCTTCGACGTAAAACACATTGCGGAAGACGTCCATCCGTACTTGGGTGCGGCCAGAGATTCGCCGCAGCACCGAGCCGCGGCCGGTCACCCCGCTGAAGTCCTCGACCAGCGGATCGTCGTGGGTGCGGCGGGTGTAGCCAATTTGCAGCGCGATGTCGGTGAGCCCGCTGGGGATGTAGCCAACACGCAGCTGTGCACTTTGCTGGGTATAGGTTTTTTCCCGCCCATCGCCTTCAGTCACTTGGCGCTTCGGGAACTCGCCATCGACATTCCGCAAGGCGAACTCCAAGCGCGAAAACCCGGCGGTCTGATAGCGCACTGCCGCCTCTTGGCCGCGCTCGGTGACGTCAAAATCTTGCGAGGCACGCAGGGTCGCACGCGTTGCGAGGTAGTCAGCACGCGCTACCAAGCTGTAGCGCGGGGTGATGGCATAGGCCAAGTCCGCAGAGCTGGTGTCCAGCCGCAAAAACCCCTTAGCAGCATCGTCGCGGAAGGCAAAGTTCTCTAGCCGACGGTCGCGACTAGCGGCAAGGTCCAAACTCAGCGTGGAGCCAAGTCTGAGGTTGGCGCGGGCCCCCACTTGGTAGCTGTCGTGGTCCAACTGGCTCTGGTCACGATAATCATTGCGCTGGTAGTCAGCATTGACTTCCACTCGCTGCAGGCTCTGCTCCAGCTTGAGCTTGGCACCGCCACCGACGCGGGTGATGGTGTCGCCGACCTTGGGCGCGCTGCCGCGCGGTGGGTTGTCGGGCGCGCGGAACAGGTTGTCATCACGTTGGATGCGCGCCTGCACATTGGGGCTCAACTCCAGGTGCAGCGCCTGTGCGGGCAATGACTGCGCGCCGACGACGACAGCAGCGACGACCAATGCCGGATTAGTACGCATTTTTATCGCCCTTAACCATCATGAGCACGGTCATCAGGATAATTTTGAGGTCCATCACCGGCGACCAATTGCGAATATATTCCAAATCGAAGCGAATACGTTCTTCCATTCTTTCGATATTCGCAGTCTCACCGCGCAGGCCATTCACCTGAGCCCAGCCAGTGACGCCGGGCTTGACCTTGTGGCGCATCATATATTGCTTTACTTCACGCCGATAATGCTCATTGTGGGCAACCGTGTGCGGGCGTGGGCCGACGACGCTCATCTCGCCTTTAATCACATTCATAAACTGCGGCAATTCATCAAGTGAGGTTTTGCGAATAAACCGACCGACGGGGGTGATGCGGTCGTCGTCTTTAGTCGCCTGACGCTTGTCGGCGTCCGGGGCATTAACCCGCATTGACCTAAACTTATACACCCAAAAACGCTTGCCATTGAGGCCGTAGCGTTTTTGCTTGAAGAACATTGGCCCTGGGCTGGAGAGCTTTACAGCGATGCCCACGCCGATAAAGACCGGGATCAAGGCAATAATCGCAGCGAGTGCAAAGAAGAAATCAAAAACCTGTTTGAGCAGACCATCGACCCCATAGAACGGGGTTTCCGCGACTTGCAAAACCGGCACACCTTCAACCTCGCCCAATTGCGCTTTTAGCAGAGAAAACACAAAAAAATCAGGGACATAATAAAGTGATGCGGTGGTGTCACCAAATTCATCGAGAATATTTAGTGCGCGCCTCGCTCCAGCGTCGGGCAAAACCACAAAAACCACTTGAATATCGTGGTCACGCACATATTGGGCGGCTACACGGGCCTTGCCGAGGAACGGCACGCCGGGAATGCCGCCGCCGGTACGCTCTTCTTCGCGATCCTCAAAATAGCCGCAAACTTGATACACCGAGGAGTTTTGCAATTTGCTGCTGAGCACCCGTGCTGATTCATTAGCAAAAATAATGACGGCAGAACGCCGATTTGCGGACTGCGGCAGCAAAGTATGGAATAATAATCGCGTTACCAGATGCCCTATGAATAAAACCGCCGGGGTGGTAATCAGCCAGACCAGCAATAATTCGCGCGAGAAATAAGTGGAGCTTTTGGAAATAAAACCCAAAAGCAGCAAAATACCCGCCATCCAAGCCCACTGCAAGAGAATATGCCCACCGTGCGACCCAGGAGAGCTTAGGTTCCAGTCGCGCGTAATATCAAAACGACGGAACATCAGAAACCCGAGCAATACCGCAGTGAGCGCTAAGACTTGGTAGGGCTGGTCGAATTCAACTTGGAACAGCAGCGTCAGCGCATACAAATAACTGCCGATTATGGCGGCAAAAATGGAGCCTTGAATCGGAGCGGCTCGGGAGGTCTCGGTGGCGATCACAG
This sequence comes from uncultured Salinisphaerales bacterium, assembly GCA_964535755.1. Classification (GTDB taxonomy): domain Bacteria; phylum Pseudomonadota; class Gammaproteobacteria; order Nevskiales; family Nevskiaceae; genus Stagnimonas. Next base: position 9,395 of record CAZHTI010000054.1, on the reverse strand, counting down.
AAGGGTTAGCAAACTATATTTTTAAGAATTTTGTCAGGCGCAAGGTCAAAAAGCCTAAGCCGCGGCGGAACTACGGTGACTGCTGGCTTCCTTGCGGTCGAATCTGCTGCGGTGAAGACTAACCGATTGCGACGATGTTACGAAGAATTTGTGACGGCTCATGGAGTCCGCTTCTCTGTTGTAGCGGCCTGCCGTGATTCGTAGATCAGCAAAAGCAGCACTCCGATAATGTTGACGACCTCACCAATCAGCTGGCCAAGCACCCCGCCCCGCGCACCGTACAGCGGCATCAGCAGCAGGCCGCTACCAAGGGCTACAAAGGCACAGAGCAGCGCCAGCCAAGTCAGGGACGAAAACTTCTCGCGGACGAACAGCACGGTGATCAGCAGGTCGCGCACCAGTTGGATCAAAAACACTGCCATCCAGATCAGCACCAGTGCGTCGCGATCGGGGATGGTTTTATCCAGCACCGTTTCGGTGATCCAATCCCGGGTGAGCCAGAGCAAGCCGCAGTAGCAGAGGGCCAAAACAGTGACGCAGGCGATGATGAGTAGTACGCGGCGCATCACGCCGGCAAACCCATGCGCTTGCAGCCAACCGGCGGCTGTCGGCACTAGCAGCTGCTTGACGCCGCCCGTCAGCAGGTTGATCGGCATCATGAACAGGCGGGTTGCGGCCAGTGCGGCCACCGCAGCCACATTGAGCTGCCACGCGACGAGATAGTTGTAGCCTTGGCTAAACGCCCAATAAACCGCTGCGCCAGCGGTCGCCCAGAGCCCTAAAGGCGCTAGCTGAGCCAAGAACTTTCCGGTGTCGCCCAGCGCTAGGCCAGGGTCGCGCTGCAAATACTTGAGGGCTGGGCGGGCCCCAAGCCACGCCGCAACGGCCAAGCCAGCGACCGCAGCCGGCGCTGCCGGTTCAAAGAAGTAAACGGCGAGTGCAGCGAGCCCGATCAAAACCACCACGTAGATGAAGTCGGCCTGCAACACTTGCAGAGGCCGTGAGTAGATCATCAACAGTTGGCGCAGATATTCGCGGTTGAGCGTCATCCACGCGGCGATGATGAAGGCGAGGCTCAGCCCTGCGCGCTCGGCGTTTAACAAGCCCAGTGCAGTAAGGATGGCCAAGCAAGCCAATGCGCAAAAGGCAAATCGCTGCGTAAAGCGGGTTTGTAGGCTGTAGATGCCGGACACCATCGCGAGGCGCTCGGCGGGCTCGCGCTTAGGGGCGAGCACCGACAAAGGCCCGCCGATGAACGCACCTTGCAGGCTGGTGAGCAGCAGCAGGCCGGTCGTCGCCAGCACGTAATGACCGTAGTCGGCATCTGGAGTGTTGCGGATCAGCAACAAGCCGACCATGAGGCTGGCTGCCGAGAGCAGCGCCTGTACCAAGATGGCGCTACTAAATAGGCGCAGCAGACGCGCCTGCGCCATACCCAGCTTCATTCCAGAGCCGCCCGGCCTTGTGCCAATTTCTGGCTTATGAGGAGCTTGAAGAAGGGCAAGTCGTCCACCAAATAGCGTCGCCACAGACGCCGTGGCTCCTTAGCCAAGCGCCAAGCCCACTCCATGCCGACATCGGACATCCACTTCGGCGAGCGGTGCACCGCACCCGCCTCGAAGGACAGCGTGCCGCCAATCCCCATGTAGCAGCGTACGTTGGGTAAGAACGGTCGGTTCTCGATGATCCAGCGCTCTTGTTTGGGCGCACCCAGCGCTACCGCGACGGATCCCGCGCCGCTGTCACGGATAATTTGCCGCGCCCTCTCGACTTCTACCGGGTCGTTCTCAAAGCCCATAGGCGGCGCATAGGCACCGACGACGAAATTGCAGCCTAAACGTGAGTTGATGCGCTCACGCGCGATATCCGCGACGCCATCGGCAGCGCCAAAGAAGAACATGCTGTAGCGCGGGTCATTCTTATGGTGCTCGCAGAACTCGAACATAAAGTCCGACCCAGAGATTTTCTCTTTAAATGGCGTGCCGAGAAAGCGGCCCGCCCACATGAGTATTTGGCTGTCGCAGACGCGAAACTCGGCCTGATGAAAGAGGTCCAGAAACTCCGGGTCGTTCTCCATCAGCATGAGAAAGTCCACATTCGGAGTAAACAGCGCTCCTTCTGTGAACGCGGCAAACAGCTCGGGCCGGCTAATATTATGTATTTTAGCCTTGAGAATTTTAATTTCTGGCAGTTCTAGCGAACTCATGTCGATAGCCGAGTTTTTGGTTGAAACAATGACTCATCCGCGGTCTGGCCGTATTGCTGGAGCAGCTTCTGCTGGAGCAGCGTGCGGGCGCAGGCGATAATTACGATATACTCCACCAAACACGGCAGAAACGTAGGCCGCAGGAAGTTTGATTCTGTGATATTTAGAATCAAATCATAAATTAGGTAGGCAAAGCCGTAAGATGCGGTTACCCGATCAAACTTGTTGACTACAGAGATTTGCCAGAACTGGTAACCGAGCATGAGCAGGAGCAGCGTAAAGCCAATAATGCCGAGCTCATTGAGAATATCCAGATAGCCATTGTGCGCTTGCAACGGCGCAAAGCCGATGCTGCGCAGCACGTCGCCCGACGGGCCCCAAGGCTCGCCAATCACCCAATAGCCATTGAAACCGCAGCCTATCCAAGGGTGACGGCCAATCTCAGTCCAAACTGCGCCCCAGATGGCATCGCGGCCAGTCAGCGTTGCATCTTTACCCAGGCTGCCAGCTACCACAGCCAGAGCGTCGCCCAAGGATAGAGCGCCGGTAAAAATAAACAGCACACAGGTCAACATCACAAACGCGAGCGCGGCCGCAATGAAGAAAAACGGGGTGCGCAACCGCGCCGGCGCGCGCAAAAAATAGACAACGGCCGCACTGGTCGCGAATGATGAAACTAACGCGGTGGTGGATTTACTACCCAATAGGCAGATAAATACAGAAATCAGTGGCAATACACAGTGCCGAGCTTGGACATCGCGAGACGCCCACGCGTGCACCCACAGCGACATACTGACCGCCGTGAGAATTCCTAAGGCATTTTTATGATTGGTGAGCCCGCGCCAAGCGCCTTTCAGATTGGGCTCGGCGATACCTTGGTGCACCGCATATTCCGGCTTAACGATGACAAAAATAATCGAGCCAGCGCACAGCCAATAACAAATCCGCCGGAGGTTACGGAGTATTGCAGAGGGCTCCCAATTGACTAAAAAGTAGCAATAGGCCACCAACATCATGCCGGTGATTTTTACCGCACGCCGCAATGTAATATCGGGCTGGTAACTCCAGAAGGTGCTCAAAAATATCCAGATCATGATCAGAATCAGAAATGGATTAACCTCCTTCAGCAGTGCCCAAGCGAGGCGCGCGCGCATGACGATGATTGCCGCCCCAATCCCGAATAATGGGAACCATTGCACACGGGCGACGAAGCCGAGATCGGTACCGCTAAATTGATTCGGGCGGTCTAGCTCCGCAAAGCTAAACGCCTCAGGGACGATGGTGAACATGATCGCCACCATCATCATGATGTCGAGCAGCAGGCGGGCGCGCTCGTCAACAACCCACTGCTGGGCGGGCGCTGGGTACAAAGCCTGCGCCGTAGCCACCACTAAAACCCTTGGCTGACCGTGCCGAGCAGTTGAATGCGCGCCGCTGTTAGTCGCTCGGCCATGGCTTTGAGTCCGGC
>CAZHTI010000054.1:0-5621 GCA_964535755.1 uncultured Salinisphaerales bacterium | reverse complement strand
GCGAACAGCCACGCAAGCTCCGCAGCTAAGCGGCTACGGCCTTCGCCTGCGCCCGGGCTGACGAGGGCGATTACCGATGAGAGATCAGGGTCAGCGCGCAATTGCAGCCCTTGGCGCAGCTCGCGCAGCTGCTCCGTACGTTTTGAGAAGGGATCGCGGACGGCATCCAGCACCGGGGCCGGAGTCAGCAGGGCGGCAGCAGAGGGGGTCATGGTGCGGATCCGGCACTACAGGCGCAGCAAGGGGAATTCGCCAGTGGTGGCGAGCACATCGGCAGGGCAACGCACCTTACGGTTACGAAACTCCAGCAAAAAGGAGAGCAAGGCACCAAACAGCAGGCCGGCGATCAGGCCCAGCAGGGTGTTGTTGCGCGCCAAGGGTTTCGTGTGCTTCAGCGGCGGGGAGGCGGGCGACAGCACCGAGACGTTGGAATACTGGCCTTGGGCGGGCAATAGCACGCGGTCGTAGGACTCCAAGGCGCGTTGGTAGAGGGTCTTGGCGGCGTTAAGCTCGCGCACCAGAGTTGCACCTTCGTCCTGCTGCGTCCGGATGGTCAGCACGCGCTGGCGCTGGGATTCGATGCTGGCGCGCAGCGCGGATTCGGCGTTGGTCGATTTCTCCGCGTCATTGCCGACGCTGGAGAAAAACACGCCACTCTCGCGGGTAAGACGCTCGCGCAGCGAGGTGATTTCCGCTTGCTGGGCGATGTAGTCAGGGTGGCGCGGCCCCAAGGTCTTAGACAGCTCCGCAAACTGCGCCTCTGCCGTCACCAACTGGCCTTTGAGGGTTTGCACATAGGTATTGCCGAGGAACTCGATCTCGGTATCGGTCTCCGCGCTGCTGCCTTGGTTACGGCTGGCGATCCGGCGGCGCTCTTGGGCTTGGCGTGCTGCAATTTGCGCGTCCGTAAGCTTTTGCTCCATCTGCCGCAAGTTATAGACCTCAGAATCTAGGCCGCTATCGAGCTCAACCAGGCCAGTGCGCTGGCGGAACTCAGTCACCTTGGTTTGTGCGGCATCGACCTTCTTCCGCAGCGATTCCAACTGGCTGCCGTACTCATCGGCGCGCGATTGCAGGGGCGTCGTGAAGCGCTTGCGGTTCTGCTCGACATAAATGCGCGCCACGGTGTTGGCGACGGTCTCCGCCTCAGTGGGGCTCTCACCCTCATAGGCAATGTGAATGACGCGCGAGTCTTTGAGCGTCACCACACTTAGGTTCTTCGCCAGCACCTTCTCCATCAGGTACTCACGCACGCCACCACCGCCGGGTACTTGCTTGAAGCCCTCGGTTTTCTCGACATCCTTCGTCCAGCCCAAGGCGTCCACTGCTGGTAACAACACTTTCGGGCTGCGGACGAAATCCACCTGCGTAGAGAGGTAGCTCGATGCCAACTGGCTGGGGAAGTCGCGATTGCTCACCGGATCGTTGACGTCGAAATCCACCAGCAACTGCGCGGAGGCGACGTAGCTCTTAGGGGCCAGCTTGCTATACGCCAATGCGGCAATGGCAAAGCCGATGGCACAGGCGGCGATGAGCACGCGGTGCGCTGTGAGGATGGCCAGCACCTGTGAGGGCGCGATGGGTGGGGCGGTGAAGTTGGCCGGCAGGATATTCAAAGGGGCGCGATGGTTTTGCATTAGAACAAACGCTCCCGAACGTAGAGGACGTCGTCCGGTTGCACAGCGTCGAAGAGGTCTGCACTGATGCGCTCTAGGCTGCCATTGCCTTGGCGGCGGCGGACTTGGATGCGGCGGTCGCTGCCCTTATCGGTCAGCCCACCCGCCATCGCAAGCGCTTGGATGATGGTCATGCCGCGCTTGATGCGGTAGGTGTTGGGCGCACGCACTTCGCCGTAGATGAAGAACTGCTCCGCCTTGGGAACCACCACCGTATCGCTGGGTAGCAATTCAAAGTAAGTCTGCCCTGCCCCCGCTTGCAGCAGCGCGTCGAGGTCCACCTCATAGCGTGTGACTTTTTCATCCTCAGGCCGCAGCACATAGGCGACTTGCGCCCCCTGCTCGATGACGCCGCCAGAGAGCGCAAGCGCATCCAGCACCGAAAGCCGGCTGCGCACGGGGAAGCGGCCCGGATTACGCACCTCGCCCAGCACCGAAATCATCTGGCTTTGGTAGTCCACCAGCGTGACGCTGACTTGCGGGTTGACCAAGAACTGCCCCTCGCGCAGGGCGCGGGCAATGCGCGCGGCGGCGGCACTCGGCGTCAGCTCGCCGACTTCCACCGGGCCAACCAAGGCGACCGGAACGCGGCCATCGACACCGACGTTGGCGCGCGAGCTGAGCTCTGAGCGGCCCAAAACGGTGATCTCAATGGTGTCGCCCGCGCCGATTAAATAGCCGGCGCCGGCGGTCGGCGAGACGAGGCCGACGGTGGTCGGGTTGCTGCCGGCGGGGACTTGCGCGCGCTTCCATGCAGGGCCGGTCTGGGTGGTGAGCGCCAAGTTGCGCGGCGGCAACAGCTCCGGTTGCAGGCTGCCGGGAGGGTCCTGTGCGAGGTAGGTGGCGTTGCGCCGCAGCGAGCCGGATAGCCCCTTGAGCAGGCGCTCGTCGGCAGCCTTATTGGCATCGGTGCTTGCCCTAGCGGCTTGGCTCTCGGCACTGAACGGTGACGGGATGCTCGCGGGCGTGGGCAGCAGGCTGCAAGCGCTCATTGCCGCTGCGCACAGCAGCACCAGCGCACGGTGCCAAGAGCCCAATAAAGGCGAAGCCGTTTGCTTACGCATCAGGTCGGAAAACTAAGAAAAGGTTTAAGGCAAAAAGGGTAACACGAGCGACTTGTCATTTATCCCTAAGCCCGCCACCGCACAACCGCCCTATGCCTGCCGATTACCTGAGGATTTCGCCCGTGCAGCGCAGGCATTCAGCCGTGCCGCACCGCGCAGCGCCCTTGAAACACCCGGCCGTCAGACCCATTAAGTGAAGCAGGGGGCGGCACATGGACGCGCCGCTGCCCGTCGTCATTTGCTGCACTGGCAGGCGCGCGACGGATACGCCCTGCACCACTCTAAAAAGGACTTCTCATGCGCATGGAAAAACTTACCAGCCGACTGCAAACCGCACTGGCCGATGCCAGCAGTCTTGCCGTTGGCCGCGATCACAACAGCATCAGCCCCCTGCACCTCCTGCAGGCGCTGTTGGCGAGCGCTGATCAATCTGTGCGGCCGCTGCTGCAACAGGCTGAGGTGCGCGTTGATGTGCTCGACGCCAAGCTCCAGGCCGCAATGGCCCAACTGCCGACGGTAGGCAGCCCGGATGGCAATGTGCCGCCCTCGCCTGAGCTCATCCGCCTGCTGAATCTGGCCGATAAATCGGCCCAGCAGCGTGGCGATCAGTTCATCTCTAGCGAGTTGATCCTGCTCGCGGCCCTCGAAGGCCGCGATGCGGCGGCGGAAGCACTCAAGGCAGCCGGGGCGACCAAAGCCAAGCTAGAGGAAGCCATTGCCAAGGTGCGCGGCGGCCAAAAAGTGGACTCGGCCAGCGCCGAGGACCAGCGCCAAGCACTGAGCAAATACACCATCAACCTCACCGAGCGCGCGGCCAGCGGCAAGCTCGACCCGGTCATCGGCCGCGACGAGGAAATCCGCCGCGCGATTCAAATCTTGGCCCGCCGCACCAAGAACAACCCCGTGCTGATCGGCGAGCCGGGCGTGGGCAAAACCGCGATCGTCGAGGGTTTAGCCCAGCGCATCGTCAACGGCGAAGTCCCTGAGTCGCTCAAGGGCAAGCAATTACTGTCGCTGGATTTAGCCGCGCTGATTGCCGGGGCTAAGTTTCGCGGCGAGTTTGAGGAGCGCCTGAAGGCCGTGCTGTCTGACCTCGCGAAGACCGAGGGCGAGGTCGTGCTGTTCATTGATGAGCTGCACACTTTGGTCGGTGCCGGCAAGGCAGACGGCGCAATGGACGCCGGCAATATGCTCAAGCCGGCACTCGCACGTGGCGAGTTGCGCTGCATCGGTGCGACGACCTTGGACGAGTACAAAAAGTACGTCGAGAAGGATGCGGCCCTAGAGCGGCGCTTCCAGCGCGTGCTGGTGGGTGAGCCTTCCGTCGAGGACACCATCGCCATTCTGCGCGGCTTGAAAGAGCGCTACGAGGTGCACCACGGGGTGGACATCACCGATGGCGCTCTGATCGCCGCCGCGCGCCTGAGCCACCGCTACATCGCCGACCGGCAACTGCCGGATAAGGCCATTGACCTGATGGACGAGGCAGCGAGCCGCATCCGCATCGAGATTGACTCCAAGCCCGAGGTGATGGACCGCCTCGACCGTCGCTTGATTCAGCTAAAAATTCAGCGCGAAGCGCTCAAGCGTGAGGACGACGACGGTGCCAAGCGCAGCCTTGCCGCGCTCAATGAAGAGATCAGCAAGTTGGAGCGCGAAGTCGCCGATTACGACGAGCAATGGCAGGCGGAGAAAGCCAGCGTGCAAGGCAGCGCCGGTGCCAAGGAAGCACTCGACCGCGCGCGCACGGAGCTCGAAGCCGCTCGCCGCACCGGCGACCTGCAAAAGATGGCCGAGCTGCAATATGGCCGCATCCCTGAGCTGGAGAAGCAGGCGGCATCGGCCGTGGCGGGCGAGACGTCCGGCAAGGCGGATGCGGCCACTGGCCCACGCCTGCTGCGCACCAGCGTGACTGAGGCCGAGATCAGCGAAGTCGTCAGCCGCTGGACGGGCATCCCCGTCAGTAAATTGCTGGAAGGCGAGCGCGAGAAATTACTGCGCATGGAGGACGCGCTGCATCAGCGCGTCGTTGGCCAACATGAGGCGGTGGTCGCGGTTGCCAACGCCATCCGCCGCTCACGCGCGGGCCTAGCAGACCCCAATCGCCCGATCGGCAGCTTTTTGTTCTTGGGCCCCACCGGGGTCGGCAAGACGGAACTGTGCAAGGCCTTGGCGGGCTTCTTGTTCGATGATGAGTCCGCGATGGTACGCATCGACATGAGTGAGTTCATGGAAAAGCACTCGGTCAGCCGCTTGATCGGCGCGCCGCCGGGCTATGTCGGCTTTGAGGAAGGCGGCACGCTGACGGAAGCCGTGCGCCGCCGCCCCTACTCCGTGATCCTGTTCGATGAGGTCGAGAAGGCCCATGCCGATGTCTTCAACGTGCTCTTGCAAGTGCTCGACGATGGCCGCCTCACCGATGGCCAAGGCCGCACCGTGGACTTCCGCAATGCGGTGGTGGTGATGACCTCCAACCTAGGCTCCCAACTCATCCAAGAGCTGATGCGCCAGGAGCCCACCAGCGACTACGCCGCAATCAAAGAAGGCGTGATGGCGGTGGTCGGGCAGCACTTCCGGCCCGAGTTCATCAACCGAATCGATGAGGCCGTGGTCTTTCACCCCTTGGGCAGCGCGGCGATTCGCCAGATTGCCGGGTTGCAGACGCAGCGGGTGGTGGCACGCGCTGCCGAGCGTGGGATTGCCATCGAGTTCTCGACCGAGGCGCTGGATCTCTTGGCCGAGGCGGGCTTCGACCCGATCTACGGCGCGCGTCCGCTCAAGCGTGCGGTGCAGGCCTTGGTGGAGAACCCGCTCTCGCGCAGCATTCTCGCGGGCGAGTTTGCCAGCGGCGACACCGTGCTGGTCACGGCGGCGGATGGCG
>CAZHTI010000053.1:14802-19552 GCA_964535755.1 uncultured Salinisphaerales bacterium | reverse complement strand
AGGACTACCCCGAGAAGCCGGCGATGCTGTTTGACCTCAAGGCCAAGGTGTCGGAAACGCTGGTTTAAGCGCTGCAATCCTTTTGGTGGCACCCAAAAAAAAGCCGCGCACTGGGCGCGGCCTCTCAAAAAGCACTGCCGATTACCGAGTGCGGGTTGTGAAAGTCCCCGTCGTCTCGCCAACCTTGATGCTGGACTTCTTGTACCCAGCCTTCGCACTGCTCGCCGTGTGGCGCACCTGCAGGCGATCACCTGGCCGCATCGTGCCCTTGGCGCCGGTGAAACTGCCGCCATTGATGCGGTACTCCAAGCCACCCGCGGGTGAAACCTGCACCGCCACGTTGTAACCAGTCAGCGTCAGGGTGTTGCTGAGTACCAGACTGCTAGCCGCGACATTGCTTTGGCTGACAAACGTGAAGGCATCGGGCGCGCGGTCGGCACTGCTGGTCACGCTGGTGAATTGCACGGTGAATGCATCGCCGACGTGCAGCAGGGTATGGGTGGCCGTGCTCGGTGCACGCGCACTGGTGTGGCGCAGAGCGATACGGTCGCCCGCACGCAGCACGCCAGCTGCACTGGTCCAAGGTTGGCTATTGATCTGGTACTGGCCGTTTTCGATACGGATATTGCCGCTTGCCCCAGCGGAGGTTCCGGGCACGTTCACCGCCTCAGAGGTGATGACGCGGTTGGCAGCGATATTGCCGCGCTCAATAAAGCTAAACGGCAGCAATCGGGCAGCAATTGCGGGTGCACCCGGATCACGGATGTTGCCATTGGCCATGCCTTCAAGATCGCCCAAGCCACCGTCAGTGAGTGTGAGCACGAGGTTGTCCGGTGCAAAGCTTACGTTCGGGAACGCGCCACAGGTCTCCAGACCACATTTCACATAGGTATCGATGCCTCGCTCCGAGCCGAAGAACATTTGCACATTGGCATCTGCACCGTCCTCAGTTTTAACGATGTCTACATGCAGGAAGCCGTAGGGGTATTCAAACTCGGCCGGTGCTTCCGCAGGCGCTGGGACGAATGCCGCATCTGCAAACACGCCCTCGTCGGTAACGAGCAGCACGAATTCACCGTTCATTGCGAGCTCCCAGCGGAACGAGCTGCCGAATTCGTCGTCAACAATGGTTACAGTTGCGGTGCTGTTCACCAGTTCTGCACCGGTTGCGGCGCTGAAGTCGACAAAGAAGGTCTCATCGCTTTCCACGCGCTCGTCGGCAATGACTCCGAGCGGGATCTGCTTTTCGGTCTCCCCAGGGGCGAAGCTCAAGCTGCCAGATGCGGCCGTGAAGTCCACACCGTCGATTGCGGTGCCGGCACGCAGGCTGTAATTCACCGTCACGGTTTGATCCGATGCTGGGTCGAGGAAGACCCGCAACTTGCCGCCCTGCACATCCGATTCGTTAACACGGACGGCGTTGGCGACCAGAGCCGGCGCGGCGGGCGGCAAGTTCTCTAGCGCGACTGTGAACAACTCGTTGCCGACCTTGCCGTCATCGGCCAGCATCAGCAGTTGCGGGCCAGCACGCTGGATGCCATAGGGGGTGCTGTGCGACAGGCCGGGGTTAATGCTGGCGAGCAGTTCCGTGCTGCTGCCATCGGTGGCAAACAATTCACTGCCATGACCGTCCGCCGTTGCGGCGAATACCAGTTTGTTGAGGTCAGCCTGCCAGCTCAAATCGTGGGGATTGCTGCCTGACAGCCCCGCCACCAGATTGGTGACTTGGCGCGTGCCCGCGGTGCTGCCGTCGGTAACCCACAGCTCGCGTCCCTCTTCGCCATTGGCCGCGAAGTACACGGCCGCACCTGCAGCCGTGAATTGGTCTGGGTTGCCGCCGACCGGTCCAGCGCGCAGCGCACGCAGCATGTGGGTGCCCGCCGTGCTGCCGTCGGTTTTCCACAGCTCAAAACCTTCATCGGCAGTGCGGAAGGCAAAGATCAGTTGGTCGTTGACTGCTGCACCGCGTGCGCCATTGCCCAGAAACATCGCTGTGCCCGCGTCGTCGCCAGTCGCAGTGCTTGCGACATCTGCAAGCTGCTCTAGGTGACCGATGCTGCCGTCCATTGCCAGCAACACGCGACGACGCCCACCGGCGTTGTCGTCCAAAAACAGGCTAGCAATTGCGCGCTCGCCCGCTGCGCCAATGAAGTTCAGACCGAGGTTGTTTTGCGGAATTGCAGCGATGCGCTGCGTGCCTGCGACTGTGCCGTCTGAATTAAAGAACGCCATCTCCTGATTTGCTTCGGGGTCGGTAGCGGCAAAAAACACCTTACCGCCGGCTGCCTGCAATTCCAAACCGCCTAAGAACTGGCCGTTGAAGTCCACCCCGAAGGCTTTTAGCTCGCGCGGCGCAGAGCCCGGTTGCCAAACCGACAGCGTGAGTCCATTGAACCGTGATTCCTCGCCGTTCTGCTCGACGCGCGGTGCAATAAAGAACACCTGCCCACCCGCCGTAGTGAGGCTACCTAAGAAGGCAGGGAAGGCGAAGGGTGGGGGGAAGCTAGGGCCACCCATAGGGGCTGGGCCTGGGGCTGGAGGCGCGCCCGAACTGCCAGTCTCACGGTAGCGCGCTACCGTAGTTATCGCACCGGTAAGGTCGATCCACTCTAGGCTGAAGTCAGTGTCGGAATTGCGAATCGCCTGCAACACGCCCTCTGGCAGGCTGATGCGGTCCTGCACAGCCCCCGCCTCGCGGATAAATCGGGTATTGCGAAGGCTACCGTCAGTGATGAAGGTTCCGTCACCCTCAACCTCGTCGGAATTGGCGACACCGGTCACTAAGTTGCCCAGCTTCGCGAGCACCGCACCCGGCTGTGACAAGTCCGACGCTGGGAGCACCGCATCGCCGTGTCGGGCAAGCACGGGGCGCGGGTACACCGGTGCTATGTCTTGTACGCCTGCAGATTGGACGAACTGGGTTTCGTCGTTACTCAACAGGCTGGGGCTACCGGTGCCATTGAATGCATAAAGGCCGGGGCTCAGTGAGGAATCCGCATTCAAATACTGAAGTTGCCCATTGCGCACCTGTAGATAAGGGCTAGCGTGCGGGAAGGCATCAAACTGCAAGGCCTCAAAACCAACGACCCGATTCAAACTGCCGTCGGTGGCGTTAAAGGCATAGAGGCCTGGGTTGCCGCCGGGCTCGCTGCCCGCGAGGAAGTAGTCCACGCCGCCGTAGCGCACTGACTGTGTCGTCGGGCCGATGTTTTGCGCCAACTCGATCCGTGACCCCGACTGAGTGAGGACCAACTTCAAGGTGGAGCCATCTTTGACCGCGATCAAAGTGCCTTGCGGCCCGTCGGCGAGCACCCCGAGGCAGTAGCTCGGATTGAACCCGGGGCTGCCCGGGAAGCCACCACCCTGTTCGGGCTTGGCTAAGACCAACTCCACATCGCCTTCAGCACCACGGGTGCGATAAAGGCCACCATCGCTAGCTTCACAAAAAAACACATCGCCAGTGTCAGCCGCAAACAACCGGCTGTAGAGAAAGGCCGGCGTGCTATTGGCGCCAATCAGTGGATAAGTGCCAGCTGCTGTGCCATCGGTGCTGAGTGCGGTCAGACCCGTCGGGCCGAAACCGCCGGGGAAGCCCGCGCTGGTGGTGCGCGTGAAGAACAGCCGACCGTTAGCGACTTGTAGATTGGCGAAGCGCGGGAAGAATCCTGCCTCGACATAAACTTCCTGCGTGCCAGCCGCGGTGCCGTCGGTGCGCCAGAGCACGGCTTCTTGATCGCCTTGAGCGTTGACGCGCGTGGCGCTGAAGTGGAGTAAGCCGTTGAACACGACGAATTCAGACGGCTCACTAGAACCTGCACCCGGCCAAAGATCCTTGAGCAAGGTGGTGCCTGCACTAGTGCCATCCGACGACCACAGCTCAGTCTCTACACCGGCCACACCGGACTCGCTGCCGGCAAATACATAACGACCGCCGATGACCGCGCCCTGGGCGCCAACGTTGTAGATGGTCAGAGCGGTATTGCCCACGAAACCATTGATGGATACAAACGCACCGGGCAGGCTGACCTGGTTAGTCTGCCGACCATTGGGTAGGGCGCCAAATGCCCGCAGCAACTGTGCCCCGCTGGCGTCTTTGCGCCACAGGCTCAAGCCATCGGTAGCGCCGATCTCCAGATACATCTGGGTGTTAGGGGCGAGCTCGGAAATCGCAAATGGCTGAACCGGAACGGCCACAGCATCATTCGCGATAAAGTCCTTCACCAAGCGCACGGGTGCTTCCGCCACGCTGTACACGGCAGCAGCCGCCAAAGCCATTACCGCTAGAGTCTTCCCCACGCGCATCGCATCGTCCCCTTGCAACTGATCGTCTAACTGACGGTTGATTCAGGCGATGGTACCTAGGCGCTACGGTGGAGGGCATCAGGGAAGCGCTCATCAAATGGATGATCGGTGCTGATTGGCGGAATAAGCGGTCTTTAGCCCATCCAAAACCTTGGCGAGCATGCTCTTTTGAGATCCTCGATTGACGGTTGGCTTTCTCCGTCTCTGGCGGTGGCGTCGCGGTTCTTGAGTGGTACCTCGCCCTATTTGCGCAGGCTGTCGTCGCGCCTGCAGGCTGGGCATCGCGCACCGCGGGTGCAGGGCGATCGCCTCAGCTTCGCACTAGGACACGTGGAAGCTTCGCGTGGTGCATGCGCCGGCCTGCGGTGTTTCTCAGCCAACGTCCTGCCATCGCCATCGTCTGGCATGACCACCCTCAAAAACCTCGGAAATAGTCCGGCGCAGCTGC